>JAFVYB010000101.1 GCA_017500825.1 Myxococcaceae bacterium | reverse complement strand
CGCACCTTGAGCCCGGCGATTTCGCCAGCGTCCTTCGTCGCCTGGCGCTGGGCGTCGTTGAAATAGGCCGGGACAGTAATGACGGCTTCGGTCACCTTGTCACCGAGGTAGTTCTCCGCGGCGCGCTTGAGCTTGAGAAGCACCTGGGCGCTAATCTCAGGCGCGCTGAACAGCTTGCCATCGATATCCACGCGGGCGTCACCATTGGGGCCGCGCTCGACCTTGTAGGGCACCAAGCGCATCTCTTCGCCGACCTCGTCAAAGCGTCGACCCATAAAGCGCTTAATCGAATAGATGGTGCGCTCTGGATTGAGGATCGACTGGCGCTTGGCCACCTGGCCGACAACGCGCTCGCCATCCTTGGTGAACGCCACGACAGACGGCGTTGTGCGCGCGCCTTCTTCATTGGCGATGACCACAGGGTCCTTGCCTTCCATCACCGAGACCACGCTGTTGGTGGTGCCCAAGTCGATACCAATAATCTTTGCCATCGTTCGTAACCTCGCGAAATTAAAGGAGTTTTTCACATCCCCCCGCCAAAACGGCGCATAAGCTAACCACCGCGATCACCTTGTCAAACGACTCTTTTGGCAAAAAAGACGTGACGTGACGCGCCAGCCCTTCTCCCGGGGTTCCAACGTCGCCAAACGACGCTTCGCAGCAAGAGCTGTCACGGGCTTCCCGAACGCCTCTGAATCTAATCCGCAAAAATGCGCTCACCGCGCGTTGGCCGCTCGAAGACAACGCCCACAAATGGGCGGTTTTCATCTATTGACAAGCAGGCGCCAATGGCCGAAAGGCGCGCCCCTCGCCAAATTGGCGCGCCGGAGTGGCGGAGTTGGTAGACGCAGGGGACTTAAAATCCCCTTGGGGTATCCCCAGCGCGGGTTCGAGTCCCGCCTCCGGTAAGTTGTCGTATGTTTATGTGTGTTTTTGGGGTGGGTGGGTCTGACGCTCGCAAGTCAATCGGTCCTTAAGAGGGTATTTGTGGCCGTTTGTGCTTGTTCGCGGCGTCGATTTTTGTGGGGCGATTGAAGGGACAATGTTTTGATCCCCCCCCCCCCCAAAAAAAAAGACATGGTTTTCAAACAATGAGGCATTCATTCCCAACCGCATCTGCCTTCCAAATTGAAAATTCATATCTAACCGTCAGTTTTAAGCCCAAAAGCCCCATTCCCGCCCGCGATCGTATCATAAATTAACACACCGGTCTTTGGGGCAACGGGTGAAACCTTTGAAAAAGGCGCGTTTATCCGAAAAACAAACACCATAAAAGCCGCGCCAAAACCAAACAGGCGCCCAAGCGGGCACAAAACGCCGCGCGCAAATCACAAAAACAATCAAGCGCCGCGTCTTAAAACATCTGTTCTGGCGTTGTTTTCAACAGAAAACGCGCTGTTTGCATGTCGCGCCTCAAAACACAAAAAAACTATTCAAAAACGCGTCCTGAAATGGTCGCGCCAAAGCATTTTTTTGAACATTCCAAAATTGGCATGAATTTTGCGGCCACCCGCCCCGCCCGCCCCACCCTGCCCTCCAACGCCTCCCGCCCCGTTAAAATACACGTTCGCGAAATCAAAATCAGCGAATCATTTGGGGAAACACATTTGGGGGAAAATTTTGGGAGAAACGCGGGATTTTGAACAACAGGCGGGCGTTTGGTGAGTAAAAATCAACAAAAGCCGTCCACTGAAACACCTGATTGGGCGCCATGTCTGAGTCAAAACGCATCTTACAAAAACAGCATTTGAGCAAAACCACATTTGAGCGCGCAAAAAAAACGCGCTTCCAGCTCAAACTGAAAGCGCGTCAAAAACTAAAACTTTCACCAATAAAAAACTTTTACGGCATCAGGCACGCCGGAATGGAGTCGCCGGGGCCATTGGGATTCTGCGTCTGGCCGTTGGCGTCATAGATCCTGACATGCATCACGCTGGGGAATTGTTTGAGCGTGGCGGTGATGAGGTTGGCGATGGTGACGCTCGACCCGGCGCTGCTGCAGCCGCCGGTGAGTTCGACGTGGGCCACGCCGTTTTCGACGCGCAGGCGCTGGAAGCCGGTGGCGCCAGAGGAGACGAAGACGAGGCCCTGGGCGTATTCGGCGTCGGTCGGTCCCTGGAACATGGCGTCGAGCACGCCGCGCGCGGGGGTGACCTTGGAGACGACGCGGTCGACCGAGAGGAGCAGGGGGTCGACGCCGGCCTGAAGGTTGGCCTCGGAAAGGAAATAGACGCGCGCGAGCATCGTCTCTTCGGGGGCGGCGGTTGGGGCAGGCGCCGGGGCCACGTAGACGGCTTCCGGGGCAGGTTCTGGGGCCGGGCTGTGCGCGCAGGCGGCGCTCGTCATCGCGATTAGGGCCAAAGCCAGGCCGTTTTGCTTCATCGACATCTGAAATCCTCGCTTCTGGCGCGTGGGGGCCGCGCCGAAAAACGCGCCCGACTGTCGAGCGCGCGGTTCACATCGCTTCATTGCTTCATTCGCTCCAGCGCCCTGACAAAGGAGCAGGATCGAAAAGCGGCGGCCTCCTACTCCAAACGCGGCCGCGGAAAAGCGCAGAAGTTTTGAGGTGGGGGCGGGCCGCCGGACATCGAGCGCTGGCGGCGCGGAGTCTGAATCTGGCGGCAGAGCGCGCCTTTGGACGTGGGGCGAGGCAGGTCTGGCTGGTCTGACGCGCAGGCGAGTTTGGGGCCACACCGGACGCGGCGCGGGAAATGAGCTCGGCGCGATGCATGAAAAAGGCGAGGCGCTCGCAAAGGCCTCGGCGCGATGCATGAAAAATTTTGCACCTGCTGATGCGGGTCAGGGCTAGGAGGCGCCCCCCTTTTTGAGCGCGGCCCGTTGGGGGCGGCGGACGAGGCAGACGAAGCGATGTCGATGGGCCAGGCGAAGAGACAGGTGGCGGACAGGGGATCGCTGTGCGAGCGGGACGAGGCGATGCGGCGGCGGGCGATTGGCGTCTTTGACAGCGGCGTGGGCGGGCTCACGGTGCTCAAGGCGATTCAGGCGCGGCTGCCCCATGAGCGCACGGTCTACCTCGGCGACACGGCGCGCGTGCCCTATGGCCAGCGCTCGGCAGAGGTCGTGATTCGCTACTCGGCGGACAACGCGCGATTTCTCCTCGGGCAGGACATCAAGATCCTCGTCGTGGCCTGCAACACGGCCTCGGCGCTGGCGCTCGCATCTCTCAGAGAGTGGCTCGACATTCCGGTGATTGGCGTCATCGAGCCTGGGGCCAGGGCGGCGATCGCGGCGAGTCAAAGCGGGCGCATCGGCGTCATCGGCACGCGGGCGACGGTGCAAAGCGAGGCGTATCAGCGGGCGTTGCGCGATCTGAGGCGGGATGTGGACCTCTGCGCGGTGGCCTGTCCGCTCTTTGTGCCCCTGGCCGAGGAGGGATGGGTCGACGGCGATATCGCGCGCGCGGTGGCCTCGCGGCATCTCGCGGCGTTCGAGGGGTTTGAGATGGACACGCTGGTGCTCGGCTGCACGCACTACCCGCTGCTCAAGGGGGCCATCGCCGAGGTGGTTGGCGGCCGCGTCACGCTCGTCGATTCGGCAGAGGCCACGGCGCTGGCGGTCGAGCGACTGCTCTGTGAGCGCGGCTGGGACGCGCCAGAGGGGGACGGGGACGCAAGCGCGAATCGGCACCGCTGCTTTGTCACGGATCAGCCGGAGATCTTCGCCTCGGTGGGCGCGCGGTTTCTGGGACGGGCGCTGCCGGTGGTCGAGCGCGTGCGGCTCGCGGAGCAGGCTTGAGTCAGGGGCGGTTCCAACGGTCGAACGACAGCGCGGGCGCGGCTGGCGAAGGCGCGACGAGGAGGATGTGATGCGCGAGATGGCGAGTCTGACGCGGCTTGTGCGCGAGGGTGTCGAGGCGGGCGACTTTCCCGGGGCGGCGGCGGCGGTTTTCGGGCTGGAGAGGTGTCTGCATCTGGGCGCCTGTGGCGAGCGGTGGCTGGGCGGGCCCGGTGTCGACGTGGCGACGCGTTTTGATTTGGCCTCGCTGACCAAGGTGCTGGCCACGCTGCCGGCGCTGCTTTTGCTCGTGGACGCGGGCGAAGCGCGGCTCGACGATCGCGTGACGCGTTTTTGGCCGGCGTTCGGCGCGCGCGGCAAAGGCGATCTGACCCTGCGCATGTTGCTCGCTCACGCCTCGGGGCTGCCGGCGTGGAAGCCGTTTTTTCTCGACGCGCTCAGGGGCGAGGCTTCTCAGGCGCTCATGGCCCCCAAAAGCGGGCGAACGCGTCAGGCGCTGGATCTGGCCGTGGCGCTGGGGCGCGACTGTGTTCTGAGGGGTGTCGCGGGCGCGGATCTGGAGCGGTCGCCGTGGCAGCAGGCGGTCTACAGCGACCTTGGCTTCATCGCGTTGGGCGAGGTGGTGGCGCACGTGAGCGGGGCGAAACTCGACGACTTTGTGCGCGACGAGGTCTACGCGCGGCTCGATCTGACGGGCGAGCTCGGCTTCATGCCGCCACAGACGGAGGGCGACGCGGGCGCGCAGGCCAGGGACGCGACGATTCAGGGGGAAGCGACGCCGAGTGAGGCGCCCAACATCGCGGCCACCGGGCTCTTTCGACCGCGCGAGCCGGCGCAGGGGCAGGAAGCGCTGGTGCCGATGCCGACAGGCGAGCCACCCAAGGCGCGATTGGGCGAGGTGGACGACGACAACGCCTTTGTCACGGGCGGGGTGGCGGGCCACGCGGGGCTGTTTGGGACGGCGCGTGGCGTCGGGCTCTTTGGCGAGCGGGTGCTGGAGGAGATGGAGGGGGCGCATCGCCTGGCGTCGGTGGCGCTGTGGCAGGAGGTCATGCGGCGCGACAGGAGGACGCCGGGAAGCACGCGCGCGCTCGGGTTTGACACGCCTTCGCAGACTGGTTCGTCGGCGGGCGGGCGCATCGCGGCCTCGCGGGCGGTGGGGCACACCGGATTCACCGGCACGAGTCTGTGGATCGACCTCGATCGCCAGGTCGCCGTCGCGCTCCTCACCAACCGCGTCCATCCCCGGCGCGGCAACGAGGCGATCCGCGAGTTTCGACCGAGATTTCATGAAGCGGCCATCGAAGCGCTGGCGTTCGCGTGATGGACAGCGCGGCAAGCGGCGGCGCGTGAAGGTCTCAGCGCTGACGAGAAAGTCGGGGACAGGCGGCAGGAGCGGTGTATGGCGCGCGCCTTTTTGGGAGAGCCCGGCGTCGAGGCGACAAGTCCCGCCAGCTCCCTTCTCCCCTGCCCTGCGAGGTTCGCCATGACGGCCAACGAGGACGGAACAACAAAGACAGAAGCGATGGCGGCGGCGGAGGCGCGGGCGGTGCGGACCCAAAGCGCGACCGAAAAAGCCGGCGCTGAAGCGACAGCGGCAGCCGAGCCTGAGACGGCGAAGCCCTCTTCTGAAGAATCGCCAGCAGGCGCGGTGGAGGCGGCGCGGGCGGACTCGGAACCGGCCTTGAGGCGCTGGAGGCGGCGCGCGCTCTTTGCCCTGGCCATCGGCTTTGGCGCCGGGCTCTCGCCCAAGGCGCCGGGAACGGTGGGCACGCTCATCGGCATTCCTCTCGCGATCGCGCTGTCGGCGGCGCATCCGGTGGCGCAGGTGCTTCTCATCCTCGGGTTCATCTGGCTCGCGGTGCGGGCGGCGGCCGTGGCCGAGGCGCGCTTTGGCACGAGCGACGACGGGCGCGTGGTGAGCGACGAGATCGCCGGCTACCTGGTGGCGATGGCCTTTTTGCCGCCCGAGCCGATCAACCTCCTGGCCGCGTTCGTCCTCTTCCGCCTCTTCGACATCCTCAAACCGTGGCCCTGCTCCCACTTCGACAAGAAGCGCCACGACGCGGTGGGCAACGTGATGGACGACGTGTGCGCCGGGCTCTACGCGCGGGCGCTGTTGCAGGCATGGATCGCGCTCTGGCCCTGAGAGGGGCGCGACGCGGTTATCGCGTCAGGAAGGACGGCATCGGATGAGCGAGTCGCGCGAACTGAAGGACGCGGTCGAGGCTGGGCAGAGGCTTCAGCGGGTGGCGGTCGAGGTCGGCAAGGCGATTGAGGGCAAGCAGGCGGCGGTTCGTCTCGCGCTGTGCGCCATCGTCGGCGGCGGACACCTGCTCATCGAAGACCTGCCGGGCGTGGGCAAGACAACGCTGGCCCAGGCACTCTCCCGCGCGCTGGGACTCGACTTCGCGCGCGTCCAGTTCACGAGCGATCTGCTCCCCAGCGACGTGATCGGCGCCCAGATTTTCGATCCCAGAGAGGCGAGCTTCTCGTTTCGTCCCGGGCCGGTCTTCGCGCAGGTGGTTCTGGCCGACGAGATCAACCGCGCCCCGCCGCGCACGCAGTCGGCGCTGCTGGAGGCGATGAGCGAGCGTCAGGTCAGCGTCGACGGCGTGTCGCACCCCCTGCCGCGCCCCTTCATCGTCCTGGCCACGCAAAACCCCATCGATCAGAGCGGCACCTACCCTTTGCCCGACTCGCAGCTCGACCGCTTCCTCCTGCGCCTCTCGCTCGGTTACCCGCCGCCGCACGTCGAGCGCGATCTCGTCGCCTCGCGCGACGCCACACTCAGCGTCCTCGACCGTGTTCAGCCCGCCCTGGACGCCGCCTCGCTCATCGCCATGCAGCGGATGGCCCAGCGCGTGCGCGTCGAGAGCTCGCTGGCCGACTACCTGGCGCGCATCACAGAGGCCACGCGTCAGACGAGGCTCTTGAGCGTTGGCGCCTCCACCCGCGGGCTGTTGGCGCTCGCCTCGGCAGCCAAAGCGCACGCCCTCGTCGATGGCCGCGACTTTCTCCTTCCCGACGACGTGCGCGCCGTGAGCGTGGCCACCCTGGCGCACCGGGTCCTTCTCGCCTCGGGGCCGATCGACGGGCTCGCCGCGCGGGCCGAGTCAGAACGCGTCATTGAGTCGCTCCTCGAACGCGTCGAGCTGCCCGAATGAGCAGGCGCCAAACGACGGCGTCCAGGGATGACAACGCCGGAACACCGCCATCCGACGCCGTCCACGCCCCTTCGCCTCCTGGCTCTGCCCGCGAACGCTGGCGAAAGAGCCTGCGCAAGCTGCGATTCACGCGCGACGGCGTCTTCTACGTCGTCTTCACCCTCGGCGTCGGACTGGCCGCGCTCAACACCGGCAACAACCTGCTCTTCCTCATCCTCGGCCTCTTGCTCTCGGTCATCATCATCTCCGGCATTCTGGCCGAGAGCGCGCTCAGAGGGGTGAGCGTGACGCGCCGCATCGAGCGCGATCCGGTGGCGGAGGAGCCATTTCTCGTCACCTACCGCCTGACGAACCACAAGCGCGCCTGGCCCTCGCTGGCCCTGACGGTCGAGGAAGTGGAGGCGCCGATTCTGGCGAGCCCGAATCCGACCCCGCGGCCCACCGGCCATCGCGGAACAACGCGGCCGCCGCAGGCCTCCCAGGCAGCGATTCGTCCTGAAACTGGACGGCTGTCTCAAAACAACGGCGAAGAAGTTGGACAGGCGTCTAAAAACAGCGGCCACAACATTGGACAGCCGTCTAATAACGGCCTTGTCCAGCGCCCGGAGGCGACGACAACCAAGGGCGCCAAAGCGCTCTGCCTGCACCTGGGCGCGGCTTCCGAGGCCGATATCTCGGTCGAAGCCATGGCCCCGCGACGCGGCCACTTCACGCCCAGACGCCTGCGCCTGTCGACGAGCTTTCCCTTTGGCTTCTTCGAGAAGTCGCGCGAGCTCGACGCGGTCGACGACATCTTTGTCCTGCCCAGACGCTGTCTTGCGAGCGGCGAGGCGCTGACTCGGCTGGGCGGTGGAGGCGAGCGGCCCAGCGCGCGTGCCGGACAGGGCACGGATCTCTTTGAGTTGCGCGAGATGACGGCGGGCGACGACCGACGGCGGATTCACTTCCGCAAGAGCGCGGCGGTGGGGCGGTTTCTCGTGGCCGAACGGGAGGAGGAGCGCGCGCCCCGACTCTTGCTCCTCGTCGACAACGCCACAGCCTCGCCCGAGGATCTGGAACAAGACGTTCAGAGCGCGGCGGCGCTGCTGCGCGAGCTTGTCGCCAGCGGTCACGAGGTGGGGATCTGCGCGAGCGGCGATCTCCTTTTGCCCGGAAGCGGACAGGCGCATTTGAAGGCGGCGCTGCGCGTTCTGGCGCGACTGGAGGTCAACCCCGGCGGCGAGGCGCCCAACCCTGGCCGCGACAAGGTCCTACGCGTGGCCACGCTGCGCCATTCGCCATGAGTCCCGACACAGCGCGGACCGTTCCCTTCCCCCAACGCTCACGGCCAACCCCAAAGACCGCGCCCTGCCCCGCCAGAAAGCGCGCCAGAAGTCCCGGGCCCGCGACGCATTGACGCTTCCCTTGGCCGTGCTAGGCGCACGCGCCTTTTTTTGCCCCCCACGCCATGAGACGCCCCTTTGCCCACTGCCTCGCGCCCATCGCCGCGCTCCTCGTCGTCGGCACCTCCCCATTCGTGTGCGCCGAGGCTTGGGCAGAGGAGAAGACCGACGAGAAACAGCCCGCCGTCGTGCGCCATCGGCTCTTCGTCAACGACGGCAACCTCGAAGCCGCGCTCGCCATCGGCACGACGCCGGTCAACCACCTGACGCGCCACCTCGCGCTCGACGCCGCCTTTGGCTGGAACCTGACCGAGACCTGGGCCCTCCAGCTGCGCGCCACCTACGCCTTTTCCGACCACACGCAGACCGCCCTCGACGCCGCGCAGGCCATCCGTTCGAGCGATCCGACTGTCCGCTTCCGCACTGTCGACGACTTCGAGGACCTGTGGACGCTGCGATGGAGCGCGCTCGCCCTGGGGCGCTGGATGCCGGTCTACGGCAAGCTGTCGCTCTTCTCGGCGCTGCCGGTTCACTTCGGGCTCTACCTGACCGCCGGCGTGGGTATCGGCGGCCTGAACCGCGACAGCCTGGTGATCGAGGGCCTTTCCGAGACCTCCCTCAAGCCGCTCTTCATGGGCGCCATCGGCCTGCGCCTCTATCTGACCCGCCTCGTCAGCCTGAACGTCGAAGTCGGCGATCGCTTCTTCATGGACAGCCACCGCGTGGACATCGACCGCCTCACCCCCGGCGACATGGGCACCGAGGCGTCCAGTCCCGGGCTGACCCACCTCGTCCTCGTCACCATCGGCGCCACCCTCTCGTTCTGAGCGCTCGCAGAGCCCGCCGCCATGAGCCCTTTTTTTGCCCTCGTCCTCGCGTCCTCGTTCGCCCTCGCCGCGCCCGACACGATCGGCGTGACAGGAACGAGCGACACGGACAGCGATTCAGAAAGCCCGACGTTCGAAGCGATCACCGGCGCGCCGCCACAGAGCGATCGCGTTCAGATCCATGTGGTCGAGCCACACGCGCGCCGCCATCAGGGACGCCACGAACTCACGATCTACCCTCTGACCGCGCGCCTCAATTCGGCCTTCACGCGCCATGTCGGCCTCGCGCTCGGCTACGGCTTTCACCTCTTCGAGCGGCTCTCGGTGCAGGTGACGCCCTTCTTCAACTACCTGAGCGAGGAGTCGGGCTTTCAGGGCGAACTCGTCGACAAGGCCAGCCTGCAGTCAGAGGCGGCCAGCGCGCTTCTGCTCACTTACGGCGCCACGGCTGGCGTCGAACTCGTCCCCATCGACGGCAAATTCGCCTTTGGCGAGAGCCTGCTCGGCCACTTCAGCCTGGTGCTCAACGCAGGTGTCGGCGCCGCGCAAAGTCGCGTGCAGCTGAGCGAAGACGGCTTTGGAGACACCGGCGTCCGCTTCCTCGGATCGATCGGGCTGGGCGCGCGCCTGGTCATTGGCGACCGATTCGCCATCCGGGTCGAGCTGAACGACCTCATCACCACCGCGCGCGTCGACGAGATCAACGGCTGCACCCACGCGGACCTCGGCGCGATTCAGGCGTCAGAGGCGGGCGCGAACACATGCGAGGCGGGTGCCTTTGCCAGCGACCTCGAGAGAAACAACGCGCGAACCCTCCTCGCCCGCGTCAGCTCCGAAGTCGTCAACCACCTCTCCCTGCGCCTCGGCCTGAGCGTGCTGTTTTGAACAGAACGCGGCGTCTCGAACGCCGCCAACGACGCGCCCGCGTCAGCTCCGAAGTCGTCAACCACCTCTCCCTGCGCCTCGGCCTGAGCGTGCTGTTTTGAGGTTCAGCGACACCATGACACCCACCTCCCCTCTCGACGCGATCGCGCGCGCCAGCCGCCTGGCCTGCTCTGCCTGCCTTCTCGGCGTGCGCTGCCGCTACGACGGCGCGACCAGAACCGCCCCCGCCCCCCTTCTCGACGCACTTCTGCGCCGCCCCATCGTCCCCCTGCCGCAGGCGCTCGAACGCGCGCTCCTCGACCTCTTCGATGACGCGCGCTGTCTGAACGCAGGGCATGCGCTCCACTTCGGCCAAATCGCCTCGCCCTTTTTGGCGCGCGGCGTCCTGCCCATCTGTCCGGAACTCTTTGGCGGCCTGGGATGCCCGCGACCGGCGGCCGACTTCATCGGTGGCGACGGTGAAGCGCTCACGCAATCGCGCGCCCGGCTCGTCGATCGGCTTGGACAGGACGTGAGCGAAGCGTTTGCGCGCGGTGCACGCGTCGCGCTCGACCTCATTCAGACAAACGGGGCCACCTGCGCGCCTCTCAAAGAAGGCAGCCCCTCGTGCGGCGTCCACCGAGTCCAGTGCGACGGGGTCAAAATCCAAGGCCGGGGAGTGGCCGCGGCAATCCTTGGCCGGGCGGGCATCGAGACCTTCTCCGAGGAGGACATCGTCCCTCCGCGCGCCTGAGACGACAGCCACGACTCGATGGGCGCGAACGGCTGGCGCGCCTGATTTGCCCTCTTCCCAAAAAGGCGTTTTCCGAGTCTTTGCGCCGCCCGAAATCGCCGCCGCGCCGAATGGCGCCTACCCTTCCCCACCTCGCCGAGCCCAGTCTTGAAGAAGACATCTCTCGCCGGTCTGTCGGCCATCCCGAAGAAACACGCGAACGCGCCGCAGCAGCCCTCGCGCCACATCTACGACGTGATCGTCGTCGGCATGCAGCCGGGCGGCATGTTGGCGGCGGCGCTTTTGGCCAAGCGCGGACTCACTGTCCTGCAGATCGACCCGCTGGGACACGCGCCCTTCTACGAGCACGGTGGAACGCTCTTTCCGCTGGGGCCTTGCCTCGTGCCCTCGCTGCGCGTCCTGCCACGCGTCGAACAGGCGCTCTACGAGCTCGGCGTCAACCTCGACCTGAGCCGCCTGCAGGAAGGCGAGGGCCACGCGCTGCAATTCCTCCTGCCAGGCGCGCGGTTCGACCACGCCATCGACGACAACGAGCTGCGGCAGGAAATCGAGCGCGCCTTCCCCAAGGGCACGGACGCGGTCGCGGGCTTCCTCGACAAGGCCACGCGCGCCGCGGAGGAGAGCCACGCTTTTTTTGGCGCCGCCATGCCCTTTCCGCCGCTGGGGTTTTGGGACCGCTTCCGCCTGCGCCACGCCGTCAAGGCGCTCTGCCCGCCCGCGCTGTCCGAGGCCGACCTCGTCGCGCTCGACGAATCGCCCCAGTCCAAACCTTCGCCAGAGGCCGACGCCATCCGAGAGGCGCTGTTCTCTCTGGCTGGCTTTCTCACCGCCTTCGACGAGGACAACGAGCTGGGCCACAAGCGCGCGCTCTCGCACCTTTTGCGCGGCGCCCACGCCTTTGCCGGCGGCGAACTCGGCCTGAGCGCCCAGCTGGGCCAGCGCATGCTCGACCTGGGGAGCGATGTGCTCGGCTGTCCGGGCCACGTGACGCCGGTGAGCGAATTCACCTTCTCGTTCTCCAAAATCGAAGGGCTTTCGCTTCAGGGATCCGTCTCACCGCTGCGCGCCAAGTATTTCCTCTGCGCCATGGACGCGCAGGACTTCGCCGGTCTGCTCCCCGACAAAAAGGCCGCCAGGTTGAGGCGGTTCGCCGCGCCGCTGAAGACCACGCGCGTCGGCCTGACGATCAACCTGCTCGTCCGCGCCTCGGGGCTGCCACTCGGACTTCAGGAGCGCGCCGTCTTTCTCTCGGCCAAATATCGCGAGGCCGGCCCCATCCTCATCGAGACCACGCCCGCCCAGACGGCCAAGGGCGACGAGGCCGCGGATCAGCGCGTTCTCACGATCACGGCCCGCCTGGAACGGGAGGCGCTCGACGAACCCGACAAGATCAAGGTCGCGGCCGAACAGCTGGAGCGCGCGGTCATCGACGAGGTCTGCCCCTTCCTCGACCGCCACATCCTCGCGCGAAGCCTGCCCATGTTCGCGGCCGGCCAAGGTCAACAAGCCGTGTGCGTCGGCTTTGCGCGGCCAGCGAAGAGCTTCCTCGGCCTGATGGGGTTGCCGCAGCGGACCTGCTTCAAAAATCTCTTCCTCGCCAACCGCCAGGTGCTGCCGGGCCTCGGGTTGGAGGGCGAGCTCATCGCCGGCATCCGCCTGGCCGAGTTCATCCACCGCAAGCTGCGCAAACACGACCCGCTCAAATAGCGCCGGGAGCGGTTCAAGCCTCGCGCCCCACGCCTCACAGCCACGCGGGGCAGCGCGCCACCGGACTCACCCGACGCGCAGCGTTGAAGCCATCTTTCCCTGCAGCTTGATCGGCTCGACGAGCATCACGCGCATGAAGACCTTGAGCAGATCCGCGTCAAAGCGCTCGCGCAGCTCGCTCCACATCAGGAGCATGGCGTCTTCGGCGCGCCAGGCGGCGCGGTAGGGGCGCTTCGAGCGCAGGGCGTCAAAGGCGCAGCAGATGGAGATCAGCTCGGCGTAGACGCCGCGGGGGGCGGCCGGCGCGAGATCGAGCAAAACGCCCTTGTCGTCGCGGCGGGCGGTGGCGTGGGGACGGCAGAGCTCGTCGCTGAGCACGATTCGCCTAAGCGCGACCGTCGAGGCCGATTTTTCGCGGAAGATCTGCTGCATCGTCTCGCACGGCAGGCGTTCGAGGCACGCGCGCGCCGCGTCGTTGAGCGCGCCAGGGTGGTCGATGAGGTCTCTGGGCAGGCGGGCGCCACCCACGCCGTGCAACAGCGCGAGAAGCCCCACGTCGCGGATTTGCGAACGCTGCAGGCCGAGCTCGCGGGCAAAAGCGATGGCCATCAGCATGGCGTTGACATGGTGGAACACGAGGTAGTCGGCCTCGCCGTGCGCGATCGTCAGGCTCAGGAGGGCCGCGCGCTGCGTCTCGCTCAAATCGACGAGCGTCTCGACCACGCGCGTCACCGCGTCGACCGGCGGCAATTCGTCGGCACTGGCCGTCAGGTAGCGGTGCACGAAAAAGGCCGCGCGGGCGTAACAGATCAGCCCCAATCGCCTGGCTTCCGCGTCTTCAGCCGTCTGGCGAGGGAGCGCCTGTGGCGTGTGCAAGCGAGCCGCGTCACTGATGGCGCCATCCTGCGCGCCGGTCCCCGTCTTCGGAAAAATGCTGGCCATGTCGCTGGGTCTCTCTGGCGGCCATCCATCGCCGCCCTGAATGGGATCCGCCCCAAAAGCGGGCGATTGAAATCACTTGGCCGCGCCGGAAAGCGCCTGCCGCATCGTGGAGAGCGCATCGCGGGCCGCCTCGCGCACCTTGCTGTCGTTCTCCGAGTCCTCCGCCGCGCCCTGGAGGATTTTGTAGGCAGGGATCAGCGCCATCTGGGACAGGGCGTGGATGGCGAGCAGCTTGTCCTCGCGGAGGCGGGCATTGCCGAAGAGGCCCTTTTTCTTTTGGGCGAGGAGCTGGCTGAGGAAGGGAAGCGCGGTGGGCAGGTTGAGGCAGCCGAGGACCTCGAAGAAGCGCTTGCGCTCATCAAACTCGCGCTTGTCGAAGACCGCCGACTGCATCGCGCCGAGCAGCGTCTTGCCCACACGCGCGTCTCCCACCTTGCGCAGGCCTTCGAGTGCCGCCAGCCGCATTTGAGCGTCCCCGGCGTTGAGCGCGTTCGACAGCAGGCGGCGCGCCGTCTCGCTTTCGATGTTGCCCGGCTTGGAGATCAGTTCGAGCGCGTCGACTTTGAGATCGCCGTGCTGGCCGCGCAGCGCCTCCTCGAAGCAGGCGAATTTTTCGACAAAGTCGCAGGCGTCGATGACGCGCAGGAGGTCGCGCGCCGTCTCACCTTTGGCCGATTTGAACGCGGTGACGAACAGCCCTGGCGCTCCCTTGCCGGCCCTGACGAGCGCTTCGCGGGCGATCGCGCGGTTCTCGGGCAGCGAAATCGACGGCAACAGCTCGATGAGCGGCGCGATGGCGTCCGAGTCGAGGTTGCCGAGGTAACTGCGGACCGACTCGGGATCGAGCAACTTGCCCTGGGCGAGCAGCGCGCAGATTGGCTTCAGGCGATCGGGTTTGGAGAGCACGCCCTGCAGCGAGCAGCGCAGGCGGTAGCCGTTCATCGCCGTCTCTGAGCGGTGCTCCAACGCCTCAATGCGCTGGATGAGCTGCGCCACCGAGGCCAGGTCATGCATCTTGAGGCGCGCGTCGACGAGATCGGCCAGGAAGCGCTCCAAATCCTCCAGGCGCTCGAATCGCCCCGCCGCCAGACTGTGGAAGAGCACGTCCACCGCCCGGGGAAAGAGCTGTGCCTCGTCGCGCGCGATCGCGTCCTGCAGGCGCGCCTTGAGCTCGACGCTGGCCGGACAGCCGACGATGACGACGTGGCCCGGCGGCACGCTCTCGGTAAAGCTGGTCTCGTCCGGGTCGTGCTGCAGGAAGCGGTGCATGTCCTGGGCGTGGCGGCGCATCTCCTCGAAGAGGTGCTTGGAGAGCCGGTTGAGCTCGGCCTCCACCTCGCGCGCCTTCATCCCGGGAAAGGAGCGGGACCAGGCCGCCTCGATTCGCACATGCCGCAGGCGCGCTTCCCACAGGCGCTCGGCGTGCGTGCCATGCGTCTGCGCTGTCGGCGTCAGCACGTTGTCCGAGAGTGTGGCCAGCTCGCTGGCGGTCATGCCCCTGAGAAAGACGATCTGGCGCGCGCCCTCGGCGTGGAGTCGCCCGGCGATCTCGGCCATCACGCCCTCTTGGGCCAATGGCGTCTCGTGCAGCGAAAAGGCCGCGGCCGCGACATCGAGCTGCAGCGCGCCGTAGAGCAGCAGATAGGCGTTCAGCGCCTCGAAGGCCTTCTCGTTCAGCTCGCGCCGCTTGGATGGGCTCAAATCGCCCTTGCTCTGCGCCGCCAGACTCTGCGCGGAGCGCTCCAAAAAATGCCGCGCGCTCTCGACGCGCTTGGCCTTGTCCGCCTCTGTGAGCGCCGCGGTCGAATGTGGGGCGGGGGCATGGGTTGGCTCGGCCATCGGCGACATCTCCTGATGAATGGATGAGTGAAACGGGAGGGGGGCACTGCGAAGGGGGCCGCCCTTACGCCTCTCTGGGAGCGTTTTCGACTTTTCCGGACGCGTGGCGGCGTTTTGCGCCTCCTCTGCGTTCCAGTGGCCTCACGGCGCCGCGCCTTCCTCGGGCGACACCTCGACAAAGCGCCCCGAAAAGCGCGTCCAGCTCACCCCGCCGCGGCCGTCGCGCAGCACCACCCACGAGGTGAAGTCGCCGGGCGCATCCGACGCGTCGAGTTCGAGCGTCGTCTCGGCGGACAGGTCGGCCTGCGAGACCGGGTTGAGGCCGCCGGTGGTCTCCGGCGCGTAGGCGCCGCGCGTTGTCAGCCAGGCATAGGTCCACGACTCGTTGAGCGTGAGCGCGCCGCCCGAGAACGTGGGCACGCGGTAGCTCGGCTTGGCCTCGCGCGCTTCAGGCGTGACATCGATGGAGAGCTCCCGTCCGGCGATCTCGATCACTTCCCCCTCGGCGAGTGGCGCGCCGTCGACGACGAGTCGCGGTGCGGGCGGATTGTCGTTGGCAGGCTCGCCCTCGATCGACAGACCGGGCAGCTGCAGCACCAGGCGTTTGGCCGCGTATTCGACGCTGTCGCCGCGCCAGACCTTGACCGAGAGGAGCACCGGCAGGCCGCCAAACCCAAGGTAGGTGTCGGCGCGCAGCGCGGCTTCGAGCAGCGGGGCGTGCGCCTCGGTGAACGCGAACTCGATCGCGAACTCTTCGCCGCTGAAACTCCCCTCCCCCAGCACGATCTCGCCATCGAGCCCCTCGCATCGGCTGTCCTCGGGCGCCGGGCAGGTCGAGACGCGGTAGTGGCGCGGCGCGTCCACAAGAAGGCCGTCCTCCACGTCGGCCACGAGCGCGGTCAGGCGGAATTTGGGCTCGTCGCGGCCGAGGTAGCACTCGGGCGGATCAGCGCGCAGGGCGAGCACGCGCAGGTCGTGAACGCTGGAGGCAGTGTCGAGCTCGCCGATGCAGGCGCTCAGGACGAGTGAGAGCAGCGCGGCAAACGCGGCGGACACAGGGCAAAGGGCGGTGGCGGCACCAGGGCGGCCAAGGCGCGTGGAGTTCATGATTCTCGTGGTCGAACGCATCAAAAGCTCCCCTTGACCCCGATCGACGGCAAAAACGGCATGCCGGACAGGCCGGTCGATCCTCGATAGCGGTAGTCCCAGAGCACGTATTCGGTGTTGTCGGCCCAGTAGACGTTCTGGATGTCGAGGTAGGCGCCCAACTTCCAGCGCTCGAAGGTCCATTCCTTGTCCACGCGCAGGTCGAGCTGGTGAAAAACGGGCGCCCGCTCGCTGTACCACTCGCCGGTGATGGGCTCGTAGGCGCCCGAGTCGGCGTCGAAGGTGCTGCCCGCGACCGGCGTCGTGGGATTGCCGCTGACCAGGCGGAAGCGCGCCCCCACGAACCAACCGCGCCCCAGCCTGTATTGGGCGAGCAGCGCCAGAATGTGCGTCTGGTCGTAGCTGCTGTGGCGGTAGCGCGCCTCGTCCGGCCCTTTTCGCTCGCTGCGCGAGAGCGTGTAGGCCAGCCAGCCAAAGAGCCGGGAGGTCATCTCCTGACGGATGAGCACCTCCACGCCGTAGCCACGCGAGAGGCCGGCGTTGACGTAGCGCGTCGCCTTCCAGGTGCCATCGCCCCGCGCGGTCATCTCGTCGCTCGACGCCAGGCGGTCGTAGCCCTGGTTGAAGAAGACCGTCACGTCGGCGCTGAGCGTCCGCCAGATCTTCTGTTCCACGCCGATCGCCGCCTGCAGCACCTTGGCGAAGCCGAGCTCGGGGTTGCCGAAGTCCTCGTCGAGGTATTCGACCGACGGCATGCGCGAGTAGTGGCCGAGGCTGGCCTTGAGCGTGGTGCCCTCTGTGATGCGCAGTCGGGCGCTCAGGCGCGGGTCGATGGCCCAGTTCACGCGGCCGTTGATCGCCGCCAGGTCAAAGCGGACGCCGGGCAAAATCGTCAGCTGCCCACCCCAAAGGCCGATTTCCCACTCGTGGTAGAGGCCGGCGAAGAAGGCGTCGTAAGCGCGTTCCAGCGACACCGGCTCGGTCAGAAACGATCCGCCGGGCAGCGGCCGGTATTCGGTCGAGAGGGGCGCCTCGCCGCCAATCCAGGTGCGCTCGTATTTGAAGTCGAGTCCGACGCGCGCCTTGTGGCCCTGACGCAGTGTCCAGGTGGCCTCGTCGCGCAGGCCCACGCCGAGCCGGTCGACGCGCGCCGCGAAGCTGTCCAGCCCCTCGCTGGCCGTGTCGAGCGCTGTCTCGTCGTAGCCAATGAACGTCGAAAGCGCGTTCAGAAAGGCCCCTTCGCGGCGCGTCCAGCTGGCCTTGAAGCGGTGGAAGCCAATGTCGCCGCCGAGATCGAGGTCGAGATCGCGCGCGCCGCCGCTGGTCGAGGCGGTCACCTCGTCGTCCGAGCCAAAAAACATGACCGTGAAGCTGTCGCGATCGCCGGGGCGGCCGTGGTCGAGGCGCAGCTGGTAGTCCCAGTAGCGCGGCAGAATGCTCACCGTGCCAAAGGCGTCGGTCTCGGGCGTGACCGCGGCGAGGATGGCGTCGAGATAGGAGCGCCGAGCGGCCAGCGCGATCGAGGTCTTCTCGCCCAGCGCCGCCTCCAAAAAGAGCGCCGCGTCGACGAGGTCGATCTTGAAGCTGCCGTGGACGCCCTCCGCCGTGCCGCGCCGCGTGTGGGCGTCGATGATGCCGCCGGTGGCGCGTCCGTAGCGCGGCCCAAACCCGCCGGGCAGAAAGTCGATGCGATCGATGAACTCGGGGTTGATGACCGACGGGCCGCCAAAAAAGTGGAAGAGCAGCGGGATCTCGATGCCGTCCATGTAGCTGCCGGTCTCCGCTGGCGAGACGCCGCGAACGACCATCTGGCCGCCGAGATAGGCGCTGCGCGCGACGCCGGGCAGGTTGTGGATGACGCGAATGGCGTCGCCCATGGTCCCGGGCACGGACTGCAACTCCTCGCGCATCAGCGTCCGCCGCGTGGCCTCCCGCCGCTCGCGCTCGCCGCGCACCACCGAATGGAAGTGGCCGCCCAGCGCCGGCATCAGGTGGTAGGTCACCGAGAGCTCCTCGCCTTCCTGAATGCGCTCGACGCGCCGGAATGGCTCGTGACCGGGCGAGAGCACCTCGATGGCATAGCGACCGGGCCTCAGGCGCATGGCAAAGCCGCCGTCCTTGTCCGCCTCTTCGGGCAGGCCCTCGCCACAGCTTGCGGCGCCTGTCATTGCCGCGGACGCTTCCGGCGACGCTGTGGATGCCGACGCCGTGGGATCCGTCGATTGGCTCGATTGAATTTTCCCGTCCGAGGCGCCCGCTTCCCCATCCTCCAGCCTCGCGCAGCGCAACAGGGCCAGGGGAACGGCCTTGCGGGTGGCGCGCTCGACGAGTCGGCCGCGCAGCGTCACCGGAAGGATCTCCGCCTCAGACGCCGCCTCGATCGCCTCGGCGGGCGCAGGCGGTGGCCGAAAGACGAAGCGGTAGACGTATTCGATTTGAACCGCGGCAGGCGCGCCGTCGAGCTCAGCCGGCGAAAAGCGAAACTGGCGCACGGCATCGACCGCAGCCTCGTCAAAGCCATGGCCCGCGGCCGAAACGACAGCGGCGTTTGTCACCGAGCCATCGGCGCCGATGTCCACGAGCAGCACCACGTCGCCCTCGCGTTTTTCGGCCATGGCCGCCTCGGGATAGCGCGCCTCGACGAATTGAATCAGCTCGGGCGCCCGGGTCAGGGTCGGCACGCGCGGCAACGCCTCATCAGCCGGATGGTCGGCGGGCGCGGTGTCTGGCGCGTCGGGAGCCAAGGTGGCCTCGACAGGGGATGGCGCGCCCTCCGCGGGTGTCCGGGAATCCTCGGCGCTCCCCGCAGCGAGCTCTGGCGCCACAGGAGAGGCAGGCGCCTCTGACGCAGCCCGGCCCATCTCGTCGCCCGGCGCGCGGCGCGGGGTCTTGTTCGCGGTCTCTGACTGGGCGGCCGTTGGCGGTTCGGGGGCTGTTTGGGCGGGCAGGGACTGGGCGCGGGCAGGCGCGGCAGAGGCGAGGGCGACCAAAATCGCCGCCATCCAAAAGGACTGTCCTGGCGGCCAGCGCGTCATCGCTTTGGGCTTTGTTCGGGCTTGACTGGGAAGGGGCATGGGAAAGGGCGGCGCCTGGCCTCGAACCGCGCGTCGACGTTGTTCCCGCCATGGGGCGCGGCCATCCAAATCGGCGCGCGGCCAGGCTGGACTTCGGATCCGGGGGCCAGGGGCATGGGTCCGGCGCAAAGGGGCGGCCAGATAGCGCGCGGGCGCGGGGGCGAAAAGTGGCGGGGCAAACATTGACAGCTCGGCGCTTTGGATCTTCGGCCAGCGCCCACTTTCCCCCTCTCATCCGCGCGTCTGATTCAGGCGACGCGCCCCACCTCCCGACGAAAGAGAGACCACGCCATGCACGGCACCGCCCTGCTCTACAGCTCCCACGAGCGCTCCTCGTTCATCCACGGCCACTACCTCGCCGAGCGCGCGCTCAATGGCTGGGCCGACCACCGCATCCTCTTCCTTCCCATGTCGACGCCGGATGTCGGCCGCCAGCACCAGAGCTGGGACGACTTCCGCTGGTTCTTCGAGCGCTACGCCTGCCGCGGGCTTCAGGTCGTGCCCTTCTTCTGGTCGGACAACCTGCAGAAGTCAGACGTCGACGAGCTGTGGCGCCTGATGTGGAACTCAGAGGTCGTGCTGCTCGGCGGCGGCTACAGCACCACCGGCATCGAGCGCTACAAGCACCTGGGCGAGCGCTTCGACGGCGAGTGGGGCAAATTCGGGCGCATCCTGCACGAGCGCATGAAGCGCGGCCTGCTCAACGCGGGCTTCTCCGCCGGTGCCGACCAGCTGGCACAGCACCTCTTCCGCAAGAGCTGGAACCTGCCGGGCAACAACGACGGCTTTGGCTGCGCGCGCAACGTGATGGTCCGCCTGCACTACGAGCCGCACCTGTTCGGCGAGCTCATGGACGCCGCGCGCCAGAATCCGCACTGCCTCGTCTTTGGCCTGCCCAACGACTCGGGCCTCTACCTCGACCAGGGCGTGCTCCCCTCGGGCAACCACTGGCAGGTGATCGAGACGATCATCGACGAGTCGTGGGACGTGCCGCACGACCAGTTCCACATCAAGACGCGCCAGGGCGTCCGCGTCGAGCACGCCTACTGCGACGGCAGGCAGTGGGTCTTCCACGGCGGCCACCAGATCGTCCGCGTCCAGTCGCCCGACTGCCGCTTCCACGAGGTCTTCATCCGCAACGGCGAAGGGCCGCTCGTCCACTACTGGAGCCAGCGCCCGAGCGATTTCTGGAGCGTCGAAAGCGTCCTGGCCGCCTACTGATCGCCTCGCCTGCCACCGATGTCAGGGTTTGGCGGCCCGCCTTCAGGCGACAGCGCCCAGGCCGTCCTCCAAAATCACCCAAAATCATCCTGACATCGGCATGGCCCAAACGCGTCGCGACGCCACCCGCCCCATCCATCCCGCAACATTTCAATAAGGCCGATTTCACAAATCATCCGGCGTCAAAAAACGTCGGATTCGCGGAGAAACATTTTTAAGCCGCGAAATTCCCGCCCATCTCAAAAGCGGCCACCATGCCGCGACAGGAGAAAATCATGCGTACCCTGGAAAGCATTATCGCGGAAATCAACATCATCATCGAAACGACAGAAAAAAGCCCTCGCAAAGAAGAACCAATCAAACTTCTCCAGGAACTCCTCCACGACGATGAAAAAATCATCTACATTCATGATAAAAGTAAAAACATCTATACCTTTCCAAGACACCTCATCACCTGCACGCCCCAAAGACTCATCCTCATCGAATACTCAGATTCCCTTTATTTTTTAAACAAGCTCACCATCATTGATTTGGCCAAAATCGACCTTGTCTCATACAATCCCGACCACCAGCGAGTGTTTATCTCAGGCGACAAATCATCGACCATTACATTTGACAACTTCCGCTATCCGGACGCCATTCGCTTTATCAAAGCGATCTACGCCGCGCGGGAAGAATCAAAACGCCCCAAAAACAATAAGATAATAAATAAAAAAATAATTAAAATTAACTCGCCGGGGTATTCATTCTATTGAAATCCATTGATTTTATCGCGCTGTCCGGCAAGGCGCGGGGCAGCTGTCGCGCAGCTCGCTCCGCGTCGAAACAGTCTCTGGCATCGATTTTGAATAACCTTCTGCCGCCATGCACACCGCGATGAACACCTCCCCTGCGACAGCGATCCTTTTGGCCGCGAGCCTCTGTCTCTGCGCGCCCGCCTGCCTTCTCGAATTTTCCGACGGCGTTGGCCAGGGCTGCGAGAGCGGACATCCCGACTACCCCGACTGCCGGCCCATCGACATGGGCGAACCGCCGCCAACCGAGGAAGACACCGGCGGCGGCGACGAGGTCGGCGAGGGGCCCGAAGACAGCGCGGGCGTCGACGGCGACATCCTCGTGCGACGCCTCGACTACTGGGGGCCGGACTGCGCGGGCGGCGAGGGCGTGCGCGTCATCGTGGGCCACGACAACGACGGCGACGGCCTGCTCAACACCGAGATCGACGGCCATCGCTGCGTGACGCTGGGCGACGTGTTCGAGGGCGGCGTCGGCGTGGCCCTGTGCCTCGACGAGGAGACCTGTCTGAGCTGGGGCGTCGAATTCGACCTCGACAGCGGCGTTGGCGTGCGCCTGTGCGCCGGCAAGGAAACCTGTCTGGCCCTGGGCGTGACCTGGTCGGACGAGCTGGGAAAGACGCGCCTGTGCTGGGACCCCCAAAGCGACGCGAGCGTGCCCGCCGACGAGATCCTGCATGAGGAAATCGTCTGTCTCGAACCGAGCCCGTGCGGCGATTTGGACGAATGCGAGGCGGATCTCGCCTGCCGCGACGGCCTGTGCGTCTGGGACGAGGGCGAGGGGGGCGAGGGCGAATCGGACGCGGCGCCAGAGCCAAACGAGGACTTCTGAGGCGCCTGACGGCACTGGATCTGCCCGCGCGAACGATCCAGAAGGCCCGCCGACAGAGCGCGCGGCTTTTCCACCGTCGAGGCGGCCTGAACGGCGCCCCGGCGGTCGCTTTTTTGGAGGGAGAGCGCGCGCCAACGCCTTCCACCGACCATCCCCGCCATGAGGACCATTGCCGCCATGCCCCAGCGCTTCATCGACGAGAGTCAAATCGCCCACGCCCGCGCCAAAGCCGCCCAAATCATCGCCCCTGTCTTCGACTTCATCGACCGCCACACCACCGCCTCGATTGAGCGCACCGTGCTCAGGCTCTACGGCATTGACGGTGCCGGTCCGCGCGGCGTGCCGCTGGCCAACGCGCTCGTCGACAGGCTTCAGGCCGCCGGGGTGCTCGACAAAGGCGCCGCCTATTGGCTGGGACGCGCGCTCATGATGGGCGCCCAAAGCCCTGTCGACGCTGTCGACAAGCTCCTCCGCCTGCCGATCGACCAACTTTCCCCGGCCAGTCCCGAAGAAGAGCGCGAGCTGCGCGAGATGATGCGCCAGGAAGCGCGCGCCGCCTTTGACGAGCTCATCGCCCGCTGTGAACGCCGCCGCCAGTTGCGCAACGAGCTGGGCGTTCCGGGCACGCCGCAAAAATACGTCATCGTCGCCACCGGCAACATCTACGACGACGTGGAGCAGGCCAAAGCCGCGGCCCAATCCGGCGCCGACATCATCGCCGTCATCCGCTCCACCGCGCAGTCGCTGCTCGACTACGTGCCGCACGGCGCCACCACCGAGGGCTTTGGCGGCACCTACGCCACGCAGGAAAACTTCCGCATCATGCGCGCCGCCCTCGACGAGGAGTCGCGCCGCCTGGGCCGCTACATCCAGCTGACCAACTACTCCTCTGGTCTGTGCATGCCCGAGATCGCCTTCTGCGCCGCCTATGAGCGCCTCGACATGCTGCTCAACGACGCGATGTATGGAATCCTCTTCCGCGACATCAACATGCGGCGCACCTTCGTCGACCAATACTTCTCGCGCCGCATCGCCGCCGCCACGGGCATCGTCATCAACACGGGCGAAGACAACTACGTGACGACCGCCGACGCCTTCGAGGCCGCGCACACGGTCGTGGCCAGCGAGTTCATCAACGAGGCCTTTGCCAAGCGCGCCGGACTCGACGACTGGCAGCTGGGCATCGGCCACGTCTACGAGCTCGATCCGGCCATTCCCCAGTCGTTCCTGCTCGACCTGGCGCAGGCGTTGCTCGTGCGCGAGTGCTTCCCGGACGCGCCGCTCAAATACATGCCGCCGACCAAGCACAAGACGGGCGACATCTTCTTCAGCCACGCCTACGACCTGATGGCCGACATCGCCGCCAAGTGGACCGGCCAGGGCATCCAGCTGCTCGGCATGATGACCGAGGCCATGCACACGCCGCTGATGATGGACCGCTACGCCGCGCTCAAGGGCGCCGACTACGTCTACCGCGCCTTCGATGGCATCGCCGACGAGGTGCAGATCCGCCCCGACGGCAAGATCGCCGCGCGCGCCCGACAGGTGTTCGACGAGGCTTTGCGACTGCTCGAAGAGGTCGCCCAGAGCGGCCTGATGGCGGCCATCGGCGAGGCCAAATTCGGCGACATCTCCCGCACCGAGACTGGCGGCAAAGGCCTCGACGGCGTGGTCGAACGCGCGAGCGACTACTTCAACCCCTTGCTCGATATCCTCGAAGACCCGGCCCTCACGCGCGTCGCCCGTCCGCTGAAAGGCTGAAGCGGGCGTAAAACCTGCCGACTTTCGAAACAGCGAACGCGGCAGAGCAGACGCCGCCCACCGTCGATGACGAGCCGGCGGTTCCCAACCACGCGGCCTTCCCCCTCAGTAAACCAGCCCCTCGCCGCCAACCGGGCGCAGCGTCAGCATCAGCGATGGCTCAAGCCTCAGCGGCTGATACGAGAGTTTCGCCTGCCTCAACCCCGGTTCGCCGAGGTCCTCCTCGCGATTGATGAGCGGCACGCCGAGCGCCTCGACCGCCAGCGCCGTCTGTTGGTTGACCACCTGGTAGAGCCCCTTGAAGCGCCGGAGCGCCCGCTCGAAGTGGACGATGGCCATCTGACCGCCCACCACCTCAAAAATGGCAAACGCCACGAGCTCGCCGTCGACGAAGAGCGCTGTCCCACGCTGATCGAGCGCCCCCAGATGCCTGAGCGTGAAGTCGAGCGCCGCCATCTCCCGTTCGAGCGAGTCGTCGACGACAGGCGACTCCTCGGCGACGATCTGTCGCACCAGCGCGCGACAAGCCTCCGCCATTCCGGCGTCGAGCGGTTCGACCCGCCACTCGTAGAGGCGACGGGCCTGCGCGATCAGGTTGCGCTTCTTCGACAGGCGCTTGCCCCTGAGGTGGGCGAGGTCCTCGGTCCGATAGACGTAATTCGCGCTCTGACGGCTCTCTTCGCAGGCGAAGTCGCGGGCAATGGCCGGGTGCGACTCCAAAAACGGCGGACTGACGCCAACGATGCGCAGCGGATACGTCAGGGCCCTGCTCGCCTCCAGAAGCGCCGCCGTGTCCGCGTCCGAGATGCGCCCAATCGGCTGCAGAAGATGCCGCTCGCCCGTCTTGGGATTGCCGAACGAAAGGATGAGCCGCGCGCGGGCCTCGTCGAGGTGGAAGGCGTAGTGAAACGAGCTGTTCCAGGCCGCCAGCGACGCGAAGGTGAAGCCGGTGAGCGGCTGCGGATACGCGCGCAGAATGGGCTCGACGAGCGCCTGATCCGAGAGTTCGAGCGCTTTGAAGCCGAGCCCGAGAAAATTGAATTCGTGTGTGCCGAACATGGCCTTCGAAGATCCGCCGCTCACGCCGTCCCTCCGCCCCTGATGTCGCTGTTGAAGTCATCGCCAGGGCTTTCCCGTCGCCACCAAAGATCGCCCCGCAACCTGTGATCGCCCCGCGTCAGAAGGGATCCCCCGCCGATGTGCCCGCCGCCCCTTCCGCGCGCGCCTTCCCTCACCGCGCCCCTCGCCCCTCACTCTGACCGCCGCCAGAACCACCCTGCCCGCGATAGAGCCAGGGCGCGTAACCCTCCAGCGGCGCAAACCCGAGCGAGGCGTAAAACGGCCCGGTCCCAGGCTCACCCACCAGCCCGACCCAGCCGACGCCCCGCTCCCGGCAAAAGGCGACAAGCCGCTCGACAATGGCGCGCCCAACGCCCCGCCCCCGCCACTCGGGCAACACCACCACGTCCTGAATGTAGGCGTCGCTCACGCCGTCCGA
Organism: Myxococcaceae bacterium; assembly: GCA_017500825.1. Lineage (GTDB taxonomy): Bacteria > Myxococcota > Myxococcia > Myxococcales > UBA5297 > UBA1203. The sequence goes on along the minus strand of JAFVYB010000101.1, from coordinate 1,905 downwards.
GATGGCCCGCCCCATGCCGACAAACCCGCCGTCCTCGCCGCGCGCCACGACAAAGCAGAAGCTGCCGCGGATCATCTCCGGGATGATCGCCCGCCACGCGCTCGACTCCTCCCACCAGCCGCCAGCCCGATAGAGCTCGACGATGGCGTCGGTCGGCGCTTCGGTCACGATGTCGAGGGTGTAGGCGCTCATGGTCCCTTCCTGTGTCAGTGGCTCCAGGCCCGGCAAAGGCCGCTTTCGATGCGGCGCCCCGCCAAACGTTCTGCCCGCGCGCGCCGATGTCTCCCAATCGATGGCGGCATCAGGACAACGCGCCAGAGACGACGCCGAGCGCGCCAAAAAGGTCGTTTCCCACGGCAGACGCGCGTCCAAACGCTGAATGCGTGTTCAGACTCACTCGGCGAGAATCGGCGCGATGCGTTCCAGCGCCCAGTCGATCTCCTCGCGCGTGATCGTCAGCGGCGGCGCAAAGCGAATCACGTCCTCATGCGTCTCCTTGCAGAGGATGCCGACCTCCATCAGCCGCTCGCAGTAAGGCCGCGCCCCTCCCCTGCCCTGCTTGAGGACCACGCCAATCAACAACCCCCTGCCGCGCACATGGTCGATGGCCGGCGTGTCAATCGCGCACAGCGACGCCTTGAAATAAGCGCCAATCTCGGCCGCCCGCTCTGCCAGCTTCTCGTCCACGAGCGTCCTCAGCGCCGCGCGCCCCACCGCCGCCGCCAGCGGATTGCCGCCAAACGTCGAGCCGTGTTCGCCCGGCCTGAACAGCCCCAGCACCTCGCGCGAGCCGACCACCGCCGACACCGGCAAAATCCCCCCGCCCAACGCTTTGCCGAGCGTCATCAAATCAGGCACCGCCTCCTCGTGCTGATGGGCGAAGAGCTTGCCCGTGCGCCCCAGTCCGGTCTGGATCTCGTCCAAGATGAGCAGCGCGCGCCGCCGCGTGCACAGCGATCTGAGCGCCGAAAGAAACCCCGCCGGCGGCACCACCACCCCGGCTTCCCCCTGAATCGGCTCGACGAGGACCGCGACCGTGTTGTCGCTCATCAAGGCCTCAATCGCCGCCACATCGCCATAAGGCGCGACCTTGAACCCCGGCGTGAAGGGCCCGAAGTCCTCGCGCGAGGACGCCTCGGTTGAAAACGAGACGATGGTCACCGTGCGACCGTGAAAGTTGCCACCGCAGACGATGATCTCCGCCTGAGAGTGCGGCACACCCTTAACCACATAACCCCACTTGCGCGCGGCCTTTATCGCCGTCTCCACCGCCTCTGCGCCGGTGTTCATCGGCAACACCATCTGCATGCCGCACAGATCCGCCAGCTCGGCCATGAACGGCCCCAGCTGATCATTGTGAAAAGCGCGCGAAGTCAGCGCCACGCGATCGAGCTGCTCCTTGAGCGCCCGCACAATCGCCGGGTGGCGGTGCCCATGATTGAGTGCCGAATAAGCGCTCAGCATGTCCAAATAACGACGCCCCTCCGGATCCTCGACCCAAACCCCCTCGGCGCGCTCAATCACAACCGGCAGCGGGTGATAATTGTGAGCGCCATAGCGCTCGGTGATTTCAATGATCTGCTGCGTGTTCGACATGGCGTCCTCCTCCTGGGGTAAATTCGCGGACAAATGCGCGACGCGGACTTTTTATACTTATTCCCTGACACGTCCACGCACACCTGCTTGTTTTGGCGCTTCAGCGCCCACCTTTGTTTTTTTGTGCTTCAGCGCACGGCAATTCAAAGACCGCTTCAGCGCGGGGCAATTTAATTTTGTTTTGATTTGATTTTGACCTAAATTAGCTCGATTTAATTTATTCAAAAATGCATTTTCTCCCCCAAACGGGCTCCCCCAAATGATTCGATGATTTTAATTTGGCCAACGTGTATTTTGACGGGGCGGAGG
>JAFVYB010000100.1 GCA_017500825.1 Myxococcaceae bacterium | reverse complement strand
GGTCGACAGCGAACACGGCGAGGTGTGCGACGACGGTGTCAATGACGGCAGCTACGGCGGCTGTATGCCCGGCTGTAAGAAGCAGGCGCCCTACTGCGGCGACGGTCGCACCAACGTCGCCTATGGCGAAAAGTGCGACGAGGGCGACCTCAACGGCACGCCCAAGCACTGCCTGAGCGACTGCTCTGACATGGACCGCTACTGCGGCGACGGCAATGTCGACAGCGACCTGGGCGAGGTCTGCGATCAGGGCGAGGCCTACAACACCGGCGCCTATGGCCGCTGCGCCGCCGACTGCTCGACGATGGGCCCCTACTGCGGCGACGGCCAGGTCGACGGCGAGCACGGTGAGGCCTGTGACGACGGCGTCAACGACGGCTCTTACGGCGGCTGCGCGGTCGATTGCCTGTCTCGCTCCCCCTACTGCGGCGACGGCAAGATCGACCTCGACTACGGCGAGACGTGCGACGACGGCGAGCGCAACGGCACCAACCAGAGCAACTGCTCGGCCACCTGCGTGCGCGGCTTCAGCTGATCGCGACGCACTCGGCGCAGAACGACGGGGCTCCTTCCACGCGGAGGGGCCCCGCTTTTTTGTCTCCAACCAGGGAAGGCGGCGCCTTTGCCCATCCTCGTCCAGAAATACGGCGGCTCCTCAGTCGCCGACATCGACAAGATCAAAGCCATCGCCCTCAAGCTCAAGGCACGCCGCGAGCAGGGCTACGACCTCGTCGTCATCGTCTCGGCCATGGCCGGCACCACCGACGCCCTCCTCGACCTGGCGCGCCGCGTGACACCGACCCCACAAAAGCGCGAGCTCGACATGCTGCTGACCACGGGCGAGCGGACGACCATGGCCCTCCTCTCCATGGCGCTCAATGACCTCGGCATCCCGGCCATCAGCTTCACCGGCAGCCAGTCGGGCATCATCACCAGCGACAGTCACGTCAACGCTCGCATCATCGAGGTGCGCCCCTATCGCGTCCGCGACGAGCTCGAACGCGGCAAAGTCGTCATCGTCGCCGGTTTCCAGGGCGTCTCCTACAGGCGCGAGGTGACCACCCTTGGCCGCGGCGGCTCCGACACCACGGCTGTGGCCATGGCGGCGGCCCTCGGCGCCGAAAGCTGCGAGATCTACTCGGACGTGGACGGCGTCTTCAGCGGCGACCCACGCGTCGTCCCGCAGGCCAAAAAGCTCCGCGAGATCGACTACGAGGAAATGCAGGAACTGTCCGAGTGCGGCGCCCGCGTGCTCAACGCCCAGGCCGTCGAATTCGCGCGCCTGGCCCAGATTCCCATCGACGCCCTGTCGACATTCGAGCAGGGCAGCGGCACGCGCGTCACCCGCCTGGCCGAGGGAACGCGCCACCTGGCGGGCGTCAGCGGCCAGAAAAACCTCGTCCGCCTCGCGCTCACCTCCACCCCTGCCGACAAGGTCAGCGCCCTCCTCGATCTGTTGATCGCCCGCGACATCGCCCCCATCGATCTCGGCCAGCAGAGCGATCGCCTCTCGCTGCTTGTCTCCCTCGACAATGTTCACGCCTTTGGCGCGCTCGAAGAAGAACTGCGCTCGCTTTTCGGCGCAGCGCTCTCGATCGAACCGAATGTGGGGCGCGTCTCGGCGGTGGGGCAGGGGATTGGCGGTCAGACGCGACTCATCGCAAAGGCGCTGAACGCCCTGACGCGCGAACACATCGCCGTCGATTCTCTCCACGCGGAAAAAAATCGCGTCTCCTTTACCGTCTGCGTCCAGGACATTGACCGCGCTGTGCGCGCCGTGCACCAAAGTTTAAATGATTAGATATTTTATTGTTTTATTGCGCGACGGCGGACGCCTTTAAAAGATCGTTTCCCCTCGGGCGCCGCCTGTTCAGCCGCGAAGAATAATAAGACGCGCGCTGAAGCGCCAAAATAATCAGGAACCACCCAAAATAACCGGGCGTCTCTTCAGAATATACCCTGTGGAGAGCTTAGATTCCGCGAAGACTCTATGTCGGAGGGGAATGTATGCCCGAACAGATGATTCATCCCGCGTCCCAGGCTGTCGCGAAAGCCTCGAACGGTATTGAGCAGGCCTCTTCCATTGAATTCAGTGAATCGCGTCTGGCATTGCCGCGTTATTCATTGGGGGAGGAAATCGCCAACGCGATCACCCATGGCGTCGGCGTGCTCCTGTCTGTCGCCGGTTTGACCATGCTGCTTGTTTTGGCCGTGCTGTTTGGCGATGGGTGGCATGTGGCGAGCGCCATTGTTTATGGTGTTTCGCTGATTTTACTTTATTCGGCTTCGACGCTTTATCACGCCATTCAAACACCACGCCTCAAGGCTATTCTTCGGGTGGTCGATCATTCATCGATCTATTTATTGATCGCCGGGACCTACACGCCATTCACCCTTGTTTCGCTCGCCGACAATGGTGGCATGATTCTTTTTGGAATTGTCTGGGGCATTGCCGCGCTGGGAATCGTGATCGAGGCGTTTTGGATTCATCGCCCGCGTTGGTTGCTGCTTCTGGGTTATTTTGCCATGGGCTGGCTCATTATCGTCAAAGTCAATCCACTGCTCGATAATCTGGGATCGGCTGGCCTGTGGCTGCTCGTCATTGGCGGGCTGGTCTATATGGTTGGCACTGTTTTTTATATGCTTAAAAATATCCCCTATATGCACGCCGTCTGGCATATTTTTGTGTTGGCGGGAAGCGTTATTCATTTTTTGGCGGTCAAGCTCTATATTATTCCATCGCTGGTCGATGTTTGAGGCGACGACTTTTGTGTCGCCCAGTCGTCGCAAAAAATAAAAAGCGCGCCGGATAAATCCGGGACGCGCTTTGAACAGTGTTTGAGAACGATATTTTATTTTGTCACGCGGCGGATTGTTCCAGCCAGTCGATCATGGGCTGGGCAAGATTTTGCCAGAGGGAACTTAACATCTCGATGGGGCTTGTTTTGAATTCTTCAATTTCGTCGAGCGCCCAGCGCAGAATAGCGCGAATATCTTCTGGCGGCATACTGAGGAGGCGCGCGTCATTTGATTGTAAATCGATGCTGATTTGAGCGGCATTGCCCAGTTTTTGTCCCCAATCGCGCGCCTGATCAGCGAATTTTGTCTCGCCCCAGAGAATTTGGAGGTAGGCGGCGTATTGGCGTCCGGCAATGGTTTCCGCGACGATTTTGGCGCGTTCGAGATTCCAGCTCTCGGTGCTTACCTCGATTTGCTGGCCTGCGCCCATCTCGATGAGCTCCTGGGCGATTGATCGAAGGGTGCCTGGCTGGATCGACGTCTTCGTCAGGCAATAAAAGACCAAATTTTGCAGAATGAATTGAACGCCGGGGGCCTGAGCAGGGGCGAGATAATGGCAATCGCCATCGGAGACATCGTCGGCCAGATTGGCCGCGGCAAAACTGAAAAAG
>JAFVYB010000099.1 GCA_017500825.1 Myxococcaceae bacterium | reverse complement strand
GGTCATCTGAGGTGCTTAGGGCGACGGCGGCCTTTTGTCCCGCCCCGAATCCGAGCTACCGTAAAAAAGCCAAAAATTAAACTGAGCAAATGCCGCTCGTCTGAGGGGCGGGGAAGGAAAAGGGAGAGCGCGAGCGGGAAAAAACATGGGTTTTTCCCCCTCGTGATTTCAGGGCAAATAAGTGCGGCCGGACGCGCTCACGGTCCGCGCTTTTCGAGCGGTGAAGCGGAGCTCCAAGAAAACCCAATAAATTAAACCGAGCAAATTCAGATTCAAATCAACATAAGAATAAAATCAAATTGCTCCGCGCTGAAGCGGTTTTTGAATTGCCGTGCGCTCAAGCACAAAAAAACAAAGGAGTGCGCCGGGGCGCAAATGAAAACAATTCGGAAACGCGTCTTTCTAATGTCGCACTCTGGATCATAAGAAAGCAATTTTATTTAATCATTGAAACTCCCCGGGTTGTTCGCTAGGGGGCCGCGCGCCTAGCGCCTGTTTCATCTATTTCCCGCGTTTCGCGTCCGCGGGCAGCCACAAAGACAAATCGGAGGAATGCGATGATCCGACCTAATGATCGCTGCTGGTGCGGCAGTGGACTCAAATACAAGCGCTGTCATCTGAATGCCGATGAGGAGCCGCGCGCCGCCACGATCCAGCCTGCCAGGGAAACACGCCTCGTCACGCCTCAGGGCAGGCCCTGTGTCGCGCCCGGCATCGTCGCGCCGGCCGGCGCTGTGCCGCCTGAAATCCCGCGCCCCGACTATGCCCTCACAGGTCGTCCCAAACGGCGATTTGGCCGTGGCGAGAGCGTGCCGATGACGCCGGAGCAACTCGCGCGCATGAGGCGGGCCTGCAAGGCGGCGGCCGAAGTGCTGGCGATCACGGGGAGCGCCGTCAAGCCGGGGGTGACGACCGAAGCGCTCGACGCCATCGCCCACCGCGAGACGATTGCCCGCGGCGCCTATCCCAGCCCGCTCAACTACAACGGCTTTCCCAAGTCGATTTGCACCTCGGTCAACGAGGTCGTCTGCCACGGCATCCCCGACTCAAGGCCGCTCGAAGAGGGCGACATTATCAACGTCGACGTGACGGTCTTTCTCGACGGCATGCACGGCGACTGCTCGGCGACCTTTCCTGTCGGCGCCATCAGCGAAGCGGCGCAAAAGCTCATCGACGTGACGCGCGACTGCCTCGACGTTGGCATCGCGGCGGTCCGGCCCGGGCAGCCGGTCAGCGATATCGGGCGCGCCATTGAGGATTTGGCCACGCGGCAGGGTTACGGCGTGGTGCGCGCTTATTGCGGCCACGGCATCGGCGAGGCGTTCCACACGGGCGTCTATGTGCCGCACTTCTTCGACCGCAGCGCCAAGGCGATCATGCGGCCGGGCATGACGTTCACCATCGAGCCGATGATCACGATCGGAAAGTTCGAATGCGATCAGTGGCCCGACGGCTGGACCGAGGTCACGCGCGATCGCGATCTCACCGCTCAGTTCGAACACACCCTCGTCGTCACCGAGACGGGCGCCGAAATCCTCACCCTTCCCTGAAGCTTGAGCGGCGCGGCGATGGACGAACATGGATGTCACAGGCCCGCGCTAAAGACGTTTCGGACGCGCTCCACACCCAAAAAATCCAGGGGGCGCTTCCCCACTTTTCCCGACCGATTGGAGGCAGCAGATGACCGAACCGACTTCGCTTCCCACGCACCCCAAAACGCTCCTGTTGCTTGCCTGCTACTTCAAGGGCGAGCGCTTCATCGAGCAGGCCAGGCGTCGCGGCGCGCGTCTCCACCTGGTCACGCAGGAATGGCAGAAGGACAAACCCTGGCCGCACGAGCTCCTCGACAGCTTCTTTGCCCAGATGAACGAGCCGCCGCTCAGGGCCACCATCAACACAGTGGCCTACATGTCGCGCGGCATCGACTTCGACGCGGTGGTGGGGCTCGACGACTTCGATGTGGAGACAGCGGCCGCCCTGCGCGAGCACCTCTGTCTGCCCGGGATGAACGCCTCGCAGGCGCGCTTTTTTCGCGACAAGCTGGCCTGCCGCACGGAGCTTTTCCGCCTCGGCGTGCCTGTCCCTGCCTTCACGCGCGTGGTCAACGACGGTGAGGTGAACCGCTTTGTCGAACGCGTTCCAGGGCCGTGGATGCTCAAACCGCGCTCAGAGGCCAGCGCCACCGGCATTCACAAGGTCCACTCGACCGAAGAACTGTGGCGCCTGCTTACGGAGAAGGGCGACGACCGCTCGTTCTTCATTCTCGAAAAGTTCCTGCCGGGCGATGTCTACCACGTCGATTCGCTCACCGCGGGCGGCCAGGTCCTCTTCGCCGAAGCGCACCGCTGCGTGACCCCGCCCTTCAATGTGGCGCATGGCGGCGGCATTTACGCCTCGGCCACGGTCGAGCGCGGCAGCGACGACGAGCGCGAGATCAAGCGCATCAACGAACAGGCCATCACCCGCCTCGGCTTGATGAACGGCGTGACGCACATCGAGTTCATCAAGAGCGCTGAGGACGGCCGATTCTACCTTCTGGAAACAGCCGCACGTGTAGGTGGAGCACACACTGCTGAACTCGTCGAAGCGGCCACCGGGGTGAATCTCTGGGCTGAGTGGGCCAACATCGAAATCGACGGTTCCAACTATCGCCTCCCTGAACGGCGCTTTGACCACGGCGGTCTGTTGATGACGCTCTCCAAGAGCGAGCACCCGGACATGTCGCCCTTCAGCGCGCCGGAGGTGGTCTTCCGCTCGCCGGAACCTTGGCACGCGGGAGTGGTGCTGCGTTCGCCGAGCGCCGCGCGCGTCAAGGAGCTCATGGACGACTACGGCGGCACCTTGCGCCGCGACTTCACCGCTGTCCTGCCCGCCGCCACCAAGGCGACGCACTGACACAGACACACACGCCACCCTCGCCCCCAGAATCGCCTCACGACAAGGAGACTCGCCTCCATGGACAGCAGATTCCGCGCCGCCTTCAACGCCGCCTTCAGCGCCGACCTCTACGAGCGCTACCTGCGGACCCTGACCAGTCACTTCGGCCCCATCGCCTTCCGCGTGGCCGAGACGCCGCTCTTCTTCACGCATGAGCTGCGCGATCGCCTCATCGATCACGCCCTCGCTCTCGCGGGGCAGCTCTCCACCCCGGAGATGATCGCCCGCTGCAGGCGTGCCATCCCCGAGCGCTTCGACGCGCCGCGCATGGACGATTTGCCCAACACGGTCCAGGTCGACTTCGCGCTCGTCGACGGCGGGGACGGCAGGTTCGACGGTCGCCTGATCGAGCTGCAGGGCTTTCCGTCGCTCTATGCCTTCATGGTGCGCCAGGCAGATCTGTGGGCCGAGGTGTTCGAAGGCATCGATGGCCTTCAGGGGCCGTGGACCGGTCTGTGCCAGCCGACGCGCGAAGCGGGCGTGGAACTCATCCGCCGCACTCTCCTCGGCGACTGCGATCCGCTCGAAACCGTCCTCATGGACATCGACCCGCCCTCTCAGAAGACGCATCCCGACTTCGTCGCCACCGAGCAGCTCTTCGGCATCGAGGCGGTCTGCGTGACCCAGCTCATCAAGCGCGGCGACAAGCTCTTCCGCAGGCGAGCTGGCCGCGAGGTCCCTGTCAGGCGCATCTACAACCGCCTGGTGTTCGACGAACTCATCGCCAAAAAGATCGAAGCGCCCTTCGACTTCCGCGACGAGCTGGACGTGACCTTTTGCTCGCACCCCAACTGGTATTGGGCCTGGTCCAAGTTCTGCCTGCCCCTGCTCGACCACCCAAGCGTGCCCCGCGCGCGCCTGCTCGACACCCTCGATCTCGCCAGCCTGCCCGAAGACCTCTCCGGCTTTGTGCTCAAGCCGCTCTTCTCCTTTGCCGGCAGCGGCGTCGTCATCGATGTCACGCGCGAGGCGATTGAACGCATCCCGGAGAGCGAGCGCCACGACTGGGTGCTTCAGGACAAAATCGCCTATCGCCCGGCGCTGCACACGCCGTCAGGCGCCCCGGTCAAGGCCGAGGTTCGCGTCATGCTCGCCCGCCCGCCTCAAGAGACCTCGTTCTCGCCAGTGCTGATGCTGGTGCGCCTCTCTCGCGGCAAGATGTGCGGCGTCGACTTCAACCGCGATCTCGACTGGGTCGGCGGCACGGTCGGCATGTGGCCCGCCGGGTGACAAGGACCTGACGCGATGCGCGCCTCGCTCCTGACGAAGCTCTCCGCCGCCTATCTCCTGCCCCTGAGCGCGCTTCTGGCCCTGATGTTCCTCTTCGGCTGGAGCACTGTGCGCGGCCTGCTCGACGAGGAGATCGGTGAGCGATTGGCCGACTTCGCTGCCGCCGCGGCCACCGCGCAACACGCCGAGCTCATCGCGACGCTCGCGCCGGGAGACGACGGCAACCGCACGCACCGCAACGCCATCGCCAAGCTGCAGGCCTTCAAGGACGCCTCCGACTCCCTCGAACGGCTCTACATCTTCACCTCTGATCACCGCCTGCTGGCCTCGACTTCGACAGACGACGGCCCCATCGGCACGCCGCTTTTGGCGCTGGGGCGCGATCAGGGTGAAATCGACTGGGCGTTTGCAGAGCGCCGCGCCATCGCCTCACGCGTCACCTTTCAGGGCAGGGACGGCCACCTCTACAAATCCGGCTATGCCCCCATCCTCGGTGGGGACGGCGCATCGCTGGCCATGATCGGCGTCGACGCCTCGGCGAGCGTCTTCTCGATCCTCGACAAGACACTGGGCCGACTGGCGCTCATCTCCGGGCTGATCGGCCTCACCGGCCTCCTGGCCGTCTACATTCTGGGCGCGCGCTGGATTGTCCGGCCAATTCGACAGCTGGCACGCGCTGTCTCGCGCATCGGCCGCGGCAACCTGACGACCGAAGTGCCGTCGAGTCACCACCGCGACGAACTCGGCCTGCTCGCCTCTGGCCTGGACAGAATGCGCCAGCGCCTGCTGGCACGCGAACAGGAGCAGCAGATGATGCTCTCCGGCATTGCCCACGAGGTCCGCAACCCGCTCGGCGGCATCGCGCTCTTCACCGGCCTGTTGAGCGAAGAATTGTCGGGCGACGCGAACAAGCGCGCCTATGTCGACAAAATTCAGCGCGAACTGGGCCATCTCGAACGGCTCGTCGACGACTTCCTCAACTACGCGCGCGATCCCAATCTGGAACGGCAGCCCGTGGCCCTCCCGGCGCTCTTCGACGCGCTGGCCGAATTGATGGCGCCTCAGCTCACCCAAAAGCGGCAGCGCCTGACGATCGAGCTGGCCCAGGATCTGCGCGAAGGCGTCCAGCCGCCTTTCATGGCCGACGAAGCGCTCCTCAGACGCGCGCTCCTCAACCTCCTTCTCAACGCCAGCCAGGCCGCCCCCGAATCGGGCCACATCCGCCTCGGCGCCAGACAGCGCGGCAATGCCATCCTCCTTTCAGTCCAGGACGACGGCCCAGGGCTCACCCCTGACATCGAGGCGCAGATGCTGACGCCCTTTTTCACCACCAAAGAAAAAGGCATCGGTCTCGGCCTCTCGCTCGTCTCTCGCTTTGTGACAGCGCACGGCGGCACGCTCAGTCTCCGGCCCTCCGAGCGCGGCGCGCACTTCGAAATCGCCCTGCCCAGACACGATCCAGTCGCCCCAGCCGCTCCTGCCAAGGCGCCCGACACCTCCGAGACAACGCAAACGGCGAGCTGAAACGACGTTCCCGGTCTTCCCGCCTCTGCCGCGCCTGGGTCAGCGTTCCGCGCAATCTGCCTTTTCCGCGCCAGCGCGTTTCTCGCGCAACGTGAGGGCAAGCTGGGAAAACTCGTTCGCCCGCTCCAATTCCTCGCTTCGGTTGAGCTCGCAAATCCACGCCGTGGACGGGTCAAAGACCTTGCGCGCAGCCAACGCGATCAGGGCGTAGCGCTCCGCCGAATAACGCGCGTTCTCAATCTCCGCCGCCAGCGCCTCATCCAGAGGCACGGTGACCTCGACCTCCTCCGGAGGCACGGGCAAGGGACCGCCGCCCAATGCCGCGATGCGCGAAATCAGACGCGTCGTGTGCGCCTTGGCCACACTTGCCCAAGAAGAAATGCGCGCCGACAGCCGCGGCTCGCGCGCCTTCTGCGCCAACGCCTGCAACGTCAACATCTCGACCATCTCCGCCTTCCAAGCCGCCGCCAGCATGGCCGTCACTCGACACCCATCGACCATCGCACCCTCCCCCACCCCTCGACTCGCCCACTCCACGGCCAACCGACACGTTGGGAATGGAGAATCGCGGCGCCAAGATGCCAGCGGGGGAACCCCCATGATTTTATGGCGCACACCTTTAAAAGACGCGCTTCCACATTGTTTTTGTGCTTCAGCGCACGGCAACTCAAAGCCGCTTCAGCGCGGGGCAGCTTAAAAGCGCTTTGGCGCGCGGCAGGTTTATTTTGTTTTTATTTTGACTTGAATTAACCCGATTTAATTTATTCAAAAACGCGCTTTCTCCCCCAAACGGGCTCCCCCAAATGATTGGCTGATTTTAATTTGGCCAACGTGTATTTTGACGGGGCGGAGGTGCTGGAGGGAGGGGTGGGGCG
>JAFVYB010000098.1 GCA_017500825.1 Myxococcaceae bacterium | reverse complement strand
TCCGGCGTCTTCGAGTTCTTTTCCTGCATCTGTGGCTTCTTCTGAATTATTGCCAGCATCTGTTTCCTCGCCAGCGTCTTTGTCACCTTCAGATGTTCCGGCGTCTGGATTTTCTCCCTCCTCACCAGGTTCAGAACTTCCGGAATCATAGACTAGATTCACCGAAGCGCCGGCTATCATGGTGAACTCACAGATTGCGTTCTCATATGAAATATTCCACGAACTTCCTGGGCAAACACTTTGGTCCACATTCAGAGCGTTGTGTTCCCAAAAGCGGCCAGTTTCCAATGTCACCTGAGTCCCAGGCGCACATTTCTGGGTAACTGCATTATCATCGTTTGTGCAATAATCACCAGTGATATCGATGTTGTCTGAGGGGATGGATACATCGGCGGAGATCGACACCTCCGGCCACTCAGTCGCTGTCAAAGTAATGATTTTATTGCTCGTCATCTCGACATCGCACAGATAATAAGGCTGCCCATCCGTGCCTGTTTGCGGTATCCACAAACAGCCGCTGCTCGAATCAATATTCAAGGAAGTGTTATTCGTCTTGTCGTGCATCATGGCCTTGATGCAGAGAGATGTGCCATTGGCATAGGAGCTACCGCTCTCAGAAAAACCTGTAAAGCTGTTTGCATTCGCACAGGTAGCTTCTGCCACTTGAACTAAGGTTGTTTGGTCATACTGTTCTGTTTCAGAGACACTGATATTCAAAGCATAACGTTCCACAAAGTAGGCAACCACGCTCTGAGGAGTATTCTTCTCTATGTAGTCAATCTTGCACACGCCGCTATTGGGCCATACATTACCTGCGCAACGAGAATTGGGCTGATCAAATATAGTCTCGGGTCGGGACTCATCGCCCTCGGCTCCAAATGCTTTAATGCAGAGAGCTTTGTTTTCGGTTACATAATTCTCACATGCCTTGCTATAAGCAGAATCCTCGGATGGACACGTCCCATTATTCATGTCTATCTCTTCAGCACACAACAGTTCCCCGTCGCCAATCTTTGTCAATGCGACAGGGCTTGTCTTGGTTACCGGAGCTTCTACTGCGCTAAAGGTCGCATAAACTACCGGATTGGCACTGAGTGAGGTAATTTCGCACTCGTATGCACCTACTAGCCTCTCATCCGTAGCATTTTCTACAGCTGTCCAACCAGTTCCAGGACAACCGTCTGCTCCCTGCAATTCATAACCCTCGTTGGGTTTCACGCAGACCTGAACTTGAGACGTTGTAGACGGATAGGGAGTTGTTCCCGGCTCCAAATTCGATCCACTTTCACAGTCGATAAATGTTCCAGCTGTTGTCGGAACAAGCGTCACCGTCGGCATGGCTTTGAAGACGGCCAAGACCGTTTCATTGCTGACGCTGCCAGAGTTTCTGATCTCGCAAGTGCCAGCACTCTTATTTTCTTCTCCTGAACACATCCCGAACGAGTCAAACTCCCAACCAGTGGTGTTCTCTGCCTTGACGCACAAAACATTCTCTTCAGCTTGAAGAGTCACGTTCGCAGCACATTCAGAAATACTTGTCCAATCAGACACCTCACTACAACTTCCTTGATAACACTTCAGTGTTCCATCATTAATTTTGTTTACAGCAATGCTCAATGAATCAACATGATCAAAGGATGCAATGACCGTCTGATTTCCGTTCATCGTGACAGAGCATGAAGAAATGCCTTCCTCACCCTTGCCCTGCCAACCATTAGGATTAGGACATCCAGTCGAGTTCAGTGTATAGTTCGCATCTGCTTTCACACAGATGGAATGTACGCTACCCGTAGGCTGATGAGAGCTTCCAACGTTGAGCGTTGACCCTTCACCGTCATTGAGAGTCGTCACCTCTTCCTGAGGACAATTCACGAACTGGCCTCCTGCTGTGCCAAATGCCAGCGTCAATGTCGGCTTCTTGGTAAAGCGGGCCTCAGCCAGATACGCTGAAGACGAAAGATTCCATGTGCAAGTGGCCTCTTTGCCAGAGGAACTGCTTCCTTCGTTAGTATTTGTAATAATCCAACCATCAACATCTGGACATGTCGAACTGTTATTCTTAATGAGGAATTCATAATCACTCATTTCATTACTAAGCCCAGCTGTGGCCGTTATTGGAGTTGTCGTCGAATATTGATTTCCCGTAGCACAGTCCTCAGGACCAGTGCAGTTGATCTCGGCACATTCTGTGTTTCCTTCTTCACAGACAGCATTCAACGTCAAGGTCGGCTTCTCTGTGTAAACCGCATAGACGTAAGTCATTGCAGAGGTCACACTCGGCAACGTGCAGATTGCATTCTCACCAGATTCCTCGGAAACATTCCACTGGTTAGACGTTGCGGGGCATGTCCACCGATTATTTTCCTCTAAAAGCTCATATTCTCTACTATCAGAGCCAACACACTCCTTTGGCGCACTAAAGACGATATCCTTCTCTGTCGAAGAAACATATCGGCTATTCCCAACACATTCGTTTTCATTCCCAAAGCATGAAATCTTACAATCCCCTTCCTGATTGCTATTGAAGGAAACCACAGGCTTTGTGCTGAACACCGCCGAGACGATTTTATCCTCATTCATGACGATGTTTTTGCACACGCCGTCCTCTGTCCAATTGCCACTTGGACAACTGCTTCCATTCATCGACGCCAAGAATTCATTATTGCCTTTAGGCGCAGCCTTGACACAAATGACGGAGTCATGTTCATAGCTTGCAGAGCAAAGAGAATAGTTGGTTCCGCAGACATCCCCAGAAGATTGAGTGCATTTTAATGAGCCACTCCCTTCATCGGGGAAAACTTGTGTGGTCAATTTGTTACTGGTCTTAGAAATAACAGGACTAATTGTCGAATCAGACGCAGGCATTGTAAACTGACACGAGTCATAATTTGAACATTTCGCATACACCTGACCGTTTAATTGCCACTCTTGAATTGCATAACCAGGTGTCATTGAGTCCACTGTAATAGTCACCTCTGCATTCTGTGCTACATTTTCATCAGAACCTCCACAAGCATTGATTCCTAATTCTTTGGTGACACTACCAACTTTATTTGTCCATTCGCCTGACATAACGACATTCGAGGTGGTCTCGCAATTGGCCATCAAGGTATGCGTCACGTCACTATAAACAGCTGAAATAGTTGTATCGAGGTCATACTGGAACAGGCACTGAACATACTGTCCAGGAGCACATTCTCCTCCCGAAGACTTATCAAACAATCCCTTCAATGCATTTAACGCATTTTGCTCTCGAACAACATAGTTATCTTTCTTTAACCGCCCACTAGGATAATACTCATTCTCTGGATTCGTAACAAAAGCCAGTAACCCATTAAGATAATCTTCATCTGCTTTATCCACAGTATCTGCACACCTATAAGATGCCTCATCTGAACAAGTCAATACAGCTTTCCTATCTTCGGAGACTGGAACAGAAACAACATAATAACCGTCTTTACTCCATCCATCATTCATAACATCTTCCAGAGTATACTTTACAGCCCGTTTATTATTCGCCTGTTCTCCAGTGCAATTTTCATTACTGCTTACACCAGAGGGTTGACCAGACCAATAATCGATGCTCGAACATGTCAATTCAGCCTTCATGAAATCAATCTGAGAAAATTCAGAATCACTGGCATTTGTATCATCACTCCAAGTCAAACTACCAGTCTGTTTTACACTCTTGTGCGTCACTGTAAGAGGCGCGTTCATGTCACTAAACGTGCATTCCGTAGAATCGGGACAACTCTTTTGTTCATCCGAGAGCACCCAGCCCGCAGAAGAATAACCAGTCTCATGGCTAGCGGTAATACTGACACTTGCAGCACTAGAAAAAGCGTTACTGCAAGGAAGTTTACAAATCACTTCATCACTCGTCGAATCTATGGAATCACAATTTACAGTCTGCGCATAATCCTTATACAGATTCTTAGATTCTGCAACTTCGGCTGAAATCTCTTCAAGAACACAAGCTTCATTCTGAATGCTTTCGCATGTCACGTGACAGGTAAACGTCGCACTGTCTGCCGGAGAGGCGGTCACTGTCAGGGTGGGCATAAAGACAGGGGTAACATCCATCTGTGACTGCATGGCAAAGCTAAAGGTTCCCTGTTCCAGATCAATTGTATAACCGTCTGCAGGGCTATCATAATAGTTTACTGCTCCATTCACCTGAACGCGCCAGGCGGTCAATTCATAGCCAGTGGCAGGTGTCGCTGTCAGTTCTACGTCGGAACCTTTTTCAATAAAAGCAGATGTGCAATTTCCTGGCTGACAATAATACGCGACCTGAGCCGGATTGCCCACTTTGCCCAGAACGCTGCCGTGCATCTGCACAACCAATGCTCCGTTCTCAGCAGAAGACAGAAGGAATTCATCAGCCTTTGACACAACAACGTTCACAGTTTTATCGGAATTCATCATCACACTAAACGATGTTGGATCGAAAGAGCTCTCTGTTGCCTCAGTTCCGTCCTCTGATTTTGTCCGACAATTTGTATACCGTCGCAAATCATTTTCTTCTGTCGCAGCAGCGCAATCACAAGAATATGACAACGATTCGCCGCTCGGGCCAGTGCTCAACACAAAATTCGCATCCTTGACACAGACTGATTCGTCGGTGTTGAGCGAAATTTTTACCTCTTGATTATGCTCGAATAAGCCACCGCAGGAATCTTTATTGTTATTGCAGTTAAAGACAAGGGTTTCACCTGCGTTCAATCCTCCGATGGCAAAATTGAGATTGAACTTACTCTTGTAGAAGATTAGTTTGATGTCGTTTTCTGAATTAACAATTTTATCTATCGTACATGTGTCAGATGTATACGAGGAGCAACCTGCCCAAGAGGCGAATCGATAAACGGACTTATCATTTAATTCAGAATCAGACGGCATATCATAAGAAATCGTATAGCCCTGACCATACTCTACGGCAAATTTTCTAGACTCACTTTCAGTCGCAGAACAATTCTGGCCAATACATGAGAACGACAGCCATTCTTCTGGAATGGTTACCACGTTTGTCTCATCGACCTCATTTACTCCTTTTATATAGACCGCCTCCACAGAAATGCTCAATTCATTTTTGGAAAAATTGGCGATCGCAGTCAAGTCTTCATTGCCGATCTCCACAATACAGGGATTGGCAGCATTCGATTTATCTCCCTCACACGTATAAGATCCAGACAGTGTCCACCCCGAAAACTTATACATATTACTCGCAGGCACAGCGAGTAAGGTAACTTTTGTTCCAGAAATCACTGAAGTGCCAGATGTCACTGTCGATGACACAGATCCAAACGGATTAGGCTCATCCTGCTGCTCATCCTCAATGAGCTTTACCCCATGGGTTACTTTATATAATTTCGCAAAAATCGCTCTATTTGACCAACCCGATCCAATAACGTTGGTGCAGGTCAAATTTTCACTTTCTGAGTCAGTCGAACTTCCACTTTCTGAGACATTTGAACACCCTTTTTCCCATTTGACAAAGGTATAACCATCGGCAGCTCTGGCTGTCACAGAAATGGTGTCGGTATGCTTCCCGGAACAGGTCGCTTCACGCACACAATTTGGATCGGTTGCATCACTTTCTACAACATCACAACCATTCGGAACGGTTAAACAGCCACCTTCGTCCGCAAGAAGATGAACAGCATAATATTTTCTGCTAAATGTTGGCTTAATGCTGATCGCTGTTTCGTATGGACACGTAAGAGTATTTCCACTTCCCGTACACCCACGCACTCCCCATACCATCGCTGTGTCTTCCGATTGATACAATTCCCATCCTAATGCGGGGGATGCGCTAAACACTATAGTTTTCGGACTATACTCATCAACTAGAGTATACTCTTTACAATATCCCAAATCATTAGCATCTTCACTACCTTTTTCCGGTTCAGGGCTAAAGCAGTTGATGTTAAAATTATCGGACGTAATCGTCCCGCTACCAACGATCTCAACATCTATCTTGTTATATGTGTTCGGCAGATCACAATTGTTTTCACAAACCTTACAGGGGTATCCACCTGTGTATTCCGTATTATTATCGCAGGCCGCGGGAGCAGAACCAGCAAAACCATTTACTAAATCCTTATAGTCACATTTTTCTTGTCCATCTTGTCGTCCATTCCCACAACCGACAGATACCAGTTTACAATCTTTCGAACATACTTCACAGCCTACACCACCTCCTGGACACTCATCCTTATCATTATTCGCACCCCAGTCGCATTCTTCCTCAAAAGAATTCAAAATACCATCGCCACAGGTATTTTTTTGGCAATTATAATTACACGATGCATTAATCTCTGTCTTGCATTGCTCGCAATCAGCCTTGGCAACTTCATCTGTCTCAGCGAGTTTACACTTCGAGAGACAGTCCGCATACTCCTCGAATTGTTCTAAGCTGGTCTGGGAGCTTGCTCCTGATTCACCTTTACCATGATCACATTTTTCAACACCATCAAACACATATCCATCACCGCAAGATGCGAGCGCACAAGTTTTGTATATACATATATCCAAAAGCTCCCACCCCTCATTACACACAAAATTTCCATTACTCTCTTCAATTGGATCCATCGGATTTTCATAACATTCCTTCAAAAGATCCAGTTCACTACACGATGTTGACGGCTGTGGCCTAAGACATTTTCTATATCTATTCTCAAAAATACAATTTGTTACCGAATAACAACCTTGTTGTCCATCAATTTCTGTCCAAAGCCCATTCTCGTTTCTACATTCATTTTCTGGGACAGACTCACCATCCCCACTCAAGTCAATTTTTTTACCAGGATCATAGTTCAACCGAATCCATGTGGAATCGAGGTTTTTACTAGCGGTTACAACACAATACCCCGTTGTTTGTATTGCTAGATCTTCTTTGTCTAGAAAAAGGTCACACAATTCATTTTCATCGATAATACCATTACCACAGAGCTGACCAGACTTACATTCGTTACACGATTCGATAGGAGGTTCGCAAACCTCTCCATTTTCCAGAATACCATTACCGCAGAGAGGTACAGTTCCTTGATCAGCCCCCTTTACCATGGTTGTTCGACAATCATCAGAGCATATAATACCCTCAGGCAAATACGGTCTATCTTTACTTCCAAATGTATCTAAAAATCCAGTTATGACACCTTTTTCATCTTTTTCAAACTCACAGACTTCACCAATATCGATATGACCATCGCCACAAGTGACCTTTTGGCACTCGGTGCCCTCGCTGTTCCGAGCAAGACACTCATCTGCATACCGTTTCGCTGTCAAAAATGTCTGTACATAATAATACTCTGCCGCCGCACGCTTTTTGTTATACTCATTCTTTTTTGTATCATCTAAAGATTTATAGTCATCAGTATACAGCAGTGAATCCAAAGAACATCCAGAACCATCTTCTGGGCATTCACAAAACTTATATAATGAATCGCCCAATTCATTATTAAACACTGTATCCGGAATCGTTGAGATCGTTTTTTCTTGACAATAATTATCCAATACCGTTCTCATCAAATCATTACTTTGTATATTATTCTCTCCATTATCGCATCCTTCTCCCGCCTTGTCATTATGAATACCATCGCCACATATTGATTTTTTGCAACTTTTTTGAACATCATCAGTTAGAAATACACATTCGGCGGTCATTTCTTCTCCACTATCGCATTCCTCTCCTGCTTTTTCATTAAGACGACCATCACCACATCTTGGCTTTGCACAAGTTTCTTCGCAATCTTTAGTTTGTACATTAACAGAATCGCATTCTTCATTTATCCAGCTACCACTTTCATTTTTATATTTTCCTACATAACCATCACCACAAATATTCTTTTTGCCGGTATTCGGGTTACACACTCCTACCTCGAGCGCCTCCCTATTCTCCTTATTCGTATCATAGCACTCATCCGCATTAAAACAATCGCACTCTTCTCCACTCACCGAATTAACATAGCCGTCGCCAAGCGTAGCGCGCGTGCAGTCACTGTCACATGTCAGACTATCTCCTCCCTCATCACAATCTTCCGTTCCGTCATTTATAATGTTATCTTTATCATCACGTTTTGGCGATCCATTCTCATTAAAAACAATACGAACTCCTACATACGAATCACCGCATCTATTCCATTTGTTTTTATCGGTACAATAGAATTCTTTTTTTACCCCTTCCTGCTCGTCACCCTCCTCCTTAAAAAACCCTTCATTGCAATCCTCTGTCTCCTTCTCTTCATCACGACATTCTCTTTCACCAACAAATCCATCTCCTGCTCTATTGAGCAAACAAGTTTCAGGGTTGCAACGACCATCATTTAGTGGATTTTCATCGGAATCTTTACAGTTTTCTTCACCAATGCAATCGCACTCTTCACCTGCCACTGTATTAACAACTCCATCACCACAAGTCGACCTCTTGCATGTATCCAGGCATGTCGATGTATGTTGTCCTATTTCTTGGACTTCACAATCCTCTCCCTCGTCCACTTTTCCATCGCCACAAAATGAGAATGACAGGCAATTGTCAGAGCACTTTGCACTTCCGATCAAATGTTCTCTAAGAACTTCTTTTTGCGCTTCAGAGCTCTTTAAGAGAACGTCTTTTACACATGAATCATCTTTACTATCAAAAGATGATCCATGTTCTTGGCAAGAATCCAATGTAGTTATATTTACTTCTATGTACTCTTTTATCGCCAAGTCACGCGCTTCTTTTCTTTTACCAGTCTCATCGAAAACACTGTTACTCCCAAGAATAACGCGGACATTCTCTGCAACTACATTTTCTTCGCCATCTTCATGAACATCTGACTGATAAGTATAATATAAAACACCACCAGCTTTCAATGCATCACTAGAAAAATTAGAAATCAAATACAAGTAGGTGTCCACGTCAAACTGTTTCTCCGAATTATCCTCATCAACTTTCAAAACATCACAAGCCTCTCTGTTACCACCCATAAAAGCATAATTATCTAAACGACCATTATTGCACTCCAGATTCGACTTACAGTCCGGTGAACAGTTCTCTTCCAGTAATCTCATATAATTATTTGAAATAGCCTGGTTATACGCATCATCCCCAAGGCCATTTTTTTTCACGTTCACGAATTCGTCAATACCATGATCACAGACTTCCTCAAAATCAGTATCCACAAAACCATTTCCACAAAAAAAGTCTGTCAAACAATCGTCTGAGCATTGTATTTCTCCCTTATCGTCTTTCATTGCAGGATCATTCGGATCACATACTTCTTTGAATTCTTTTTTAATCTCACCATTATCATCCACGCACGCAACAGGCTCTGCAGCTTCTTCGCCATCCTTCGGCGGCCGTTGACACAAAGCTCTTCCTTTAGTGTCACGAAGAATAACTCTATTCTCGTCATAAGCAAATAACGGTTCTCCACCCTTACCATTGCCGCATTTTTCTATAATACACTTTTCGGAACACCCATCTCCATCGTCGATATTACCATCATCACATTCCTCCCCTTCCTCTAAAATATTATTTCCACATGTCTCACCTTCCGGCAGACAAATGGGTGCGGTGGCAACGCATTCTCTTGTAATTGGGCAGAAAAAAGTCTTCGTTGTTTCTGTCTCTGTGGTTTCGTCAATATCAACATACGAACACTCACGACTCGTAGATTCAGAACACCCTGAAAGGAATAAACTCACCAATGCCAACGAGGCAGCAACAAAAGAAATACGCAGGGAGGAATGCATCTCGTTCTCCTTACTCATCTTGAGGCGGCGACACCCCATGGCGCTCACCTCTCAAAAAAGGGGGGGGGAAATCCTCGAAAAAACGCTGGATAATCTCTCAAAAACTCAAAAGCGGACCGTGGCCATCATACCGGGCGCCTCTGGGGCGAGCATGGGCAGGACATTGACCTCGGGCGACTGATCAGCGGCAGCACTGGGCGTGCCGGGATTGACCTGAGTGGATGTCTCGGGCGTGTAGGGACGCAGGCGGTTAAAATAGAGGAGCACAGCGCCGGTGACAATGGCGGCGCCGCCAACGCCATACATGGCCATGGCGATTTTTTGATTGCGCAGGCCACTGTCGCGCTTTTTTATTTCATCCTGAAATCTATATATTTTTTCCTCGTTATATCCGTTAGTTCTATCCGCATCTATTGACATATTCGTCACAGTTACATCAAAATTGGAGACATCAATTCGGCCTTTTAAATGTAATCCGACGCCGACAGCGGCGATGGCGAGTCCGGCGCCAAAGACGGTCCAAGGGCGCCAGTTGGGCCAGAGACGGCGGTATTGGGTCATGTCTCCGGCGGCGATGAGGACCATGTCGAACTCGCTGAGCACGCCAGCGACGAGCGAGGGGCTGATCTCGCTGTTCATAAAGCCTTCCTTTTGGCCACGATCGAGTGGGGGCCGGGGCGGACGTAGCCCTCGTATTTGCCGGGCGCGACAAAGAGTTCCTGGCCGTCCATCGAAACGACAGCACCTTCGAGGTCGCATCGGACGACGAGGCGGGAGAGCTGGCGCTCGGTCAACATCTTGTATTGCAGGGCCTGTTCGAACTTTTCGCTGTCGAGCGGGGCTGCGCCATAGGCCATGGCCTTGTTGAGGTGCTCCAAGACCTCGGTCGGGCGATCGAGGTTCAGGAGGGCGAGGACGAGGTTGTAGTGGATGGCCGGGTGGTCCCAGTAAGTGAGCGCTTCGCGGTATTTGTCCGCAGCCTGGGCGAAGACCGCCTGCTTGAGGAGGCCGTTGCCCTCGCGGAAAATGCGCAAGGCCTGCTGCTGGTTGGCCTGTGAGACGCCGTCAGCCCAAGGACGAGCGGAGGGCGAGGCGGGCGCAGCGGGTGGCTGGGATGTGGAGGCCGCAGTCTTGGCGTCACCGCTTGGAGGGGACGTCGCATCTTTATCTTTGGAAGCCGCAGGAGCTGGGGAAGCCGAAGATGTAGGCGGACTGACTTTGGCAGATTTGGCCGCCTCCTTCTTAGGTTTTGGCGCTGGCGTGGCGGCTGTTTGGCCCTTGACAGACTTGGCAACATTGTCCGCGCCAGTTGCAACTTTGGCAGATGGGCTTTCGGTCTTGGCAATGTCCTTGGTGGCTGCCTGCGTCGAAGCCGAAACAACCTTGGCCGGGGTCGCCTCTGGAGTTGCCTTCGCAGTCGGAGTCGCGGCCGCCTTTGGCGCATCCTTCTTGGCCGCTGTTGCCGCGCTGGCCGATGTTTTCTTGCCCGCGCTCTTATCGGCAGCCGCAAGTTTGCGCTTTTTGCCCTTATTGGCCTTGGAGTCGGCCTTTTTAGTCTTCGATGAGCTCTTTTTAGCCTTGGTCTTGGCCAATTTACGCTTCTTGGGCTGCGTCTCGCCCGAAGACGCCGCCTCTGCCTGTGCCGCCTCTGCCTGTATCGACATCACGCCCAGGCACAGGGCCAGCGCGACCGCCAGTCCGATTCTCTGATTCATCGGGAATCTCCTTGGAAAACGTTCTTCGGGATTATTTCAGCTCATCGATCACGGGGCTGCCCAGTTGATCCTGGAGGCGCTGGACGCGCTCTTGCTCTTGGAGGAGCAAGGCGGCGACTTCCTGAGCTGCCTTGAGCGCGCGTTCCTCCGCCTGACGGGCGAGCGCTTCCTGTTCACGTGCCATCTGCGCGTTTTGCTCGGCGATTGTCTGCGCTTCGAGCGCCTCTTTGCGAGCTTCGTCTGCACGGCGCAAGGCCTTGCCCAGATCGGCGTTCCTGCGCTCGAGATCGCGGGCTGCCTGCCTGGCCTTCTTCTCTGCGGCTCGACGCGCGCGTTCCTGCCTCTGAACTTCGATCAGGCGATTTTGGGCGACCTTGGCCGACTTTTCGGCCTCGCTTTGCGCCTTCTCCGCCTCAGATTGGGCCTTCTTGGCAATCTCGGCGTTTTCTTCGGCCTCGGTACGCGCCTTTTCCGCCTCTTCCAGGGCGTTTTCTGCGCGCTGTTTTTCCTGCTCTGCCGACTTCTGCGCGTCGACGGCGATCTCCTTCTGCTGTTTGGCGAGCTCCGCAGCCTCTTCTGCCTCCCCACGCAGCTGCCCCATCCAGAGCATTGCAATCACGGAGATAACTGTAATGCCGATCGCAAGGCACATGCCGGCAACAAAGAAGATTCTCTTGCGCCGCGCCGCCGAGCGCTTCTTCTTGAAGGTCTCCTCCAGGAACTCGACCTGAACCAACGGAAGCTCGCCGCGGTAGCGCTTATGGAATCGCTCCGCTTCCTCGGCCACCTCGCCGACCCACAGGAGGTCTTTGGAGAAGTTGTTGGCCTGCCACTGCTTGGCCGAATTGCGCAGCTGATCCAGGAAGGCGGCGTCTTCGCCCGTCTCGTCGAGCCAGCGCTTGAGGGTGGGCCAGGAGTGAACGAGCGACTCGTGGACGATCTCGACCGTGGCCGAACCGCCGCTCGTCTGCACTGTTAAGAGGCGCGCGCGCACCAGCTGATCGATGAGGTGCTTGAGCTCTTCGGTGTTTTTAGAGAGCTCGCTGATCTCCTCCAGGGAGACGATGGCCCTGGTCCGCTCTGGCGTGACGAGGCGCAGGAAGACGGCGCGCGCCAGTGCCTGCGTCGACTTGGTCATCTCACTGAGAACGCGGTCGGCGTGAGTGGCCAAAGCGCCGGCGATGCCGCCCAACGATCGGTAGCTGTCGAGGGTGAGCATCTTCTTCTGCGTGTCGCGGCTCTCCCACAACTTGCTGGCGGCAAACTGCAAGAGTGGCAGCGCGCCCTGCGTCGTGGCCAAGTGATCGAGCATCTCCTCGATGATCGTTTCGCTCTCAAAGGAGAATCCGGCCATCTCTGCAGGCTGGACAATGGCGTCGCGCAGGCCGTTGCGGTTGGGCGCAATGAGAAAGATGAGCCCCTGCGAGAGCTCGTTCATGAAGACCTGATCTTCGGCCACGCGGTCGAGGAAGTCGGAACGAATCGAGAGCACCACGCGCGTCGGCGAGGAAGGATCGTCGGCGATCGAGGTGAGCGAAGCGGTGAAGGCCAGGCGTTCGTCGAGGTCGGCGACCTGCGTGTAGAGCTCCTCGAACTGGTCGATGAAGAGCAGGATGTTGGCTTTGTCGCGTCGGGCGCGCGCACGCAGGACCGAACCGGCGTAACCAGGCTCGTTGCGGATGCGCTCGGTGAGCTTGGCCATGCCGTCGAGCTCGGACAAACTCGTGTCCATGGACGCGGAAAGGGGCGCGATGGCGTCGGCCAGCGACTTGAGGGGGCTGCGGCCAGGACGAATGACGACGCTCTCCCATGCCTCGCCCGAACGCTTGAGGGCGGGCAGCACACCGGCGCGAACGATAGAGCTCTTGCCCGATCCCGAGGCGCCGACGATGCCGATCAATGCCTGGTCGCGCACGCGGTTGACCGCCGCAGAGATCTCACTGTTGCGACCGAAGAAGCGATCAGCGTCCGCTTCCTGGAATGCAGACAGGCCGGCGTATGGACTCTCGTCGACCTTGAGCTTGCGGGCGCGCCCTGGAAGGAATGCCTCCAGCGCCTCCAAGAGCTCGGCGGCGTCGTTCCAGCGTTGCTCCTTGCGCTTCTTCAGGCACTTATCGACCAAGTCGGCCAACTCGACTGGCAGGGTCGGCGCGAAGTCGCGCAGATTCGGCATCTGGTGCTTGTAGTCACCGGTGATCGACAGCTCCATGCCGCTCTTGCCGTCGAGGGGATGCTTACCGCTGAGCATACGGAACAACATGATGCCCGCAGCCCAGATGTCTGTGCGGTGATCGATGCCCTTGGCGCGCCACTGCTCAGGCGACATGTAGGCCAAGGTGCCAACGATAGCGCCTGAACGCGTGAGTTCGGAGCTCTCCGAGGCCAAGTCCGCAGTGTTGTCGTAGGAGCCATCTGCCTTGCCCTTGCCTTTGGACTTGGCGTCGGCCGCCTCCGAGTCCTTTTTGTCGTCGCCTTCCAGGACCTTGGAAATGCCGAAGTCGAGCACCTTGATCGTGCCGGATTCGGTGACCATGACATTGTCCGGCTTGAGGTCGCGGTGGACGATGCCCTCGGCGTGGGCGCGAACAAGCGCGCGGACAACCGGCACCATCAATTCGGCGACGCGCCCCGGCGGCATGGGCTGGTTGTTCTCCAGGAGCTTCGTCAGCGTCGTGCCCTGGAGATATTCCAGGACCATGTAGGGCATCCCTTTGAACTCGTCGGCCTCATAGATAATGACGATGTTTTCGTGACCGCAGCGGGCCGTTGTGCGCGCCTCCAGAATGAAACGCCGGGCCAGCTCTTGGTCTTTGGTGTGCAGGAACTTGATGGCGACGCGGCGGCCCAGCTTGTTGTCGCGGGCCATGAAAACCGAGCCCATGCCGCCTTTGCCAAGCAAGCGGATCAACTCGTAGTGGTTGACCAAATCGCCAGGCGAAAAGGCGAAGGAGCTCTTGCCCTTTTTGCTTCCACCCTTGGTCGCCCCGCCTTTGGTTGCTCCACCCTTGGTCGCGCCGCCCTTGCTGTGCGCGCCGCTATTCGTATCCGGACTCGTTCCTTTGATCGCCGCTCTTCGCCGCTCGGTGGTGGACTGCATCGCCGGTGAATCGAGCGTGTTTTGATCGCTGCGCGGAACGGTGACCTTGGCTGGCTTGAGCTGATCGCGCTTCTCGGCTGTCACGACCAGCGCGCCCGCGCCGCTCTCCTTGGCCTTTGACGCCGCGGCAGCCTGCTCGCCCAAATCAATGGTGGCTCCGGAAGAAGCCGGTCGGGGTTGGGGCGGCAAGGTCGGTTCCGAGCTGGCAAACGGCTTGGCGACGGGCGCTTTGACAGGAGCCATCTCATCGAGCGTCGGACGTCTGCCCGCCGGCGTGGCGTCGGCCTTTGGCGTCTCCTTGCGCGGCAGAGTCAGTGCTTTGAGAGGCGCACGCGGCAATCCAGCCGCAGTGGAAAGCTTGGGAACAAAAAGCTGATCCGCCGGGATTTCCTTGGATTTGTCCGACGTCGCGGCCACTTCGGCAGGCGCATCATCAAAGCCCTCGATCTTGGGCAAAAACTGCGTCGCCGCCTCGTGATCAGCCTCATCGTCGGCCGACACCACGTCCTCGCCCTCCAGCTCGAAAACCTCGTCGGCTGAGAGAACCATCGTGGCCCCATCCTCGCCCTCATCCTCTACCGCTGGCCCCGCCTCGGCTGCGGCACCGAGCAACCCCTCCGCGAGCACGACTGTCGCTCCCTCGCCCTCATCGGCCTCATCCACAGGCATCAGCAATGCGTCGACCTCTGCCGCAACGCCATCCGGTTGTTCAGAATCCTTTGTCGATGAAGGTTTCTTGGGAATGGTCCTGCCAATGAACTTCCTCTTCATCGCCATGAAGCGCTCCTCCACAAATCTTCACATCTTTCGAGAAACAGAATCGACACATTCGCCTGGGGCGGCGGGCAAACGCCGAAAGTTCGACCCAAAAACATCGAATCCACTGCGCAGGCAAGACTTTTAACCCCTCTTCTTGCCAAACCGCCGCGTCCGTCCTTCGTCGATGCCGCCAAACGCCGTCACGCCCGAGTGTCCTCTCAGCGCGTTCAGACCGCCCTTGAGCCGCGCGTAGATAGTGAAAAAAAACGCGATCGCCCGCCGTTCCACCGCCGTCAACGGCCCTGCCTTGCAGACGAGCTTGTCGTCGCGCGCCCCCGCATCGGTGAAGGCGACCCTGGCCTGGACAACCCCCCGCGTCCGCGCCCCTCGCCTGAGCCTCGGACCCAACAGCATCACATCCTGCGGATCGCCGTCGTCCGCCCGCGTCCCTGGGACAAAGCCATAATTAAAGAGCGTGGGAATGGGTGAGACGAAATCGACCTCGCCAGAGGCAGCGCGTTTGACAAAGCCGAATCGCGGCGTCTCGACCTCGATATCGACCTCATCGCCAATGCCAATTTCCCTTTCGTTCATCGTTTTCCTCATCTCCCCGCCTCACTGGCGCTGCCCGCGATCAGTGCGCCATGGCCACACCAGGCCAGCCCTGATCATGAAAGTCCCGCCTCACGTCGAGAGCTGCGCCGCCTTTCCGTCGTCGGCCGCGAGCAGGCACGGGTGCCGCAGCTTGAGCCATCCCAACGCGACGAACCCCAAAATCACCGCCCACCACAGCGTGGCCAGACGCGTGAGCAGCATCCCCGAGGTGGCAACGCCCATGGCCACACCGCCCAGCCGGACGATCTGCTGCTGCAGCATCGACTCGGTCACGCCAAGTCCACCCGGCACAGGGATGAGCGCGCCGGCAAGGGTGGCCGTCGAATAAAAAAAGACGGCGAGCGCGAGCGAACTCTCCGCGCCAAAGCCGACGAGCACGAGGTGCAGCGCCACGCCTTCGAGTCCCCAGGCGATCAGCGAGAGAACCGAGGGAACGGCAAGCGAGGCTGGTCCGGCGACGAGCCGCAGGGCATCGACCGCTTCTTTCAACTTGGGCGCCAGCCGCCGCACGCGCTCAGGACCGCGCGAGACGACCTCCACCAAGGCTTCGAGCGGTCGTCGCCAGAGAATCAGCGCGATGGCCAGCGCCACACAAAGCGCGCCCAAAATCGCCCACATGAGTCCGCCGTCAAAGCCGAGGCTGCCCAGGGCGATGAGCAAGACGACGCCGATGACATCGGTCAGCCGCTCGGCGATCACGATTGGCGCGGTGCGTGCGACCGGAATTCGATGTGTCTGCAGCAGCACGGCGCTCTTGAAGACCTCGCCGACCTTTCCCGGCGTCAGGGTGAAGGCGAACCCCGAGAGGAAGACGAGGGCGCTGTCGAGCTTACCCACGCCACGAATGCCGAGGCGCCACAGATAGAACTCCCACTTGACCAGGCGCAGCGCGTAGTTGGCCGTGGCGCAGCCAAGGGCCCAGAGAAGCATGATTGGACGAAAGGCGCTGAGGCTCTCGCGAATGTCGTCGTAGCCACTCCAGACGACAAAGGCGCCATAGAGCGCGATGGCGATGAGCAGGACAGGGACGAAGCGGCGAAGGAGTCGATTCATGGATTCGGCGTCTGGTCGCGGACAAGTCCGACAGTGATGGCGCGCGCCTCTAGTCGCCGTGGACGCCTCGCACAAGCGCCGCCAACGCCCTCGCGCTCCCCCTCTCCCCCACCCTCGCCGCGCGGTGTCGATTTGGCAGGCAAAATCCCCCGGGCCCGGTCTGGACTTTTGCCCCCCGCCGATCTTGCCTGCGCGCCCTTTTCCCCACGACCAGGAGCTACCTCATGCAGCCACGCCAAAAAGGCCGAATCCTCATCGGCAAGCCCGGCCTCGACGGCCACGATCGCGGCGCCAAAGTCGTCGCGCGGGCGCTCTCTGACGCCGGTTTCGAGGTCATCTACACGGGCATCCGCCGCACGCCCGACGAGATCGCCGCCACCGCTGTCCAGGAGGATGTCGACGCCATTGGCCTGTCGCTCCTCTCCGGCGCCCACAACGTCCTCTTCCCCGCCGTTCTCGACGCCCTCAGCCGCGCCGACCTGGGCGACGTGCCAGTGCTCGGTGGCGGCGTCATCCCGGACAGCGACATTCCCGCGCTCAAGGCCCTCGGCATCCGCGAGATCTTCACGCCCGGAACGCCCCTCGAAACGGTCGTCCGCGCCTTTGAGCGCGCCGTCGACGAACACAAAAAATCCCTCCTCTGAGCACGCCATGCCCCTGCCCCGCGACTGCCGCGCGCTCCTCGACGAAGTGAGCGCCCACAACGCCCGCGCCCTGGGCCGCGCCATCACCCTCGCCGAAGAAGGAGGCGATCGCGCCGGCGAACTCCTCTGTGCGCTCGAAGAGATCCCCCTGCCCGAAGCGGCGACCATCGGCCTGACTGGCACTGGCGGCGCTGGCAAATCCACACTCGCCGCGCGTCTCATCGACCACTTCCGCGCAAGCTCCCGTCGCGTTGGCCTCATCGCTGTCGATCCCTCCTCTCCCCTCTCGGGCGGCGCCGTCCTCGGCGATCGCGTGCGCATGATGCGCCACGCCTGTGACAAGCATGTCGCCATCCGCTCCATGGCCTCGCGCGGCCGCCTCGGCGGACTGTCGGCGGCCACCGCCTCTTCCGCGCGCCTGATGAAGCTCTTTGGCTGCGACCCGGTGATCATCGAGACAGTGGGCGTCGGCCAGGCCGAGTTCGACATCGTGCGCCTCGCCGACCTGACCGCCCTCGTCCTCGCGCCCGGACTCGGCGACGACATCCAGGCCATGAAGGCGGGCCTCATCGAGATGGCCGACCTCCTCGTCATCAACAAAGGCGACTTGCCCGGCGCCGAAGCGCTCAGACGCGACCTCGAACCCATCGCCCGCGACCGCGGCCGCGCCCTTCTCAAGGTGTCGGCGCGCGACGGCATGGGAATCGACGACATGACCGCCACCCTCGACGCGCTCTTCTGCCAGGCCTCTCAAAGCGGCGCCCTCGCGGACAAAAGAAGGCGCGCCAGCGACGCCGAAACCCTCGATTGGGCGCTGGAATTGTTGCGCCATCGCCTCGAACCAATTGTCGGGGCCCAGGGAAAGGCGCTGCGAGACAAAGATCCTCGCGTGAGAGCCCAAATGGCCATTCAGGATTGTTTTTTGTCGCTTTAGCGCGGGGCATTCTTGAACGATGCGTTTCCATTATTAAAGACGCGCTTTTTCCAGGGCGCCGCGCACAACAACGCGCTTCGGCGCCACCTTATGTTTTTCACTTGAGCGCACGACATTATTAAAAGATGCGTTCCCGAATAAAGAGACGCGTTTCCACGCGGGCGCCGCGTCCAAAACGCGCTTGAGCGCGCGGCAATTCAAATCCGCTTCAGCGCTCCATATTTTTGTCTTTTATTGCCCTTTGAATCAAAACTGACCCAATTTAATTTATTAAATTATTTACTCGACACTCAACTCTCAAATCTCAATCCTTAACCCTCGCCCCAAACGGGCTCCCCCAAAAACGACTCGCTGATTTTAATTCCGCGGACGTGCGTTTTAACGAATCGGAAGACAATGGGGGAAGAAACCGCGTTTTTGAACAAATTAAATCGAGCCAATTCAAGTCAAAAATCAAAACAAACATCAAAAAGCTTAAAACAAAGCAAAAAAAGCCCCTCGCTGAAGCGTTCAAGCAGCGAGGGGCGGGATCTGACAGCCATTCTCTGACAGGTGTTCGTTCACATTACAGGTATTCGTTCAAAAAGGCGCTCCAGGTCGATTTTTGCGCCCACATGGCGTTTCGGTAGGCGACGAGATCGGAACGTCGATAATTGGTAGACAAATCCATGGGAAAAAAGATCGCCATGCCGTTGGAATGGGTGTGATCGGCCACGACCTCTTCTTCGCCATACCACCAATCGGTATAAATATAAGAATAACTGTTTGTCCGATTGTGCAGGATATTTATTTTTAATTGCGCAATCAATCCATTCGCCGCGCTGCGCAAGGTGGCGGGCAGGTTGGTCTGGTCGACGACGAGTTCGGCGAAGTGCATCAAATCGATGTGTTCTTCATAAGAATACGCCTTTGTCTGAGAGCGCAGCGAGGTGATGGTCGATTGGTGGGCGGCGAGCGCTTCTGTCAGCGCGTCGGCAAAGATGGTGACAGCGCTGTGCAAGGCGTCGATGGCGGTGAGGTCGGTGAGCGAGACCGTGTCGTTCATCTTGCCGTCGTTGATGTCCATGTAATCGGGGTGGGCAAAGTCGGCGTAGGCGTCGGCGATGGCGCGCCCCAGCTCGACAGGGCCCATCCGCGGCGAACGCGTCAGCTCTTGGAGAAACACGTCCCACGACCAGCCCCAGCCCGGCTCAGTCTCCTCGGAGGCGACGAGGTAGTCGGCGTATTCGGCCGTGACGGCGGCGACCTCATACATGGCCATGAGACAGGCGTCGAAGCCGACGAGGTCGAGGCGCTCTCCGGCGGCGGTGGTGATGGCGTCGAGGGCCTGGCCAAAGTGGCCGTTGGAGAGCTCGATACCGCTGCTGCCGTTGGTGTCGTCCGAGGAGAAGTCCTTGAAAGGGTTTTGGCAGCGGCCGCCCTGTTCGTCTTTCCAGCCGGCGCCGTGGTTCCAGAGGAAGAGGCCGTATTGGCGCGCGGGATAGCTCTTCACGGCCCAGGCGCCGAAGTCGCGCAGGACCTCCCAGTCGCCCATGTCCGCCTCCGTGCCGCTGATGATGCCGCTGGCGTCGAGGTCGAGCTCAACGGGGGCACCATTGGCAAAGCGATAGAGCCTGGTGTCGTTCCTGTTCGGGCCGTCATAGAGGACGATGAGGTTGACGGAATCGTCGGCTGTCATCTGGCGCATCTCCTTGAGGTCTTCGGCGGCAAAGTCGGACAGGTCGTTGTCGCCGTTGAGGAAGACCATCAGCGTCCAGTCCAGTTGCACGCAGGCGCCATCGCGCTCGGTGAAGCCCTCTTCGCAGACGCATCGCGCTTCGCCGGACGCGTCGGAGCACACCGTGTTGGCGCCCTCGCAGGCGACCTCGGCCGTTTCGCAGGTCGGCAGACACTCGCCGTCGTTATCGTTGTCCTGGTAGCCCTGTTTGCAGACGCATCGCGCTTCGCCCGACGCGTCGGAGCACACCGTGTTGGCGCCCTCGCAGGTGACCTCGGTCGATTCGCAGGTCGGCAGGCACTCGCCGTCGTCATCGTTGTCCTGGTAGCCCTGTTTGCAGACGCATCGCGCTTCGCCGGACGCGTCGGAGCACACCGTGTTGGCGCTCTCGCAGGTGACTTCGGCCGTTTCGCAGGTCGGCAGACACTCGCCATCGTTATCGTTATCCTGGTGGCCCGCTTCGCAGGCGCGCAGGCAGTTGCCCTGGCCGTCGTCTTCGTAACCCTCGGCGCAGAACTGGCAGCGATTGCCCTCGTAACCGCGGCTGCACAGGCACAACAGCGCGCCCGTCGAATCGTCGCAGGTGCCGCCCTTTTCGCAGGTGGTCGGCTCGCAGGTCTTGGGGGCGGGTTCGGCGGCGCTGGTGGTCTCGTTGCCGCAGGCCAAAAGCAGCGCGGCGCACAAAAGCGACGCGAGGAGGCGGACAGGAAAATGGCGTGGGCGCATGGCTCGCTTCTTTCTCTCGCTGTCAAAGCGAGGGTGGTCGAGTATGGGATACCGACAAAGGACTGACACGTCTCGTCTGAAAAAAGGCGCGGCCCTCTACAAGATGCCCGGAATGCGGGGAAGGCCGTGCGGCGTTGGCGGGCAGTCTGCTGGCGTCAGGGCGGCGGGCGCAGTGTCTGATTCAATCGACATCGTTTGTGCCGCTGTCCTGATGTCGCGCAAAAGTGGTCAGAAACTCCCCCCAGCGCGTGGCCTGGCTCCAGAGGGCGCCCGTGTCGAAATACGCCTCGTCCACGCCCTCGTCGGCATCTGGCAGATAGATGGCAAGCCCGGTGGCGCGCTCGTAGTCGCCCTGCGCTGCCGCATGGGGAACGCTCAGGACGAGCTGTTCGCCGAGGGCCTCTGCCGCCTGGCGCACGGACGCGCTCAAGGCCTCGCTCTGGCTCAGCTGCCAGGCAAAGTCGCCGAGATCGCGGTGGCTGCTCGTGTGAAAGGCCAGGGTCTGGGCGCGCGCGGTGGCGATCGCCGCGTGGGCCGTCGAATCGCCGGACGCCCGCAGAAGCGCGTCGAGAAGCGCAGCGGACAAGTCGTCGAGCGCTGTGTCGAGCAGCGCCATGGTCGTGAGGTCGGTGGCGGACAAGGTGTAGTGAAACGCGGAGGTGGCGACGTAGGCGTCGATAAGCGCGCGGGCGACATCGGGCACGGGAAGCGACTCGTCGGCGTAGAGCGCGGCGAAAAAGTCGTCATAGGGAAAGCCGCGGGCAGGGACGCGTTCTTCGGAGGCGATCAGGAAGTCGGCATAGGGCGCGCTGGCGTGGGCTACCTCGTAAAGCCCCATCTGACAGGCGTCGAAGGCGATGAAGTCAAAGCGCTGCCCCGCGGCCGCCACCAGTGTCTCAAGCGCCTGGGCGTATTCGCCCGAGGAAATGGAAATCTCGCTCTCGCGCTCGATGGGGTTGTCGGTCAGGTCGATGGAAAAGCCGCGGGCAAAGCCCAGGGAAAGTCCGCGCGCGGCCAGACCGCTCTTCCAGCCCGAACCGTGATCCCAGAGGACGAGCCCGTAGCGCTCCGCCGGATAGGCGGCGATGGCCCACAGGCCAAAGTCGCGCAGCGTGGCGCCATCGGCCATGTCGAGCTCGCCGCGTTCGCCGAGAAAGGTCTCCTCAGGCGCCAGAGCGGTGATCTCGCCCTTGTCAACGCGCACCAGGCGCGTGTCGCCGCTCAAGGGCCCGTCGACGAGCGCGAAAATGGTCAGGGTGTTCTGTGAATCCGCCCGCAGGCTGGCCACGCGCATCTCTTCGAGGTCAGCCGAGACGCCGCCAAAGAGGTCGTTGTCGGCGCTCAGATAGACGAGGACGGTCCAGGCGCGCGGCACGCACATGTGGGCTGGCAGCGACGCGTTGCTGTAGGCGCAGGACAGGCCCTGCTCATCTGAACAGGGGTTGTCAGCACAGGGATCAGCGACACAGCCTGTGCCATCGTGGACAAAGCCAGTGTCACAGAGGCAATGCGCGGTGGCGCCATCGGCCATCAGCTCGCAAGAAGCGCCTTCGCCACACTGAACATCGAGACAGGGATGACGCGTCAGAGACCAACTCAGCGTGGCCTCACCCTCGGCCACAGGAGCGTAGGCGTCGGCAAAGAGATGCCAGGTGCCAGCGTCGATCTCACCTGAGAGGACATCGCCGCTCAGGCCGTCGTCGCAGTTCAGTTCATCCGTCGCCGTCTGGCAGTCGCCGCGCAGGTAAAGGACGCCGTCGACCGAGTCGCCCGAGAGGGAAAACTGGTAGAGCGCGCGCTCGCTTAAGGTGAAACTGAAGACGCGTTCAGGCCCCTCGCCGCCACACGAACCAGCGTGGGCGCCCGTGGCGTCGAGCGCGTAAGCGACAGGGGCGGTTCCAGACGTGCCTGTGAGCGGGATCGAATCCTCGCAGCCCAGGCCCGTGGCGCCGTCGGTGTCGCCAGGGAAGTCGGCGTCGCCTGTATCGGAAGCGTCGGTCTCTTCTGTCTCTGAGGCGTCGGCCGCATCGCCGCCACTGCCCGTGTCCGGTGGGTCGTCCTCTGGCGCGGCGTCGGGCGATGGCTCGATGTGGGAGGCGTCGGGTGTCTGCGCTCCCGCGTCGTTCGCGGCGCCTGATTCGCCCTCGATGCCACAGGCGGTCAGAAGCGCGCAGAGCAAGGCGCCGATGAGGCAGCGGCAGAGTCTGGTCGGTTGTTCAGCTATCGTGAGGAAAAATGTCATCGCGGGTTAATCCTGGAAAAGTCGCTTCCCGATGCATCGAGGGGGGGCTTGGCGTCCCGGGCTGGCGGCGTGGCATGGCTGGCGCACGTTGACGCGGCCATGATCGCACGGGGGTGTGACATCTTTGTGGACGTTCCCGACATTTTTTGCGCGGTCCTGGCGACTGTTGGCTCAACGTCGGCGCATGGCGAGGCAGAGGGCGATAGCGCACAGGGCAAGCGACGCCAGAGGTCCCCCACCCTGCCCCGCGGCGCCACAGGACGACATCGGCGGCGCGCCAACGCGGGCACCGCTCTGGGTGTCAGCAGCCACGTCTTCCGAAAGATCCCCCTGTCCAGCCTCGTCCAATGGATTTGCGCCCGCGTCCGGCGCTGTCGAATCCGCGTCTGTTGTTCCAGGATCGACTGGTTCGGGTTCCAGAGGCTCGGGATCCAGCGGTTCGGGGTCGAGTGGCGCGTCTGTCTCGCCCGCCTCTGGCGTCTCTTCGGCCTGATTGAGCGGGTTCTCATCGACGCAATGGCTCTGGCCGCCGATTTCCATCATGCGGGCGATGAAGGTGACGAACTCGATGCGCGTAATGTTCTCGTTGGGACAGTAGAGACCGGTCCCGCAGCCGCTGGTGACGCAGTTGTGCCTGAGCGCCTCGATAAAGGTGAAGGCCCAGTGGCCCGCCGCGACATCGCCAAACGAAGGCGAGACACCTTCGTAGAGCTCGGGCCTGAGGTCGTAGGCGCGGGCGATGAGGGCCGCCGCCGCAGAGCGCGACAACAGGGCATCCGGGCAAAAGCTCGTCTCTGTGCAGCCGGCGATGACGCGCGAGCGCACGAGGGCCTCGATGACGCCGTAGTTGGGGTCGCCTTTGGGCACGTCGTCAAAGGTCGGCGTGGGGTTGTCATAGGGCGCGAGGTTGAGGGCGCGCGCCAGAAACACGGCCGCGTGGGCGCGCTTGAGTCCACAGTTGGGACAGAAGAGCATCGGCGACGAGCTGCAGCCATTGGTCACGCCCGCCTCGTATATGGCGCTCGCGATCGGCTCCTGCCAGCTGCCAGCCGCGATGTCCTGGAAGAGCGCGCTCGGATTGTCGACCGCAGCCTGCTTACAAATGTAATCGGGCAGCGTGGAGGCGACATAGAAGCCGAGGTGATTGCTGACGGTCCGCTGATAGCTGCCCCCCTGCACCTCGCCGACCATGCCGCCCAAAGCCTCGACGTGCATCGTCGTCGAGCCGCCGCCATCGAGGTTGAGCGCCCAGTGCGCGCCGATTTCGACCATCAGCGCCGCGAACTGGTTCATCGTCATGCCGTTGGACGACGGATTCTCCTCGACCGTGACGAGATAGGTGTAGCGGCTGTCGCTGCTTAATCCCACGCCGGTGCGCGCTCGCGCGTTGGCGCAATGGCCGAGGTCGACGCAGGCCTGCGATGAATGCAAATTGGCGACGACAGCGCCGTTTTTGACGAGCACAGGCGTTCCAGAGACGACATGGTGCATCCAGGGATATTGTAACGAGGAGGCGATGGGCGCTTCGTCGATGTATTTGGCGCGGCCATCGGCGGTGTAACCGAATTGTCCGTAGGTATTGGAATCATAGCTGTCGGCCCATTGAACGCCATTGCTGACAACAATGCTGCAGGGCGCGTAATTCGACATATTGTAAAACCCGGCATTAATTGCCACCTGCAATCCCTTGGCGCTGGCGAAATTCGAAGTCTTTTGCCCCGCCTCGTTTTTTGCCGTCACATAGGGCATCATCGTGACGCCGACATAATTGTTGTCGACGCGAATCAGGTGAATATCCGTCTTGCCCGAGACATGGGGGCGCGTCGCGTAATCAACGCCGGGATAGACGCCATTTGTCCAACTCCAGCTGGCGGCATGGGCTGGTGGCAACAAAAACAATGGCAAAAGCAATAAAAGGCAAATCAAACGAATCATAAAACGGCGGAACATCGCGGACCTCCTGAAAGAACGACATCGGGGCGACAGAAAGACGCCGTGGCGAAAAACGCCGGGACAAAAGAAGCGCCGCGACTGACACATCTTGGCGCGACTGAAAATAGGCAGGACGATCGATGGCCTAAAACACCAAGCACAAAAAAAGCCCCCGACGCCGCGTGGGTGCCGGGGGCTGTTGCTGTGACACGTCTGAGGTTTAGCTCTTCAAGCTCGGGCAGGTTGATGAGGAGCTCGAACGCGGACAGGCGGGATTCTTTTTTTCAAAGTCAGCCGCATTGTTGTCCGAGTCCTGTCCATCGATCTTGCGACCGCTGGAGGTATTGGCAGTCGAATTGTTATGTGTGGCTGCCGCGCCTTCAAAGCTGACGTTCGTGCCAAAGCCAACGAGATCGACCAGGTTCTCCGAGCTGGTGGAGGGCACGTCCGCCGAGTTCGTCAACCAGAGAGCAGATTTCTCATTCATGCCGCCGATGAGGCCCTGCTTGGTGTCGCGCACGTCCACATAATCGGTGCTCACGTCAAAGCTGCTGAGCCCATTGGACGAGGCGATGAGGAAGAAGCCCCGCGCAGGGATCGTCCCTGACAGCGCGAGGCTATCGCGCTCCGAAGGGCTCCCTGTGGCCCCTGTCTTCCAGAGCACGTAACCACTGAGAGCAATCGGCGACGAGGTCGGATTGTAGAGCTCCACGAACTCGTCATAGGCATCACTGCCGCGTGTCATGATCTGATTGATGACGACGCCCTTGCCCGTTGGCACATCGACGATCGTCAGCGTGTGGCTGCCATCAGAGAATCCGGCGACATCGACCGTGGGCGCCGCAGTGATGGTCACAACGTCGTCGACAGCGCAGCCAGTCGTGTCGAGCGTGGCGGTGGCGGTCAGCTCTTCAGCCTTGACGCTCAGCGGGCTGGTGACTGTGCCGCAGGATTGTGTGCGGAGGGTGAGCTCAAAGGCGTTCGCGCTCGGGTTGTCGAGGGTGACGGTGAGCTCCACGCTGCTGCCAACCTGCGCCGTGGCCGGGCCGCTCACTGTGACCGCGGTTGGCTTCACGTCGATGCCGACCGGGGTGATCGTGGCGGTGAGGGCGCTCGCCGCGTCGTCGAGATAGGCCTTCACTTCCATCGCGCTCGTGGCGTCCGCAGCCATGGTGACATCGAACTCGGCGCTCGTCTCTTCAGCGGCGATCTGGACGCTGTGGACATTGCCGGGGGACACCTGAACTTGGGTGTCAGTCGAGACAGCGCGCGCCAGCGACACGGTGCAGGTGCCGCTCGCGCCCTGGCGCAGCTTCTCGGGGCAATCGAGGCTCGTGAGGCGCGCCTTGGCCTCGCCAGCGACGAGATCGTTGGCAGTGCGCGGGGCGATCTTGGAATCATTCCAATCCCAGACGAGCACGCCGGTGATCGAGCTGTAAGCGTCGCCCACGGTGGGATTGCCCTTGTAGCCGACAAAGTCGTCGATCTTGACCGTGCCGCTCGCGTCCTCGACCACGAAGACGTTGTTCTTATCGGCGGCCGTGGTCACAACGACGTCTTCCACCTTGACGAGCACGCTGTTGAAGGCCTTGGCCTTGGCGCCGCCCGTGGCGACATCGCCGGCCTGGACAGCCCAAGCCCGCGCCGGAGCATGGCCATTGCTCAGCACTTTGACCATGGGCGTGCCGGTCATCTGAACCATTGTGTAGTAGGTGCCGACATAGGCCTGGACTGAGACCTCGTCGTGAAGCGAGACGCTCGGGGTGGAGCCTGTATAGACATAGATGCCCGCGTATTCGCCGTCCTCGGAGGCGGGATTCTGAACGAAGAAACCTTTGTCAGGGACAATGGCGGAGACGACGCCCTCAATCAGGACTTCCTTATTGGTGGTGCAGGCACCCTCGAGCGCCGAGCCGCATTGCGTCGCGATAGAGCCGTCTTTGTCCTCCTGGATGTCCTCGATGGCCGTCACTTCCTTCAGCGGGCAGCGATCATCGCCCGGATTGGCGTCCTCGGGGCAGTCGTCGCAGGCATCGCCCTTGCCGTCTTCATCGCTGTCCGTTTGTTCAGCATTGGAGACTTCGACGCAATTGTCTTCGCGATCGACGACACCGTCGCTGTCCGTGTCCCTGGCCGCCGGATCGACCGTGGTGGGGCAGGTCTCGTTGTTGTCCTTGCAAGTCGGGTAGGCGTCGCAGGCGTCGCCGATGTTGTCGTTATCGTAGTCGCCCTGCTTGCCGGCGCTGTCGGGACGGACCGGGTTGAAGATGGTGGGGCAGTTGTCCTCGCTGTCGGGGATGCCGTCGCCGTCGCTGTCGGTGGCGCTCGTTTCGCCCGTGTAGTTCGTCGTGCCCTCTGTATCGACGCTGCGCGTGCGCTGCGGCACGCAAGTCGGCTCGTCTTCGGGAACGCCACAGGAGAAGAGGTCATACTTGGCCACTTCCTTAATCTTCGCGTAGGTCATGCTCGACGCTGAGGCCTTCGCGCAGATCTTCTTGGCGCTGCCGCACACATCTTCGCTCTCGCAGGTCGAATCCGCGACCAGGTTGGCGTCGCCATAGAGAACGAGCCTTCCGCGCGTGACGAGCAACACATCCTGAGCGGCCGCGTCGATGACGGCGCGATAGTCCTTCTTGTCGGCAGATGTGCGGAAGACTGCGATGTCACCCAAAAGGCCAACCTTGAGATCGCCGAGCTTGCTGTCGACGCCAAGGGCGATGGCGTTGTTGATGGTGGCCATCATCCAGATCTTCTTGTCGGAGAAGTAGCTGCCGTAGTGATTCTTGTTCAGGTAGTCGATGCACTGCAGCTCGCGCAGCATGTTCATCGAGCCCGAGTAGATCCAGTCGGTGCCCATGCCGATGGTGACGCCGAGGCGGTCGTAGGTGGTGACCTGGGCCGTGTCGCCATAGAGGCTGATGTTGGAGCGCGGCGACCAGATGAGCTTGACGCCCTTCTCGGCCATCATCGAGATGTATTCAGGAGTGGCACCAACGCCGTGAATGAAGGCGGCCTTCTCGTTGAAGAGATCGATGCCGTCCTTGTCCTGGCCGCTCACGCAGTAGAGCTCGTTGAGGGCGTAGCTGTTGATGCCTTCGGCCACGTGCGGGCCATAGGGGCAACCATAGTCGGCGATGAAGCTCTTGGCCTTGTTGCTCGGGTTGTAACCGCTGCAGCCGCCGCCGAGGGCGATCTGCTTGCCGCTGCTGTCGCCGAGCGGGAAGGTGTCGTAGACGGGATTCTTGTTCGTGCCGAGGTTCAAGCCCTCATCGAGGCCGCTCGAATCGACATTGCGCATCAACCCGTCCAAGTCGCCCGCGCCACCCACCGAGCCGAAGAGCGTGACCGAGCCGCCCATGATCATGCGCATCTCGCCGACGAGGTTGTTGCTGGTCGGGTCACCGTTGTGGTTGGTGTGGCCGTTCTTGTTCTTGCGCCAGTCGTTGCGGTGGTCGAAGCGCTCGGCGCCCCAGCTGTCGGGGCGGGCGTTGGCGTAGCCAATGTGCTCGTGGGCGTTGATCAGGGCGGGGCTGACCACGGCGTTGGGGCAGGTGATGACCTGGGCGCCTTCTGCCGAGCAGTCGCAGCCGACGCACTCGATGACGCCGTTCGCGCCGATGAGGACCGAGCCGTTCTCGATGACTTTGTCGGCGGTGAGGATGTCGCCGCGCACGAGGAGCTTGCTGCCGCTGCCCGTCAATTCGCAGGCGTCGCTTCCGCTGATCGAAAGTTCAGCACACGATTCACTCACAACGATGAGGTGGCAGGTGGCGTCGCAGTCCTCGCCGCCGTCGCACTCCTCGCCAGGCTCCTGAACATTGTTTCCGCACTCTGGCGGGTTGGGATTGACGACGGGCCCTGACTGGCACTTCCCGGTGGCCGGGTTGCAGGTCTCTCCTTCCACCTCGCAGACCACGCCTTCGCAAAGATCGACGGTGGTGCCGCCGCCCTCGCACAGGCCGGTGTCGGGGTTGCATGTCTGACCATCTGGGCAGGGCTTGCCTGAACAAAGGTTCTCTTTTTCGGTCTCCTCGTTACTGCAGGCGGGGAGAGCGAGCATCGCGAAGGCAGCCAGCAGTGCCGGTGCCCAGAACGTCTTTCTCATCGGATGACTCCTTGGTGAGAGGGGGAGGCGTGTTGCGGGTGAGGGAGGACGGCCCAGGGCCGCCCAAAAAAGCCGGCGCAGGATGGGGAGCGCCCGCGCAAAGTCAACCTTCGTTTTCGCGCGCGGCAGGGCGTCGGCCGGCGGGTCAACCGGGCGAACGGTCATCCATTCCAGGGCAGCGTTCCAGAGGCGTCCGGTCGGTTCGGCGCGCAAGGTGGCGCGTTCACAGGCGGATGTCCCACATGGTGCTTAAATATCGGCACAAGTGGGCAGAGAGAGACCTGCGGCGAACAGGCGCGCGGCATCGGCCGGCAGAACGTCGGCGGGCACGCCTTGGGGCACGTTGACATCGAGGAGCGGCAGAGCGCCCTCGGGCGGCAGGGGCATGGCGATGGGGAAGCGGCCAACATTGAGATAGGCGCGCACGATCTGGGCACCACAGCGCCGCTCGATCCACAGGCCGCGTTCGGCAAAAGCGCGCGCGGCAAAGACACCATCCTGAAGCGGGCGCAGCTCCCGTCGGATTGAGGCAAGGCGGGCGATGAGTTGGCCGGTCAGCGTCAAATCGCCGTTCAGTCCGGGCATCGGCGGTCGGTCACGCCAGGCGTTGCGCGCGGCCAGGGCGGCGTCGAGAAAACTCGCGCCCTGTTCAGTGCCATAGGTGATCGAAATCGGGCCGGGGCGCAGGAAGAGCCAGGTGAGCGCGAGGCGCAGGCGGGCCTGCAGGAGGGCGGCGCTCAAAAACCGCGGCGTGTCGAGCGTGTCGAGCGCCTGAACAAAGAACGACGGCGGCAGGGGGCCAAGTCGCGCTTCGTCAAAGGTGACGCGGCGGCAAAATTCGTCAGCGTCGATCGACTCGCTGCCGAAAAAGTCGAGCAGGCTCGCGCGGTGTCGCGGGTCGTGGACCGCGTCAACCCCGGCGGCGCCGGCCAAGGTGGCGAGGTTGTCGCTTTCAACCTGTCCCCAAAAGAGCAAGTTCGGGTTGAGGCGGCGCAGGCGCTGGCGCAGGTGTCGCCAGAGGTCGGCAGGCGCTTCGCTCAAGCCGTGGAGGAGAATCCCGTCGATGCCGCGCTTGACCAGGCCGTTGAGCGCCCGCGTCACATGGCGGCGTGGCGCCTCGCGCGTCAGATCGAGCGCCGGGCACTCCGGGTGGCCAGACAGATGGGCATAGCTCGAAGCGTCCCGCTCGCTGACCGGGAAGCGGCGCACTTGAAACCAGTCGGCGTAATCACTGTTGGCCTGGTCGCGCAGAAGCCGCGTGAAGAGCGGATGGCGCGCGCTCAGGTGGGTGACGGCCGCCTCGACGACGACTTTGAGACCGCGCGCGTGCGCCGAGTCCAAAAGGCGCCCGAGGCCTTCCTCGCCGCCGAGTGCCGCGTCGACGCTCAACAGGTTGGTCGCCGCCCGGCGCAGTGGTGATGGCGAGGGATGGACAGGCGAGAGGACGAGCCCGTTCACGCCAAGGCGGACCAGGTGATCGAGGTGCTCGCACAGGCCGGCGAAATCGCCGCCATAGAAGATGCCTGGCCCAGAGGGCGTGGTGCGCGTGTTGGCCCAGGGCAAGGCTGGCGACTGGCCGCCGCGATGCCAGCGGTCGATGAGGACCGAGTAGAAGACGGCGCTGCCGAGCCAGTCGGGCGCCTCGTCGAACCGCGAGAGCCGCTCCACGGGTGCACGGCATCCCTCCCCTGCCCCGGCGCTCATTCCCGCGTTCCTCGATGCGCCCGCGTTCCGGTCTGTTTCGGGGCGACTCACTGGCGGCGCGGGCGATCGGCGGATGGCGGCGGGAACAAAGGCGCGTCGCGGCGCGGCGATGTCTGTCGTGGGCCGGTCTGTCTCGGCAAGTCGCGGCACCTCAAAGCTCGTCCCAACAGTGGTTGAGAAGCTCAGGCGGGCGCGCGTCTGTGGATGGGTGAGCGCGGGCCAGCGCAGATCGGCGCGCAGAAGGCGGACGCCGCGCTGACTGGCCACTTCGAAAAACCGGGCGATCCTCTCACCGTGCGGCGGCGCGTCGACGATGAGATCGATGGGCGATTCGACGGGCCTGGGCAGCTCGATCTGAACGGTGAGATGGCCATGGCGATCGAGCGCGACATGGCGGCGGTCGGGCGCGAAGAGAAAGGGCCACTCGATGCCGCCGATGACGAGGACGGCGTTCTCGAAGGGATTCGAGGCGTCGATGAGGCTGGCGCGCGGGTCGGTCAGCCACAGTCTCTGATTGAGCCTGAATTTGTAGCGGTAGACGCCGGGCAAAAGCGCAACGCTGCATTGGTAGTCACCGGGCGCCACCTCGCTCATGGCGATGGGGTGCTGCCAGTCCGGGAAGTCGCCGACGAGCTCCATGAATTGGCCCGCCGGCGCCAGGCAGCTCATCGAGACGGTGTGTTTGCGGACGGATGACATGGGCTCCTCGCGGCAAAAAGGCCGGGCATCTTGGAGCCAAGGCCAGGGCGTTGAAAGCGCCGATTTCGCACCCGCAAGGCCTGTCGACACTGCGCCCGGGCCAGCCATGCGCTCCGATGCAGGGCATGGGGGGACGCCCTATCTTGTGCGCTGGCGCGTGGTCAGGGGAGGCGGCGGCGATGGCGCATCGAGTGGGAGAGGCGTGGGGCGTTGTGGCGGGACTCGTGGCGCTCATGGCGTTCGCGCTTGAGGCCCAGGGCGAACCTCTGTGGCGCGAGGCTGGTCCAAAGGCGGGCGATCCTGTCTCGCGGGCCACTGGCCATGACGCGGCGCTTCACGGCGCGCGGCGTTCTTCGGGCGGCGCTTCACTGCCGGCGTTTCACGAGGTCATTGCCCGCGCCCAAAAG
Source organism: Myxococcaceae bacterium (assembly GCA_017500825.1). Lineage (GTDB taxonomy): Bacteria > Myxococcota > Myxococcia > Myxococcales > UBA5297 > UBA1203. The sequence continues at coordinate 5,463 of JAFVYB010000098.1, read as the reverse complement.
GCCGTGGCCTCGATCTCGACCCTGGAGCGGACGAGTGGCCAGAACCCGCTCAGCGGCGTCGTGCCCGCGCCCATCGACGCCGAGCAGCAAAAGGGCCTGGGCAGCGGTTTTTTCATCCACCCGGACGGTTACCTGGTGACGAATGCGCACGTGGTGGAGGACGTGCTCGGCATCCGCGTCTTCATTCCCCGGGAGGGCGGCTGGCGGGAATTTCCGGCGCGCGTGCTCGGACTCGACCGCTTCACCGACGTGGCGCTGCTCAAGGTCGATGGAGGAAACCACGCGTTCGAGACACTGCCGCTCGGCGATTCGGACGCGCTCGAAGTCGCCGAATGGGTGGCGGCGATCGGCAATCCCTTTGGGCTCAGGCACAGCGTCTCGGTCGGCGTCGTCAGCTTCAAGGGGCGCAACGATGTCCGCCCCGCCGGGCGCGAGGGTTACTTCGACTATTTGCAGACCGACGCGGCCATCAATCCGGGCAACAGCGGCGGCCCGCTCATCAACCAGCGCGGCGAGGTGATCGGCATCGCCAACGCCGTCAACGCCGTGGGACAGGGCATCGGATTCGCCATCCCCATCAACCTGGCCAAGGCAGTGCTCTACCCGCTTCTTCGCGACGGTAGCGTGCGCCGTGGCTGGCTCGGCATCCGCGTGGACTCGCTGACCCCGGCGCTGGCCCGTTCGCTGGAACTGTCGGCCGAACAGCGCGGCGTCGTCGTCTCGCAGGTCCTCTCGGGCACGCCGGGCGAGCGCGCCGGGCTGCGAAAGGGCGATCTCATCACCATCTACGACGGGCAGCGCGTGGACGACGCCCAGGCCCTGCGCTGGCGAGCTTCGCTGGGAGAGGTGGGCGGCGCGGTCTCCATCGAGGTCCTGCGCGCGGGGCAGCCACAGAGGCTCACCATCGAACTGAGCGACGCGCCCGAGCAGAGCGCTGCTTTGTGGAAGGGAGCGCACGCCTCGCTGGGCATCATCGCGCGGACGCTCAACGTGCCCAAGGCCAGGCGCGAGGGACTGTCGGTGCCGTTCGGCGCGGAGGTGGTCGAGGTGCGTCAGGGCTCGCGCGCCGAGCGGGGCGGCCTCATCGTCGGCGACGTGTTGCTCAAGGTGGACGAGACTCTTCTCATCGAGCCGCTGAACCTCGCCGCCCTCTTCGACAAGCCCGAGGCAGAGGGCGCGCGCCGCGTGGTCGTGCGGCGTTCCGGTGAGACGATCTTCCTCTCGCTGTGAGGCCCGGCCGCTGCGGGAGGCTTCATTAAATGAAGCTGTCTCTCGCGAAGAAACGCGCCGACCAAGGGCCTGTCCGCGAGGCGACCCCAAAAGCGCGGATCACAGGGTCCGCCACCGACGCCCCTGGGCCAATCCAAGCCTTGATTCCCAGGTGCCTTTCGCCCATCTTGCGCCGCCCTTTGCCCCGGGCCCCGGAGAATCCCACATGTCACCACGCAGTGATCCTCATCTGAGCGCGAGTCGACGCCATGGCAGCGTCGGCGCCTTTGCCCTGTGCGCCCTCTTCGCCTGGACCTCGACGAACGCCTTCGCGCAGCAGGGGCAACCCGCGACAGCGCCCGCCGTCGAGACTTCCTCCCCCGAGCACATCGAGCCTCCCGAACCCGAGGAGATGATCGAGCGCTCCAACAAGTCGCTCACGCGGATGCGCCGCGCCCTCAAGATCGTCCTCTCCAAGCTCGAAGAGGCGCGCGAGACCAAGGACGTGATCAAACTCAACTGCGTCAACGACCGCCTGACCGACGTGAAGAGCATGTTGCGCATCAGCGAACAGGCCGACGTGTCGCTGCAGGAGGCGCTGGCGCGGCACGATCACTCCAAGGCCATCCACGCCCTGGGCACGGTCGAGGCCAATGGCCGCAAGATCGACCAGCTCGCCACCGAGAGCGACCAGTGCATCGGCCTCTTTGCCTTTGACACGGCGGGCACGACGCTGACGGTCCAGGAGCCAGAGGACGACTATTGGGAGGATGAGCTGGACGCGGCCAAGGGCGCCCCCCACGAGATGGCGCTCGAAGGCGCGACGCACAGGCCCCTGGTCGCCAGCCCCGTCGAATAGCGCGCCCAGCCCCCTTTCTCTGGCCTCACGCCCGGCGGCGATACGCGCGCAGAGCTTCCCCCGGACGCCATCCGCGTAAGCGTTCGACAGCGATGGACGATCCCTCCTGTCCAAGGCGCGTTTTCCTTCTTTGGGTGCCTGGCGGACGACGCGTCGCCGCCCCTGCCGACCCGCTTGCAGTGCCCATCCGTTGTGGTAGAGGCGCGCCGCTTTTGGCCCCTCCCAGCCCCCCTTGGATGGGCCTTCTTTTCTTTTCCGTTGGCGAGTCACCGCTTGAAATTCCCCTCTGACAACCGCCTGCACACCGCGTTGCGGCGACTATGCGCACTCCTGCTGTGCTGCCTCTGTGCGGGGAGTTCTTCTGCCCTGGCCGCCAGGTCCGAGCGCGACACCAACGGTTTCAAGATGGGCCCGGCGCGCCTGCACCCGAGCTTCAGGTTCACGACGCGCTACGACTCGGCCGCCGCCCAGCTGACCAGCACGCAGAGCGCGGGCGATCTCGTCCTCAGGTTCCGTCCCGGCGTCGCCTTTGAGCTGCCCGGCGCGCGCTTCGAGATGCGCCTCTCCGGCGCCGTCGACTACGCGCACTACCTGGGACTCGATTACGCGGGCTCCAAGGACGCATCCCATCTGGGCGCCAACGCCCTGCTCGATCTCAAGGTCAAGCCCGTCCAGTCTCTCACCCTGGCCCTGGGCGACAGCCTGCGCCGCTCAGACGAGAGCAACTCCCCGACGCTGCAAATCGGCGTCCTCTCGCTGCACAACGACGCCTCCCTGCGCGCGCGCTGGCGACCGGGACACGGCACCCTCTCCATCGAGCCGAGCTACCACCTCGTCAGCGAGGTCTTCAGCAAGCGCAGCGACTTCGACAACCTCGCCTGCGAGGAAGGCTTTGGCTGCACCGGCTGGGATGTCGGCGAGTCGAACTATCTCAACCACGCCGTCGCGCTGGGCCTGCGCTGGGACTTCTTGCCCAAATCGGCCCTCCTCCTCGACGCCGGCTTCCGCATGCGCCGCTACCTTGGCGTCAATGGCGTGGACTCGGACAGCGTGGTCGCCTCCATCGGCTTCTTCTCGGTCTTTCTGCCGCGCCTGACCGCGCAGGCCGCCTTTGGCTGGGCGCACGAGCTCAACGGCGTCTACTCCAGCCCTGTCGCCCGCCTCTCCCTCAGCTACGCCCTCACCCTGCAGAGCAAGCTGACCCTCGGTTACGAGCGCGCCTTCTCGCCGACCCCGGGCCTCAAGTGGATCGCCTACGGCAGCGACCGCGTCTATCTGAACGCCGGCCTCCTCCTCGCCGGACGCTTTTGGCTCGACGCCGACCTCTCGGCCAACTTCCTCGGCTACCGCGCCGACAGCGACACGCTGAGCACCTGGCGCATCGCCGCCGCGCTCAAGGGGACCTACGAGATCCTCTCCTGGCTGTCCGTCGGGCTCTCCTATCGCTTCAGCTACGACGAGCAGCTCTCGGGCATCGACGACTTCATGCGCCACGATGTCTCGTTCTTCGTCGAGCTCAGTTACTGACGACCGCCGTCATGCGCCGCCCACGCGTCGGCGCGCCCCGCGAGGATTGCTCCGCTTGACTGCCGTTTTTCCCCTCACATCGCGCGCGCGCTCCCAGGTCCTGACAGCGCTCATGCTCCTGGCGATCCCGCTCCTCATGGGGGCATGTCGGACGCCCGTGCGCACCGAGGTCGGCTACGCGCCTGTCGCAACGGCAACCCCACAGCCTGTCACGACGCCCTCGGCCCAACCCGTGGCCACGCCAGAAGCAGCCACCATCCAGCGCACGCTGGGCCCGGGCGACGTGATCGACATCCGCGTCTTTCAGGAGGCCGATCTCACCGGCTCCTTCCGCATCTCCGAGGAGGGGACGATCGACTACCCCTTCTGCGGCCGCCTCAGTGTCAGCGGGCTCTCCCAGGGCGCCCTCGCCGACCGCCTGACGGCCTGCCTCAAAGACGGCTACCTCAAAAATCCCCAGGTCACCGTCTTCCTCAAGGAGTTCAACTCCCAGAAGATCTTCGTCCTCGGCCAGGTCAACAAGCCCGGGACCTTCCTCTTCGAAGACCGCATGAGCGTGGTGCAGGCGGTCTCGCTGGCGGGCGGCTTCTCCAAGCTGGCGGCCAAAAACTCGGTCATCGTCACGCGCCGCGTCGACGGCTCTGAGCAAAAATTCAAGCTGCCCGTCGAGAGCATCGCCGAAGGACGACACGCCAACTTCACCCTGCAGCCCGGCGACATCGTCTACGTGCCGGAAAGCTTTTTGTGACCTGCCCGGCTTTCCCTGCCCGCGCGCGCCAAACGCCCGCCCCCACGCGTTCGCGCCCCGCCGCCAGCCACTGGCAGTGCCCCGCCTCCCTCTCAAGGGCACTGTCCCCAGACGCCCTCTTTTGAAAGCAACGCCCATGACCACCAGCACCGCCGACACCCCGCCTTCCCTGCCCTTCTCCACCTTCTGGACCTGGCTCAAGCGCCACAACAACTGCGTCCTGCGCGTCGGCACGCCCGACATCTACATCTGCGACCACGAGCTCTTTCACTGGCAGTTCGACGAGGACGCCGAGGGCAACCCCGACATCTGCCTTTGCTTCGGCAAGACGCGGATCGCCGAGATGCTCATCGAAGCGCGCCTCATCCAGTTCGCCAACCTCGTGCCCGCCGGAGATCCGGACAACCCAGAGCACGTCCTCGTCCAAATCATCGGCGCCGAACCCGGCGACGATCCCTATATCCTGGCCCTCTTCCTGATGAGCCACAGCCCCACCGAGGACGATTTGGCCACGCTCAACTGCACCTTCCGCCACTGACTCCCCCTCTGGCCCGACCGCCTCCCCGCGTCGGCGCCCATTCCCCCTGTCCGCGAGGCGGCGCCATCCCTGGCCCGCCTTCCTTTTTTGTGTTCCCGCGCCTTCGCGGCACCCGCCTCCCCCACTTTTCGAGGAATCGACGATGTCTTCCCAGTCCAACGACCGCCCCGCTTTCAAAGTCCGCGACCTCTCCCTCCACGAGCTCGGCCGCCAGCAAATCCGCCTCGCCGAACAGGAAATGCCCGGCCTGATGGCCCTGCGCGAGCGCTACGGCAAGACCAGGCCTCTCCAGGGCGTGCGCGTCAGCGGTTCGCTGCACATGACCGTCCAGACCGCCGTGCTGATCGAGACGCTCATCGACCTGGGCGCGCGCGTGCGCTGGGCGAGCTGCAACATCTTCTCGACGCAGGACGAAGCGGCGGCCGCGGTCGTCGTCGGTCGCGACGGCACCATCGACAACCCCAAAGGCGCGGCCGTCTTTGCCTGGAAGGGCGAGAGCCTCCCCGAATACTGGTGGGCCACCGAACAGATGCTGACCTGGCCCGACGCCGACGGACCAGAGCTCCTCGTCGACGCCGGCGG
>JAFVYB010000097.1 GCA_017500825.1 Myxococcaceae bacterium | reverse complement strand
ACAATGACGAACTAAATTCGGTCGTTCGGGGCAGAGCGGGCGCCGACACGCCAATGTCAATTCAAGACTTTGACGTGTCGACAGCAATGCGGAACGATAACAATCGATTGAGGTATAAAAATTAAATCGAGCTAATTCGGGTTCCAGTCGACATAAAAATAAAATCAAACATGCCCAGCGCTGAAGCGGCTTTTCGATTGCCGTGCGCCAAAGCACAAAAAAACAAAGGTGTGCGCTGAAGCGCATTTTTGGACGCTGCGCACCAGTGGAAACGCGTCTTTTACAGGTGTGCGCTGGGGCGCAAAACCCTCAATCGCTCTTCCGATCCTCGTCCACAATCATCTGTGCCTCGCGATAAACCTCGTGAAATGGTTGTCCCGTCAGCAGAGCGACCGCGCGAACGCTTTCATATTCTGGATAATTTTTCACAATATCCCCCATCTGACAGCGTTTGACTGTCACCGTTTGACCATTGGAGCGCAATTGAACGGCGATTTGTTCGCGCGCCATGCAGGAGCGGCTGGCTTCCCAGCGGCGCAGACCAATTGAGGTCGTCTCGCGAAAAACAATTTTTTCCAGCGCGGGGATTGTTTCTTCATCTGCGAGGATACGCAAAAGCCATCCAGGACGATTCTTTTTCATGAAGCATGGCACAAAATGGACATCGCGCGCGCCAGCGTCGAACAATGCCGCCATGACGTATCCCAATGCCTCGCCTGTCGAATCATCAATGTTGCTCTCCAGGACAAAGACGCGTTCCGCGGTTTCGTCTTCGCGCAAAATCATGGCCCGTAGCATGTTGGCGCGTCCAATATCGCGCTTGCCGAGCCCAATGCCAATTTTGTCTACCTGAAATTCACTTGGAAGCGCTGTTTTGGTTCGCAGCGCCGCCGCAATGGCAATACCAGTCGGCGTGACCAATTCACCTTTATTCGCGGTTGGCCTGAGCGTGATACCATGCGCGCGCGCGATATTCACCACCGCTGGCACTGGGACAGGCAAAAGGCCATGTTGACACTGAACAAAACCACAGCCTTCGTGAAGTCCCGTGACGATGCATTCGTCCAATTGAAGATCGTCCCAACAGACAGCTGTGGCGACGATATCGACAATTGAGTCAACGGCGCCGACTTCATGGAAATGAACTGACTGAACTGAACAACCGTGCGCCTCTGACTCCGCCTCCGCGACAATTCGGAAGATCTTTTTGGCTAAAGCGCGCGCACCCTCGGTCAATTCACCTCGATCAATGATCTCTTCAATGTCGGCAAGATGGCGATGTTTGTGATGATCGTGCGCATGGATTCCCTCGTCATTGCTTTCTGAATGCAATCGCACATCAAAGTCGAGTCCGGCCAGCCCATAAGAGTTTTTTTTCTCGATAACAACCTCGTAACCTTCGACGCCGAGGCTGTTCAGCGCGGCCAAAAGTTTTTCTCGATTCGCACCTAAATCCAGCAGTGCGGCCACTGTCATATCGCCACTGATTCCCGAGGCGCCTTCCAGATAGAGTGTTTTGCGTGACATAAATTTGTTTCCCTTCTTGAGCGCGCGATTTTCCGCCATTCTTGACGCAAGCGCAGTCATGTTTTGATGTCGCGGGCAATTTTGCGATTGATTTGAGCCGCCATGTAACCCGCGCCAAAACCATTATCGATATTGACCACTGCGACCCCTTCTGCACAGGAATTCAGCATGGTGAGGAGCGGTGCGATTCCCTGAAAGGACGCGCCATAGCCGACAGAGGTTGGCACAGCGATGACAGGACTGTCCACGAGCCCGCCGACGACACTGGCCAAGGCGCCTTCCATGCCGGCGACCGCCACAATCGCGTTGGCCTGACGGATGGCGTCGAGGTTGGCCAACAGTCGATGAATGCCTGCCACGCCCACGTCGTAAAAGCGCTCAACGCGCGCGCCAAAGAATTCAGCTGTGCGCGCGGCCTCTTCGGCCACCGGAATGTCGGCTGTCCCGCCTGTGCAAATCGCCACGAGACCACAGTTTTTTTGTTCAGCTGTTTTAGGGTGCCAGCTGATGGTGCGCGCAACAGGATCATGCGCAATGTCGTCGATTTGTGCCGTTCGCAACGCATCCGCCTGATCTTGTGTGCAGCGTGTGGCCAGAACGGGCTGGCCTTGGGCGCGAAAGGCTTTGAAGAGGTCGCACAATTGCGCCGTTGTCTTGCCCGCGCCATAAATCACTTCGCCACAACCACGGCGCCGCTCGCGATCTGTGTCGATTTTGGCAAAACCGAGCTCCTGATAACCCTTGGACGACCGATTGGATGAATGCATCGTATTTCCTCATCAATTATCAGAAGACGATCCGCCATTATCCAGCAAAAACGAGATTTTGCTGGCGCTCACCTGGTCCCGCTGACTCATGAATGATATGTCCAGGATATATCAATTCATGCGGTGACGTTCATGTCCCTCGACATGAATGGCGCTGATTGGACGGGCGGGGCACAGGTGTTCACAGGCGCCGCAGCCAATACAGCGTTCAGTGTCAATCATGGGGATTTGCGGCGATTGGGGATTTGTGGCGTCGAGCGGTCCCATGTGAATGGCGCCCACCGGGCAGTGAGCCGCACAATTGTCGCAATTCACGCCATCGCGCACAACCACGCAGCGCGCTTTTGTCCAAATCGCGTGGCCAATTTGCAATGCGGCCTTTTGTTCTGCTGCGATCGGCTGGATGGCGCCTGTCGGGCAAACCGTGGCGCAGGTGACGCATTCAGGGCGACAATAGCCGCGCTCAAAAGAGAGTTCCGGCCTGAGGTACGACTTGATCGACTTGGAGGGGCGCAGGACCTGATTGGGACAGGAGGCCACACAAAGCTGACAAGATGTGCAGTGTTTTTCCAAGTTGGCGGCGCCTTGCGAACCAGGTGGCGTGATGGGCGTTTGACGCGGAGGCGCCTGCTTTTCCTCGATGGGCGCCAGCCCGCCGTCGACTTTAATCGCCTGGGCCTGCGCCGCCCTCTCCAAGGCCATGAGTCCAGCGGCCACTAAAAAGACCCGACGCCCGGAATTCGCCAAGTCACCGCACATCTGTTCGGTATTTTGGGACACCTTCGCCTCTGACGACACCTCTGATTCATTAACGGGAAGCGCACGTTCGTGATTGATATCGGGCGCATCAGTTGTTTTGGCAGATTCAGGCGCGTTTGTTTGAGAGGCTGCCCGCGAATTTTTGAACTGGATAAATTCATAACGCAACGCGCCCTGGCGGCAGTTTTTTAGACAATCAAAACAGGCCACGCAGCGACTGGCGTCCACGGTTCCGGACTGGGCGTCAATACAGGCGCTCTTGCAGGCGCGCGCGCACAGGCCGCAATGCGAACACTTGTTCAGATCGATGCGAGGTTTGAAAAGCGACAGGCGTGCGATGACTCCCAGAACCGTGCCCACAGGACAAACCGTGTTGCACCACAGGCGTCCAGAGCGCCAGGCCGTGATGGCCACAGCGGTGAGTGTCAAAAGCGCCACGACAAGGGGAATTCCCCCTTTGAACCACACCTCGGTTGAATGAATGGCGTAGCTGTTCATGCTTTCAGCAATCCATGCCAAAAAATTATTTCCCCAGGCATAGAAGGGAGAAAACAGGTGGGTCGCGATGCGGCCATAGGCACTGTAAGGCGCGATAAAAAAGGCAACGCCTCCTACGCCCACGACAAAGGCGATGACAAAAACGGCGAAAACGCCATATCGCAACCAGTGGCGCGGCGCAGTATACGAAAAACGATACTTTCGTCGCCGGCCCGCCATCCAGGAAATCATATCTTGCAAAACGCCAAGCGGGCAGACAATCGAGCAATACAGGCGGCCAAAGACAAATGTCAGCGCGACAATGGCGACGACGGCGCCGAGATTGAACGCCAACAGCGCTGGCAGAAATTGAATTTTCGCGACCCACGCGAGATAGCGGTGCAGAACGCCACTGACATCGAGAAAGAGCAGATTGACGAGGATAAAGAACAAGCCAGCCAATATAATTCTTGTTTTTCGCAGCATCGCGTTTCCCTCAAGTCATAAAAACAAAACATCGCCGCGCGACGATGTCTCAACCTTGACGTTTCAGTGCCTCCACATAGCGATCGATGCGCCGCATTTCGGCGGGAATATCGATGCGCTGCGGACAGTGGGAAACGCATTTTGCGCATCCAATACAGCGGTTAGCCTGACGCAATTTAGGGACGCTGCGATCATAGCCGACCAAAAAGGCGCGACGCGCGCGTCGATAGTTTTCGTCATGAATGTTCTCTGAATAATTCCCCTCGTTGAGGCATTTATTGTAGTGATTGAAGATATTGGGAATATCGAGACCATAGGGACATGGCATACAGTATTGACATGTATTGCACTGAATAAGCGGAAATTCGAGAATGGTCTGGGCGACTTCCTCCAGAGCGGCCAGTTCCTGGGCATTCAAAGGTTTGAGTGGCGAATAGGTGCGCAGGTTTTCCCGCAAATGCTCCATATAAGTCATGCCGCTGAGGACGGTCAAAACGCCTTCGGGCGTTCCGGCGAATCGAAAAGCCCAGGAGGCGATGCTTGCCTCGGGATCGAGGCGTTTAAGCTGCTCGATGGAGCGAAAGTTGAGGCTCGCCAGTCGTCCACCAAGCAATGGTTCCATGACAATGACCGGGATTTGTCGGCGATGGAGCTCTTGATAAAGGTAATCCGCATTGGTGTTGCGCGTGTTGACCTCTTTGGCGTGTTTCCAGTCGACATAGTTGAGTTGAATTTGCGCAAAATCCCATTGATATCGATCGTGATGCTCAAGCAGATAATTAAAAACGTCGATGTCACCGTGATAGGAAAATCCAAGATTTCGAATACGTCCGGATTCGCGCTCTTTGAGGAGAAAATCGAGCACGCCATTATCGAGATAGCGCCCTTTGAGCGACTCCATGCCGCCCATGCCAATGCCGTGCAGAAGCATATAATCAATATAATCGACGCGCAGCGAGGCGAATGATTTTTGATACATGGCCAAAGAGGCCTCGCGGCTCCAGGTGGCGCGATCAAAATTCGAGAGTTTGGTGGCGATAAAATATTTTTCGCGCGAATGACGGGAGAGCGCGATTCCCATGGATTCTTCCGACAAGCCGCGACAATAGGCGGGCGAGGTGTCGAAATAATTGACGCCGCGCGCGATGGCGAGGTCGACCTGGGCGTTGACCGCCTCCTGATCAATCGCGTCCTTACTTTCGCGGGCGCTGGCGTTGTCGACTGTCGGCAGGCGCATACAACCATAACCAAGCAGTGAAATTCTGGCGCCATTTTTGGGATGAACGCGATAGGTCATAGTTCCAGCGGGCAAATCTTCCGCGGGGGCTGGGTTCGCGTTTCGAGCATTGTCATTGCCGCATGCGGGCAAGGCCAAGGCGGAGGCTCCGGCGCCGAACAACTTCAAAAAGCGTCGTCGCGCCAGCAATGATGTCGACTTGTCGTCCATAGGTGACACCTCGCGAAAATCATTTTCAAACGATGCCAAAAATCCGCGTCAATTCGTTCTTGATATAACATAAAAAGAGAGCGCCACGACATGCGGCGCCCTCCGCGATGACTCTCACTTCTTTATTGAGAAACCCCTATTTTGCGCAGCCATGTGTGGACTTTGTTCAAAGATTTTTTGACCTCTTTGCCCGGGGCGGCAAAGGCGTCGAGCGCGGTTGATTTGGGCGTCAGGCTCTTGATGTCGTCGACCGTTCTGGCCACGCCGCCGCTGCCATGGGTGATGAAGGGCGCGACTTTTTTACCAGCGAGATCATGGCTTTTCAGAAAGGTCGTCACTGGCGGCGCGATGGTGCTCCACCAATTGGGCGCTCCGATAAAGACGAGATCGTAATCAGCGATATTGGCGACATTATTTTTGAGGGCTGGCCACTTTTTGGATTGAATTTCCTCTTTGGCTTCGGCCACGACTGTCTTGTAATCGCTGGAATACGCCCTCGCCGGGACAATCTCGAAGAGATCGCCGCCTGTCGCCTTTTGAATTTCCTCGGCCACCGCGCGCGTGTTGCCGCTGTAAGAGTAATAGGCAATCAAAATTTTAGGCTTTTGGACAACTTCCTTCGACTTTGGGTCGACTGCGTTTTTGGCCGTGGCGTTTTGCGCCCAGGCTTTTGTTCCGAGGCCAACGAAGGCCAAAGCAACGACACCTAAAACAATCAATTGCGACTTCGACATATGACACCTCTCTGGTTGGGGGGATGTTTACCGCCATTTCTCAAAACCTGGCGAGGAGGCGCTGGCGCCTTAGATTTCAATCAATTCATAGTCGTCCAGGCCGACACCCAGGGTCTTCATGTATTCGAGCTGGCGCAGTCCTTCGCGCGACTCGATGCGCTCGACAATATCGCGGCGCTCTTTGGCTGGCAGCGCGTAAATCAAAGAAACAGAAGCCTTGTCGATGGCCAAAACATCGGTCGAACCAAGAATGCCAATATCGCGGCAGGTGGGTGGCGCGCCGTTTTTATCACAATCGCAATCCACCGATATGTTTTTGAGGACATTGATGCAGGCCATCTTTCCCTGAAAGTGATCGACAATGGCCTTGCCGCCTTCGACCATTCTTTCGAGAAAGAGTTTGCCGGTTGGCCAGCCTTTGCCGTGAATTTGCATTTTGCCCACGTCGCCTGAGGCGCAGCCGATGGAGATGTTTTTCAGAGATCCGCCAAAGCCGCCCATCGCGTGGCCTTTAAAATGTGTGTAGACGACGAGAGAATTGTAATCGAGCAAATGCCCACCAACGGCAAGTTCGGTGAGATGATGGCCCGGCGTATAGGGACGCTTGTCGGGATCGGTGTTGTGCCATTTGTCCAAAAACGCCTTGAGGCCTTTGACAGGTAAAATCGCGTCACCCTCGGCGTCCATGATGTCCACCGGGCAAAAATCAAAGCCATTTGTTTTGAGCGTCTTTCGGTGGCTCGCTGTCCTGCGGCGCGGGCCCGCGTAGAGGACATTGCATTCGACGAGCGCGCTGTTGGGAATGTTTTTTTGTAATGCCTTGAGGTATTCCACGGGCAAAAGATTGGGTCCCTTGGGTTCGCCTGAATGAAATTTGATCGCGGTCCGACCTTGGATGCCGGCATTGATTTTGGAATAGATCTTTAAGACGCCAGCGGCGCTCAAATCGCGCGTAAAATAGACCTTGGCCATTGCTCTGGCGCCTTTGTCTGGGCTGGTATGCGATTTGTCAGAGTGAGGCGCGGGCCTGGGGGGCGGAGATTGTTCTGTCTGAGTCGCCGGTGCCGCGCTGGCAATTCCACCCAAAGTCAGTGTTCCGATCGCCATGGCACCCGTCTTTAAAAAGTCGCGGCGCGATATTTCTGACATGGAATCCTCCATAGGCGCTTCTTGGATGTTGCGGGGGCGCTCGATAATGCCAAAGGCCGTGGGCGCATTCCTGAAAAATCGCGACATTCACCTGGAGGCGCCCAATTCGACAAAGCGCCTGTCGATTTCGCGCAAGCCGTCTGTTCACCATGTCGCGTGTTTATCGATGAAATCCTTTGGATGGGACCACATGACGGCGGGGGATTTTATGAGATGTCGATGAATTGTCCGATGGGCTTACCAGCCGCGTGAGTCCTGTATTCTGGCGACATGGCGCGTGAACGCGTCCGGGGCAGTCGTCCGCGTCTGTCTGAGCGAACTATTGGCGCGTTTTTTTGGGGGAAGGAGGACGCGCTTTGAACAAGCCCTTTGTCCCGCTGCTGGCGCGCGGAGTTCGACAAAACACATAAAAAAACCCACCCAGAACTGGTCTGGATGGGCCCACGGCGCGGCGATTAATCCCCTTGTCAACCGCGCTCTGTGTTTTTGGCGTTTGACGGGCGCCCCATGCCTCGCTCGTTTAGAAATGTCCAGCATTTACTAATGGCGAGGACAAAAATTGTGACGAGACAGGCAACGGCCGTCTGGGAGGCGCCGACTGGCAGGTTGAAGCGGAAGGCCATGAGGTAACCGGCGACGCCGTCAAAGGCGCCGATGGCGATGGCGGCGGCGAGAACGCCCTTGAGCGGCAGGCGAATGCGCAGCGCGGCCACGGCCGGCAGAGTCGAGAAGGCGAAAATAGGCAGGGCGCCGAGTGCCCGCGTCGAGACGCCGATCATGGCGCCGATGGCCACGAGCAGGGCGCCCTTGATCCAGGCGACGGGAAGGCCCTGCGCGCGAGAGGCGCTCTCGTCAAAGATGGCAAAGGTCAGGGCGCGGTAGGTCCAGGCGCCGGACAACAGGATGAGCCCGCCCACGCCAGCCACGAGCCAGACATCCAGCTCGCGCACGAGCACCGCGGTTCCAAAGAGGATCGACTGCACGTCGTGCGCCTCGGCGGCCAGCTTCTCGCCGAGCAGGACCGCGAGGCTGGAACTCAGCGCGTAGACAAAGCCGAGCAGGGCTTCGCGCGAGACGCCAACGCGTTTGGGGTCGATGGCGCACAGCAAAGTCGCGGCGATGGCCACGAGCGCGGCGACGAGGACGGGCGGCAGGTGGAGGCCGACAAAGAGCTCGACAAAGAAGGCAAAGGCCACGCCGAGTCCGGCGCATTGGCTGACCGTGGCGCTGATGAAGACCATGCGCTTGAGCACGATGAAGACGCTCAAAAAGCCGAGGGCGCATCCGGCCAGGGCGGCGCAGGCGATGGGCGCGGCAAAGAGCTCGCGCGCGGCCCACAGATCGGCCCAACTCATCGTCATCGGATCACCCATGGCGCGCCTCCTCCTGGGCGGACGAGTGCGGCGCGGACACTTCGGGCGGCGGCGGCAGGAGGCTTCCGAACCGCCGCGCAAAGGTCTCGCTCCGGAGGACCTCGTCGCGCGGACCGACCACGACCTTGCCCGCGTCGGCGTCGAGCAAGGCGATGTCGTCCACGGCCCCGCCAAGCGCGCCCAAGGCGTGCGTCACGACCACCACCGCCATCGAGCGCTCGCGCGCCATCTGACCAAGACGCGCCATCACCTCGGCCTGGAACACGGCGTCCATGGCCGCGGTCGGCTCGTCGAGCAGGGCCAAATCCGCCTGAGTGGCCAGCACGCGCGCAAAGAGCACCCGCTGCTGCTGCCCTTCGGAGAGCTCGCGCAAAAAACGCCCGCCCAGTTCGCCGAGTCCCAGCTCGCCCAGCACCCGATCGACCAGGGCGCCTTCGCCGCGCGTGGACCAGGGGCGGCAGAGGCATCCGCGGCCAGAGAGCGAACCCCACGAGGCGAACTCGCGCACCGTGATTGGCAGCTGGAAGTCGAGCTCCCGCGTCTGCGGCATCAGCGCGATTTTGAGCGGCGTTTTGAGGCGCCGAATCGTTCCGGAGATGGGTTTGAGGGTGCCCAGCAGCGTTTTGACGAGCGTGCTCTTGCCCGCGCCGTTGCGTCCCAGAATGGCGGTCACCCGGCCCGCGCCAAGGTCGAGATCGATGGGCGGCAACAGCGCCTGGCCCGCGTAGCCCACACACAGGGAGCGGGCGCTCAGCACACCTGTCGCCGCGCGCGCCTGGGGCGATTCAGTGCTCATGCGTCGACTCCCCTTCCGCGTGATCGTGCGCGTGGTCGTGGTCATGCCCGTGCGCGTGTTCATCCCCGCGGGCGCCCGCCTCAAAGGCCGCGTGGCTCAGGGCGTGGGCGATGGCGTGCGCGTCGATCTCTGACGCCGCCCAGTCGACTTCGTCGAAAATCGCCGCGCTCAGCGTGAGGCTCATGTCGAGGTCGAAGAAGCGCTCGCCGTGGCGCTCGGCCGTGAAATCGACGGCGTGGGCAAAAGTCCCGTGCGCGTCTCCAGTCAGTTCGATCGCCAGGTCGACGTGGCGCGGCTCGACGCGGGCTGGTTCCTGGCTATCGCGGACGACCAGATGGAGCGTCAGGCGACTGAGCTTCAATTCGGCGCGGCGCAATGTCCCGGCCTCCAGACCGCAGCCTTCGAGCGTGGACGCGTGGCAGTCGGGGACGAGAAGCGCAACGTTCAGGAGATCGACGGGCGCGTCCAAAATGAGCGTGAGGACCGTCGCGAGCGGCGCGGATTCGGCGCCCAAAAGCGCCGCCTCGATGTCCGCGTAGTCGACCGTGCCGCCGTCGTCCGCGTGGCAGTGGCCGCCGTGGCAGTTGCTGTAGCCCTCGGGTGGGTTGGCCGGGTCAAAGACCTCGGTCGCCACGCCGTCCGCGCTCGACAAAAGGGCGATCGACTCGACCTCGATCGCGGCCGCTTCGACAGCGATCTCAAAACCGCTCGCCAGGCGCCAAAAGCCGTCGTCGGTCTCGCGCTCGTGCTCGTGGGCAAAGGCAGCGCTGAAGGTCGGCCGCACCGTGGCGAAGGGCTCTCCGGCGTCCAAGGCGCAGGCAGACAACAGGCCCAGCGCCAGCATCGTCAGGACAGGTGGCGTCGAGAACAGGCGCTTCATGGCCGTGCCTCCTTGGATGACTGGACCGCCGGGGCCATCGCCTCGATCAGCGCCGCCACGACGCGCTCCATGTGATCGGCGTAGGACTCGCCGCGGCGCGTGTTGGGGCCACCGTCGAGACGCAGGAGTTTGGCGCCCAGCTTGTCGGCGATCAGGCGCGAGGTGCTGTCGGCGTAAAAGGTCTCCTGAAGGATGGCGCGCACGCCCTCTGCGCGGCCGGTGGCGATGACGCGCGCGACGTGGGACGGCGTGGGCGCGATGCCGGGCCTGGGCTCGATGAAGGCCACCTCCCTGAGGCCGATCCACTCGGCGAGATAGAGCCAGCTCGAATGGTAGGCGATGATCGGCCGCCCCTTGAGAGGCTTCAGGCGCGCCTGCCAGTCCGCCACGCGGCGATTGAGCGACTCGGCGAAGGCGCGTTCGTTGGCCGCGTAAATCGCGCTTCCCTCGGGATCGATGGCGCTCAGGCGCTCGGCGATGAGCTTGCCCACGCGCAGGGCGTTATGCGGATCGAAGAGGTAGTGCGGGTTGCCGCCAGCGTGGACATCGCCGTGGGCGCGGTCGATCGGGCCGGTGATCACGCCCCGCAGCATGGCCGCCATCGAGCAGTCGACGTAGCCTGGGCCGCCGACCTGAACGCGGGGGTTGCGCGCGCCGGTGAGGAGTGTCGGCAGCCAGCCCAGTTCGAGTTCCAGGCCGACCGCGAGGAGCAGATCAGCGCGGTTGAGCGCGAGCGCGAGGCTGGGGCGCGCGTCGACAAAATGCGGGTCCTGCGTCGCGAGCGAAAGCGAGGTGACCTCGACGCGATCGCCGCCGATGTCGCGGGCCAGCGAGGCCAGCGCCGGGACCGTGGCCACCACCTTGATCGGCGCGGCTTGGGCCAGCGCGGGCATCAGTCCGAGAAGACAAAACAAGAAGGCGCGCAGGCGCGCGAGCAGAGCGCGGCGGGCCAGAAGACAGCGTCGGGATGAATGGATCGAGCGGTGCATGGCTCTTCTCCTCAAAAGGGATGGGCGGCGTGCGCGCCGACAAAAAACTCGGCGGCCACAAAGACGGACCAGACGGGCGACGGGGCCAGCGACGGGGCGTGATCGCGCGCGCCCTGCAGCCTGAGCCGGGAAAACTCGCTGGGGTGAAAGGTGACGGCAGCGCTCACGCGGTGGCGATCTCGCGTCCAATCGCTGTCGAGCCAGTCGCGATGGGTGACCTCGCCGTCGATCCCAAAGGCCGCGCCGCCCCATTCGTAACGGGCGGCCACGCTCCAGCGATCGGCCAGACGCCAGGCGATCTGCGCGTAGGCGTTGAGGTCCTGAATCAGGTCGCCGGGCACTTGCCGCCGCCGCCAGAAGATCTCGGCCTGCAGCGAAATCCAGCGCAGCGTTTCGCCGCTCACCGGTCGCCAGCGCAGATAGAGGTCGAGCCCGTAGAGGTCGCTGCGGTTGTCGTTGCCCGTGGCGTTGGGACCTGTGGTCGCCGAGAGGCCGACATTGAGCGAGAGCGCGTCTGTGAGCGCGAAAAACTGCTTGAGCGCCGCCGTGGCCTGAAAATCGAGGGGCGACTCGATGTCGAACTCGCCGCCGCCCAAAAACGATCGCGCCGTCGACTCGCCCGCAGCGTCCGTGACCGAGAACACGAGCTCGGCGAACCAGGGCAGCGGCGCGAGCCACGACAGTTCCAGCCCCAGCCCGCGGTTGCCCTCGCCGCCAAAGAGGCGCGTGACGGCGAAGTTCTGATCGATGAACTCCCAGGTGTGCGGGTGGGTGGCGTTGATGCGGCCAAACCGGGTGAGGAATTGTCCGGCGCGCACCTGCAGGTTGAGCGGCAGCGCCAGCGTGGTGGCGAAGGCCTCCTCGACCTCGACGCCGAACTGGCTGAACACGAGGTTGGCGTCGAAGCGGAAGTAGGGGTCGACCGCCTTGCCGATGGAGAGCTCCAGCTGCTGGAAGGTCAGGCCCGTCTTCCTCGGATCGTGGCCGCCGGCCGAGATCGCTTCTCCCTCGCCGGAAAACCAGCCCGCCGCGACATCGAGGATCACCGAGAGATCCGGGTTGAAGTTGGCCAACGCGGCGCCCACCGGCCCCAAAACGGGCGCGCTCGACTCGGCGCTGTGGACAGATTCGCCGTCCGAGGTGGCGCTGTCCGCCGCCAGGGCGCGCTCGATCTCGGCCAACTCCTCGGCAGTGGGCTCGGCGGCGGGAACGACCGACGTTTTGGCGCCGGACTCGAACTCAACCGGCGTTGGGGCCGCCTGACCATTGTCCATCGATGGACGCGCCTGAGCGCGGGCGGGCAAATCAAAACTGACCAGCAAAAGGAACAACAGACATGGCGACGCCACGCGCCACAAGAACGCGGCACAGGATCGCCCAACGCGCCGTCCGGCCATGACTCCGGAAAGCGCCATCAAAGGCGTCATCTCAAAAGACCTCGCGACAGATGCGCCAACGCCAGCGCGCCTTTCGGGCAACACCCCCAAGGCGGGATCTGGCGCAGGCGTGAGCGGACAGTCCCGACAAACGCGCGCGTTCCGACTCAGCGCACGGAACAGGCGGACGCGTCAGGACCTCGACAGCCGGAACGCGGGCGCGGGCCACTCGCCTCTCTCAGGCGGACACGGCGCGCGGTTCATCGTCCGACAGCGGATGGCCAGCTCAGACAGCGCGGGGTGGCGAGCTCTTGGGCGCTAAAAAGAGCGGCTCGATCGGTCGGGAGGGATTGGCCGCCATGCGCCAGAACGCCGCCTCTCCCATCGGCGCGTCGACCGCGCGCGCGCAGCTCTGCGGCACCAAGTCGCCCACCTTGAGAAAGACGGATTGGTCGCAATGCGCGTGTGCGTGCGGGTCCATCCCGGCGCCGGGCAGAAGACTCGCCTGGTCCACCGCCGCGCGCGCCCTTCCAGCCTCTGCCTCCGCCTCCTGCGCGTCGACCATGTGGCCGTGCTCGAAGCAGTAGACGTGATGCGCCGTGACCTGATGCGCCAGCGCCAGGAGCTCCGCGCCGACCATGCCCATCGCGAGCAGAAGCGCGCAGCAACAGTGAAAAAGCGGCTGGTGGAGGCGTTGGATCATGAGGTCAAAGGGCCAAAAGGGCGGCGGCCCCTATTCGAAAGCGTCCTCAAACACCATCGGTCGATCGGACCATTGAGCCGCGCTTTTCAGAACGGCGCGTCCACCCCGCGCACGCGGCCAATCGCCGAAAGAGAGACGCCGACGAGGTCGTGGATGCCGATCCGCTTGAGAAACCGCGCGAGCAAAACCTGCTTGAAGCGCCAGGCCGCCTCGTCCCCCGCGGGCAAATTCAGTCGCGCGCCCGCCATGGTGGCGTGTCCGCCCGCCGATCCTTCGAGACCGCCGCACAACTCGCCGAGAACGCGCCCCGCGTGGCGCCTCGGTCCCTGCGCCCGCACCGAGACAAAAAGCTGTCGCCGGAACGTCCCGTAGGTCAGCGACCAGCGCATTCCCTCCAGCATCAACAGCTGCTCGGCGATCTCCGCCGTCAACTCGGGCGAATAGAGCTCGCCCAGATTGGACTCGACGAGATCGCGGTGCACGCGCGAGCGCTGATAGGCCTGCCCCACGAGCTGGAAGTAGCGCGCCGGCAGCGCCGGATGCTCGACGCGGTGCAACAGCGCGCGATCGGCCAGGGGAAACAGCTGCATGTAGGCCGACAGATCAGCCATTGACGCGCGGTCGGCGAGATCGTGCGTGTCCGACTTGATTCCGTAGAAGAGCGCGGTGGCCAGCCTGGGCGAAGGCTCAATGTCAGCGGCCGTCAACGCCTCGACGAGCAAGGTGGAGGCAGCGCCACAGCCCGGATCCACGTCGGCGTGCGCCACGCGTCCACTCGCCTCGCGCCAGGGGTGGTGATCGATGACGACCTGCGGCCAGAATCGCGCCTCGTTCAGGCTGTGGTTGCCCGCCGTCGGCTGCGTGTCCACCAGCGCGAAGAGATCGAACGCCTCGGGCCTGACCGCGTCGATGGGCGTGATCGGCAGCTTGAGCAGACTCAAAAGCGTCCTGTTCTCCGCGCGCCCGACCGCGCCGCCATAGGCCACCGTGGCGTTGATCGCGCCAATCCGCTCGAAGATCAGCCTGAGCGCCAGCGCCGAACCCACCGCGTCCGGATCCGGGTTGTCGTGCGTGACGATGAGCGCCCGCTTGTGCCCGCGGATCACCCCGCGCAGATGGTCGAGCTTGCCCCTGGCCGACAGCCGCCGCTCGATGGCCCTCAGCGACTGATCGCGCCGCCCGCCCCACGCCTTGTCCAAGACATTCCTCCCCGCGCCATGAGTCCGACCGCCTCCTTGTCGCCACGCGCCGCGCGCCCCAAAACGCCCGACTTGGGCCCCTCCCCGCCTGCGCCGCGCTCACAAAACAGGCGCCGCCCGACGCGCGCTCCCCCACCCCGACAAGACGCCGCGACGCCCTTGAGTCAGCCAGTTGCCACCACGTCATGGCGCGACTAGAAGGCGCGCCCCTTTTCCCCACCCCAGATGGAGCCCCCCATGGATCTCGACGTCGAATTCAACTTCTGCTGCGCCCACCACCTGCCCCGCTACGACGGCGTCTGCCGCCGCCTGCACGGCCACCATTACAAAATGATGGTCTCGCTCAGCGGTCAGCCCGACCCTTATTCGGGAATGATCATTGATTTCGAAGAGCTGCGCGCCATCGTCACGCGCGAAATCCTCGACCTCGTCGATCACCGCAACCTCAACGACATTCCAGGCCTGGAAAACCCGACCGTCGAAAACATGATCATTTTCTTCTGGAATCGACTGAAGCCACTTCTGGAGAATTTGCGCGAAATTCGCATCTGGGAAACGCCGGAATACTCCGTGGCCTACCGAGGCGATTAATTCTTTTCTTTGCGCTTCAGCGCACACCTTAGTTTTTTTGTGCTTTGGCGCACGGCGGTTTGTTTCCTGCCGCGCGCTTTTTTATTTTGATTTGAACTCAAATTAGCTCGATTTAATTTTTATACCTCAATCGATTTTCATCGTCCCGAATCGACAACGACGCATCAAAGTCCCGATTTGACATCGGCATGTCAAAGTCTTGAATTGACATCGCGTGTCAAAGTTTTGAATTGACATCGCGTGTCGGCGCCTGCTCTGCCCCGTTCGACCGAATTTAGTTCGAAATCAATGCGAGAGTGAAAAACCCATGTTTTTTCCCTCTCGCGCTCTCCCTTTTCCTTTCCCGCCCCTCAGACGAGCGGCATTTGCTCGATT
>JAFVYB010000096.1 GCA_017500825.1 Myxococcaceae bacterium | reverse complement strand
GGAATAAAAATCAGCCAATCATTCGGGGGAGCCCGTTTGGGGGAGAAAGCGCGTTTTTGAATAAATTAAATCGAGCTTATGCGGTTCCAATTCAAAAAACTGCCCAGCGCTGAAGCGGATTTGTAATGCCGTGCGCTTCAAGCACAAAAAAACAAAGGAGTGCGCTGAAGCGCCAAAAAACAATAATGAAGAGAAATGAGTATTTGTTCCGCGTTGGAACAGGCCTGTTCCAAAACGGTGTTCCATCGCGAGACACGTGCCGCGTTTGGGGACGATTCTTGAGCCCCCGCGTGAGGCGGCGCTCGTCCGCTCCGAATGGTTCCGCGCGAGAGGTCGCTGGCAGCCGCTTGGGTTCGCGTCAGCGTTTTGGCGTCAGCCCGGCGCTATCCCGCGTCATTCGGCCAGGACAACGAGGGCTGTGATGTTGTCGGCGCCCAGCGCGTCGTCGGCCAGCTGGCAGAGGTTGGTGGCGATCTTTTGCGCGTCGTCGCCATTGGCGAGTTCGCGGGCGATGATTTGCGTGGCGTCGCTGCCCAGACAGTCGGGGACGCCGTCGGTGCAGATGAGGAGGCGGTCGCCGGCGCAGAGGTTGAGCGTCATGAGGCGCGGTTCCAGACGCCTGAGTGAGATGCCGCCGTCGTTGTCGAAGAAGAAGTTGCCGACGCTGTGCGTGAGGGCGCCGAGTGAGTCGCGGTCGGCCACGTCGCGCGGGTCGCGTCGCTCCTGGACAAGGCGCGTGTAGAGGTTTTGTTCCACCGAGACGAGCTCCAGGACGCCGTTGCGCAACAGATAGAGGCAGCTGTCGCCGATGGTGGCCACGGTGAGCTGGTCGCCGTCCAACAGGCCGAGGATGGCCGTCGAGCCGGGCGAGTGCGTCATCGGGTCGAGCATGCCGACGAAAATTGGCTGCTTGGGGAAGGCGTAGATGCGCGTGTTGGCGTCGTCGAGCACGGCTTCGAGCACGGTTTTGTGCCAGTTTTCGGTCAGGGTGCCGCCGTGGGTGCGCAGGATTTCGCCGACCGGGCCCTCCCAGGCATCGCGCACGGCCTCAAAGACTTTGGCCGAGGCGAGGTCGCCGGAACCGACATCCGCCGTGGAGATGCCGTCGGCGATGAGAAGCAATCCGCGCCGTGTCGAGGCGTCAAAGCCGATGAACCAGGCGTCCTGATTGACGGGCATGGATTGGCGTTTGAGGCGGCCAATCTCGGTGGCGGCGGCCATCTGGTAGCGCGACGCGGGCGCGGCGAGCGTGAGACCACCGGTGAATAGGGCGCGGCCAAAGGCACGGCAACTCTCGAAGCGGCGCTGCGGGTCTTCGGAAAGGGCGCGCAGGATGGCTGATTCGACGCCGTGGGGCAGGTTGGGGACAAAAGTGCGCAGGGCGGGCAGCTGATCGGCCTGCGCCGGGATGCCCTGGGCCAGGATGGCGTAGACGAGCAGGGCAAGGGCGAATTGATCGGCCAGCGCGCAACTGTTGGCGCGTTCCGCGACTTCGGGGGCGGCAAAGGGGTTGGGCTGATGGGGCGCGCTCGGGGCGCTCGCCTGGCGCAGCAGATCCGGTCGATGAAAGACGAGCGAGCCTTCGGGCGTGAGCGAAAAGCTCTCGGGCGTCACGCGGCGAAAGGCGAGGCCTGCTTCATGGAGATCGCCAAAAAAGTCGGTCAGCGCGCGAATCCAAGTGAGGGCGTAAAAACTGAGATTTTCGCGGCGGCGCAAAAGCCGATCCAGCGTCGGATAAGGAGAGGGCGCCAGGACGACAAAGAGGTGACCGTCACATGTGAGCCGCGCCAACGCCTTGGGCACCGCGTTGAGGGCGAGCGCGCGTTCAAACCAATCTGGCAATTCAACGCCCGGCGCGGATTTGCCCGATCCCTGCCCGACACCCGTCGCCTCATGAGCGGCGATTTCGACGACTTCCCGCATGGTGCCATCGGGAAAACTGCCGACGCGCTGCCAACCGAGCCCTTCGATGGTGGTCGGCGCGCCGAGCGTGAGCGGTGAATCGTGGCCATCGAGCGTGAGCTGCGTGCCGACCGGAAGCGCGGCGCCGGGGGAAGTCGCTGGATGCTGTTTCATGGCGAGACCTCTTGAGGATTCGCGTCGCGCGTTGGCGGCGGACAAATAAAGATGAATGGATGTGAAACAGATCGCGCCTGTCGGCTCCAAACAGCGCCGGAGCGCGGCTCAGGAAACATCGGCCTCGCGCAAAAAGGCGGCCGTCATTTCCGGCGGGCTTGGGTTGATATAAAAACCACTTCCCGATTCAAAACCGGCGATTTTGGTGAGCGTGGGCATTAATTCCAAATGCCAATGGAAATAGGGGAGTCCCGGCTTTTGCAGAGGCGAGGTATGCAGCGTAAAATTATAAGGTGGCCGTCCCAGGACTTTGTTGATTTTTTTGAGGACGGTCAAAAGCGCGTCGGCAAATGCGGGATAAATACCGCGTCCGGCGTCTTCAAAGTTGGAGATGTGTTTTTTGGGAAGAATCCACGTCTCGAAGGGACGTCGAGGGGCCCACGGCGCGAGGGCAATCATCTCTTCGTTTTCGTAGACGAGGCGGACCGATTCGCGTTTTTCCTGATCGATGATGTCGCAGTAAATGCAGCGCTCTTTGCTTTCATAATGTTTGGAGGCGCCATCGAGCTCGCCCTGAACGCGTCGCGGAATAATCGGCAGCGCAATTAACTGTGTATGGCTGTGCTCTAAGCTGGCGCCCGCGGCCTCACCGTGATTTTTGAAGACGAGGACATAGCGAAAGCGCGCGTCGCGCCTGAGATCGACCATTCGATCGTGAAAAGCCCACAAAAGCGCCTCGACTTCGGCGGGGGAAAGATCGGCCAATTCTTTCGAATGGTTGCTCGTCTCGATGAATACCTCGTGCGCGCCTATGCCATTCATCTTGTCGTAAAGCCCGTGTCCTTCGCGATCGAGTTCGCCTTCGATCATCAGCGCCGGAAATTTATTGGGAACGACGCGCAGCTGCCAGCCTGGACCATTGGGATTGGGGTGGCCGGGACGATAGGCGAGGACTTCGGGCGGCGTCGCGGATTCATTCCCTGGACAAAAAGGACAAAATGAATTGCCACGCTCGACGTGCTGCACCTGAAAATCATTGGGGCGATCGGCGCGTTCTGTGGAGATGATGACCCAGCGGCCGACGATGGGATCTTTGCGCAGTTCAGGCATTCGGAAGGGAAGGTGAGGAGGGAATGGGCGGAGCTTGAAATAGGTGCAACCAAAAGCGCCCGCACAAACCTTCCCGCGGAAGGGGGAGAGGATGGCGCGCCACCCCAGACAAGCGGGGCCAAAAGCGCCGCCGCCTAAGGCCAGAAGAAGGGCTGGTTGTCAAAGGGTTCGATGTGCCGTGACGGAAAATTATCGCAGATCTGTCGATGCCGCTGATTCGCCTGCGTGCTGGCGCTTTTTCTTCCCGACACAGACGGCGCCGCAGTCATTGAGCCTTTCGCTGTCAGAAATTCATGCGGGCTTGCGGCGCATCGACCTTCACGTGTTGAAGCAAAAGAAACCACCTCGCGACACTTCAACAATCAAACGCCTCAAAACGCGCGCTTAATTGTGGCGGAAAGCGGGCGGAAAACAGCGCGATTTAAATAATTATCTTTTTAAATAAATGTATCTAAAAATAAAAAAGCCCCCTCTCCAGAAGAGAGGGGGCGAGGGGGAGTGCCAGCCTATTCAGTCACTTCAGCCGGGATTTTGAGAGAAACTTCATATGGCTCACTATTGTCTCCAAGTGTAAAAGTCGCAGTGCAAGTAACCATAGAAGTTCCTGGTTTCTTTTCCATAGGATCTTTTTGAACGCCACTAATCATCACGGAGCCTGCGGCTGCAGGCCCCATCCCAATGGCTATCTTTTGTGAAGCTGGTGTAACTTCGATGTCGACTTCTCCCTCCATGGCGCATTCAATGCTGTCACCAGCCGTGGCTGCAATTTGATTGAGATAAGAGTCTAAAAAGTAAATGTCTAGCGCGACACCTTGTCCGTAACCGACTTTGACTGAAGTTACCAACGTGCCTTCAGGGGTAGAACTGCTTGGCTCATAGGAGGATGTGGATGAAGCGAGCGCAAAACCTTTAAAAGCGGCTTTGTTTTCTGTTAGCATAAACTTGAACTGTTTCCAGATTTGAGTGTTTTTCTTCCACTGGGTGCAGTCGTCAGATGCTAAGAAAGGAACTCGTTGTGCACCAGCACCTACAGGAGCTGTCCAAGAACCATCGTTATCAGCGTCGAGGAAGTATTCACCTGGATCGTATTGACCATTATCATTTCGATCAATGAATGGTTCACCCATGGAGAGGAAAGTATCTAGAGATCCTTCATCGCAGTAGCCGTTTTGGTTTTCATCAAAAAGTAAGAGTTCTTCGCCGCCTGTGATGGTAATCATGGTTACCAAACTATCGCTAGGATTTCGATCTTCCAGAGCTTCTGCTGCAGTACCATCATATACCAATAATAGTTGGTCAAGGATATAGGTCGGCGTATTATAGAGGACTTCACCTTTTCTGACACCGAAATTTGCATCAGCGAGGGATACCCAGCTGCCGCCTTGAATCGTCGGATCAAAGTAGCTGAATGCGCTCAAAAATTTTCCTAAGGGATCTGTGCTGGATTTAAGATAATTGAACTCTTCGGGAAGCGTTCCAGAACCGGCCACAGTTGGATAAGGCTTGGGATCTTGTGTGGTATAGGTCGTCTCCGCATATCCATTGCTGCCAGTATAAACCAATGGCAGAACTGCTCCTGCCTCGGTGGCAAAGAGAACGGGTTGATTAGGGATTTCCTGGGTGTCGCGGTCTGCCACATACGCTACGCATTTCATTTGTTCTCCTGTCACATTTCGACCGCCGAGGGTTGTGCGAAGACATCCAGCAGAGAAATGATTATAATTGGCAGAACCTGCAATGACGTGAATTTTAGCGGTTCCGGCGACATAATTCGCTGGAAGATTTGTGCTGTCACCACTATATGGCGCGGTGCTGGCGACGACTTCGGCGACACCGGCGACGCGGCCTGAGGTCAGATAGGTGACGGCGTAGCCATTGACGTCGGATTTGATTTCGGTTGGCACCAACGTGGCTTCACCGAGTGGTTTGGGAATAGAGAAATAGATCTGTTGATTGGCGATGGGCAGGTTGAGTTTGTCGAGCACCTGGAAGGTGATCTTGGTCGAGGTCTGGCCTTCGCTCGATGTGTTGAAGATTTTAATTGTTTCGGGATCGGCTGAGATGAATTCGATGGTCGCGGGCTTGGGTTCCGTTTCTACGGGCACGAGAGCGTAATTAAAGAGGACCGAAAGCTCGGTCGAGGCGTCGACGAGGCCTGTCTCCGCGTCTGTGTATTCGACGCGGACCGTCGCGGTGCCTGCTTGGACAGAATAGAGCTGAGCGCTGGCTTGGCCCATTTCCAGTTCGACAGAGGTCTTGCGCACCGGGTTTTCCAGGTCGCTGTTGTCAAAGGTGCCGAGGTCGGTGCTGAAGGAGATGGTTCCTTCGTTCTGCAGCTCGCCGTCCTTTTTCACCTCGACGGCGATGTTGACAGCGGTGATGCCGTCCGCGGGTGTGCCCGTTCCCTCTGGGGGCGCGAGATTGATCTTCATGACTGTTCCTTCGCCGCCGCAGGCCGTCAGGGCCATCAGGGTGGCGAGGAGCATGGCCGGCAGCAGGCTTCGGCGAGGCGCAAACTTCGCTACTTGAGAATGATTCATGAATCGTCTCCTGAGAGGGATACAGGGCGCGCAGGAACGAGAAGCCGCCCTGGCGCTTGTGACACAACACATCCAAAAAAAGGGCGCTGCAGAAACACGGCGGGCGCCTCTATGTCAACAGCGCGTGGAACTCCACCGATTTTTTCGGGGTGCGTGAGGGGGGATGGAGGGGAAAGGTGGCGATTTTGTTGGATTGGTGGCGTATTGGGAGAAATGTATTTAAATAATTAAATCGAGCTTATTGTTGAAAAATGGCGCGACAAAAGAGAATGGGTGTTTTTGAGAAAATAATAAGGGGAGAATCAATGAAAATTGGGCGCGCGAGGCCCTAGGTTGAGAGCATGAAAGCATCTGAGATTTTGACGGGAGAGGATGGCGCGGTGGCTGGGAAGGATTTGGAAGGCGCAAAGGTCGGGCAGAAACAAAAGGGCGCGGGCGATGCGGAGGTGGTGTTTGGCGCGCGCGCCGGGCGATTCGGGGCGCGGCGCTTGAGGTTGGAGCGGCGGGCGTTGTGGGCGGCCAACCTGCGCCTGACGCTCTTTTTGATGGCGATTGGTCTGGCGCTTTCTGTCTGGCGCGAATGGCTGCCGCGCATGGCCCTGTGGGGAGAGCTCCTGCTGGCCGTTCTCTTTGTCGTGACAGCGCGCTGGCATGATCGCGTTTTGCGCCGTGTCGAGCGCGCGCGCGTTCACGAAGAGATCAATCGACGGGCCATCCATCGCCTCAGGCGGTCGTTCGCGGACATCCCCGTGCGCACGCGGACGCCGTGCGGGGCTGAACACCCCTATGCCGCCGACCTCGATCTCTTTGGCGCGCGCTCGCTGGCCCAGCTTTTGGACGACACGGCCACGAGGGTGGGGGAGTCGCGGCTGTGGCAGTGGCTTCTTTCACCGGGGGAGATCGCGTCGTTGCCCGGGCGTCAGGAGGCGGTGCGCGAGCTGGCCGCGGCGTTCGACTTTCGCGAGGGGCTGGAGGCGGAGGGTCGGCTTCTCAGCTCGCGTCAGAGGGGGGCGACTGAGACGGAGACCGCGCAGGAAGGGGCGGACAAGGTCGATCCCGAGCGCCTGATCCGCTGGGCCGGTGGCGCGTTCGATCCCCGACCGGGGCGCTGGCGCTTTCTCGTGTTTGTCCTGCCGCCGATCACGATCGCGCTGTGGGCGCTCTGGTTCTTCGACGTGATCGCGCCGCCGATTTGGCTGCTGTTCTTCGGCGTTCAGATCGCCATCGCCATCTACTTTGGCCGCCTGGCGTCCGCGCGCTTCGCCGACGCAGAGGGACCTGGCGAGCGCCTCGGATCGTTCCATGACCTCTTCGCGCACATCGAAGGGGCGCGGTTTGAGAGCCCGGCGCTCAAGGCCTGCGCCGAACGCCTCCGCTCCAGCGGCGATTTGCCCTCTGTCGAGATGAAGCGACTCTCTTTCGCGCTCGACCTTTTGCGCCTGCGCCATCAGCCGCTCTTCCACCTGCCGCTGGCCGCGATCTTCCTCTGGGATCTCTTCTTCGCCGCCGATTTGGAGGCCTGGCGCGCGCGCTGCGGGGGGCGGATCGGCGAATGGTTCGACGCGTTGGCCGACATCGAGGCCATGAGCAGTCTGGCTGGCTTTGCCGCGCTCGACGAGCGCCCCTGCTGGCCCGAGCTGACGGACGAGACGTGCCTGATGGCCGAGGCGCTGGCGCACCCGCTGATCGCCCCTGAGCGCTGTGTGTCGAACGACCTGTCGATTGCCGCCAAAAAGGGCGCGGATTTGCCCGCGGTGCTGCTCGTCACCGGTTCGAACATGGCCGGCAAGACGACGTTTTTGCGCGCGATTGGCCTCAACGCGGTGCTGGCCCTGGCTGGCGCGCCTGTCCGCGCCCGCGCCATGAGACTGGGGCGGATTCAGGTCTGTTCGAGCATGCGCGTCAGCGATTCGCTCGGAGAGGGGCTCTCGCTCTTTCACGCCGAGGTGCGGCGCATGAAGGCGATCCTCGACGCCAGTGAAGCTGGGCCGGTCCTCTTTTTGCTCGACGAGGTGCTCCACGGGACGAACACGGCCGAGCGCCAACTCGCCTCGCGGGCCATCGTGCGCGCGCTTGTCGAACGCGGGGCCATCGGCGCCATCGCCACCCACGACGTGGGACTGACCGATCTGGAGACATCGCTCGCGGGGAAGGCGCTTAACGTCCACTTCACCGACGCGATCCGCGAAGGGCGACTCCACTTCGACTACCGGCTGCGTCCGGGCGTGGTGGCGACGAGCAATGCCCTGTGGGTCATCCGGCAGGCGGGCATCGAGCTTTCAGAACTCGTGGCGGCGATGGGCGTTCGCCAGGGCGGTGACGCGGCGCGGGAATGAGTCGTCGGCAAGGCGTCGCCGGGCGAGTCGCTCAGAGGGGAAAGCTCAGGCAGGCCGCGTCGATTTCGATCGTGATCTGGCCATGCGCGCGCGCGGCTTCTCTTTGGGCGAGGGCGAGGCAAAAGCGCGTTCCCAGGCCGCGATCGAGGGCGATCGCCGCGTCGATTTGCGCGGAAAAAGGCGCGTCGGCAGGCCGCTGGCCGAGGAGCGGATCGATCGGGGGCAGGCCGTCGTCGCGCGTCAGCCGGAGGGTGGCGGCGTTTTGGGTGCTCACGCAGGTCAGCCGCAGCGCGCTTTGGGGGGGCGATTCGATAAGGGCGGCGTCGATGAGGCAGGTCAGGGCGAAGAGGGCCGGGGCGCGTTCGAGGCGGACTTTTGGGGCGGGACGCGACTGGGGAAGGAGGTCGAGTCGCACGTGGCGGGCCTGGGCGTTGGGCGCGCGTGACAGCAGGGCGTCGCGTGTCAGATCGGCGAGCGAGATGGGCGCGGGGGGGCTCTTGGGCGCTTTGGCGTCGGCCATCGGCACCCGACTCGCTTCGGCGGCAAACCAGCGTTCGAGGAGGTCGAGGGCGCTGTGGGCGCAGAGGTTGAGCTGGTCGTGGGCGCGCGCGCGTTGGCTGGCGGTGAGGGGCGCGGCGGAGAGGAGTTGGGCGTAGCCGACGAGGGTGGTCAGAGGGGCGCGCAGGGCGTGGTGGGCCAATCGGAGCGCGAGGTCGCGGGAGGGGGCATCCTTGGTGGCGGTCGGCATGGCGGGGCCAAGGATGCGACTGGCCAGCCAAAAATCTCAGGACACTTGTGGGCGTGGCGTGGCCCCCCGAGCGGGCACTGGCCGGACGCGATGAGGCGGCACAGCTTCGCGCGCACCGTGCAAACCCCAACGACCAAGACGCGCCGCCTGTCGGACACGGGCGGCTTCACCGACCTCGGCCCCCACGCGCGGCAAGTCGAGGCCATCTTCGACCGACTCGCTCAGGCGCCCGCCGCGACGCTCTCGATCCTCGTCGAGGCGCATCGGCTCGTCGGCCCTTTTTCGCCGGGTGTGGTGCAGCGCTTCGCCGAACGGCTCGCGATTGCCCCCGAAGAGCTCTTCGCCCTCTGTGAGGCGCACCGATTGCTCGCCGGACGCCGTCAGCCATGCCGCCTGGGCATCTGCGCCAACGGACCCTGCGCCGCCCGCGGTGGCAACGAGGTCGAGCGCGTGTTCGCCGAAAAGATGATGCGATTCGAGCCGCTGCGCTGTCAGGGCGCCTGCGATCTCGGCCCCATCGTCTGTCTCGACCACGGCGCGCCACTCGCGATCAGTCCCGCGCGCGCCCGATCGCTGGCCCGCGCCGATCCCGGCGAATGGGAGGAGCTTCTGGCCGTCGAAAAGCCGGTTCACGCCTTCAAGACAGAGCCGCGGGTGGCCTTTGAACACCTCTTCGCCAAAGGGGCGCATCAGCTGGCCACGGCGCGGCGACTGGGCCTGTGGAAGTCGGTGGAAAAGGCGCTCGCGCTCCCGCCCGCCTCCTGGCTCGACGAGATCGAGCAAAGCGGGCTCGTCGGCGGTGAGCAGGACGGCGAGCCGGTGATCGACAAATTGCGCGCCGTTGCCCGGGGCGAGGGACCGCGCGTGCTCGTGGTCGACGCCCTGGATCTGGAGCCGGGCAGCACAAGGCAGCGCGTCCTTCTGGAGCGCGATCCGCAGCGCGTTCTCGCCGGTGCCCTCTTGGCCGCCCATGCCGCCGGGATCGAGGAGGCCTTTGTCTGCGTCCGCTCCGAATACGAGGTCGTGCGCGAGCGCGTGGAACAGGCCATCGCCGAGGCGCGTCGCGCGGGACTCTTCACCCTGCCGGAGACTGGGCTGTCGCCGCTCAGGGTTCATCTGCGCGGATTTTCCAGTCTCGCCTTCTGTCTCAACCCGCGCCGTCTCGTGGAAGCGCTCGAAGGTCGCCCGCCCAGACCGCTCTCGGAGCTCTCGCCGCTGCACAGGCGCGGACTCTTTGGTCGGCCAACGGCGGTGATCGACGCGGAAACGCTCGCCTGCCTGCCCGCCATCGCCGAGCGGGGGGCGGCCTGGTATCGCGGGCTGGGGGAGGGGACGGACGGCGGCGCGGCGGCACCTCTCAAAATCGTCACGCTGGGCGGCGACGTGAAGCGTCCGGGCAACTACGAGATCTCGCGCGCGCATTCGCTGCGGCATCTCGTCGAGACTCTCGGCGGCGGCCTCTTGCAGGGAAAATCGCTTGTCGCGCTGCAGATTGGCGGCGCTTCGGGGCCCTATCTCAGGCCGGAGGCGCTCGACGCCACGCTGACCGACGCCTCGCTCTCCCGCTTCGGCGCGCGCCTGGGCTCTGGCGCTGTCATCGCCATCTCGGACAAGAGCTGCCTGTTCGACCTCTGCCGGCGCGAGGCGCGATTCTTTATCCGCGAGGCCTGCCGCGCCTGCGACGGATGCGCGCGTCAGATGGAGGAGTTGGGACAGGGCGTCGATCGGCTCGGACAGGGGCTGGTCGCCGTCGAGGATCTGCTGGCCATCGACCGCGAACTGCAAAAGCGCGCCTGCCCTCTGGCCCGCAACGTGGCGCGGCCCCTGCGATCGGTGCTTGCCGATTTTCCGGAGGCGTTCGCGGCGCACAGGGGACGCGAATGCGCCTGTTTCCCCCGTCGTCGGAAGGCGTGAGCCGGAGGCGGACATCCCCTCTTGGGAGCTTGACAACGCGTCGCGCGGGAACTTGGGCGCGCCGCCGATTCACCGCCGGCGAGAAACCGGCCCAACCAACAGCGCCGCCCATGCGCGGCGAGGAGGAACGCGTCGTGAAAGCGAAGATCAACCGCGAGGGATGCATCAGCTGTGGCCTGTGCGTGTCGACCTGCCCCGATGTCTTTGCGATGGCCGATGACGGCTTTGCCGAGGTCTGTGGCGAGATCACCGACGGCAACGCGGCCGAGGCGCAGGAGGCCGCCGACAACTGCCCGGTCAACGTCATCGAGATCGAGGACTAGTCGAATCGACCTCTGGGCGAGGGCGGGCCCCTCTCGTCGCGTGCCAGTCGAGTCTGAGGATGGCGCTCCGCCGGGGGCGTTCAGCCCGCCGTCACCGCTTCACCAGAGGCGTCGCCATCCTTGTCGCCCGTTTCGCCCGCGGGAGCGGTCCCGCCGCGCCGTCGGAGCCTTGAGAGCGCGCGGTCGGCCACCACGTAGAAGGCCGGGACCACCACCAGGCTGAGCACGGTCGAGAGCACCATGCCGCCGATGATCGTCATCGACATGGGCGCGCGCGTCTCGCTGCCAGGTCCCAGCGCCATCGCTGCGGGCAGCGCCGCCATCAGCATCGCCGCCGAGGTCATCACGATCGGCCTGAGGCGCACAGGTCCTGCCTGTTGCATCGCCTCCAGCGCGTCGAAGCCGCCGTGTTCCGGCGTCCGCAGCTGGTTGGCGTAGTCGACGAGGATGATCGAGTTCTTCTTCACGATGCCCATCAGGAGAAGCAGGCCGATCATGCTGAAGATGTTGAGCGTCATCCCGCTGAGGAGCAGCGCCGCCACCGCGCCCGCCGCCGACAGGGGCAGAATGGTGATCACGGTGACGGGGTGGAGGAACGAATTGAACTGCGAGGCGAGCACCATGTAGGCGATGGCCACGCCGAGGATCAGCGCGAAGAAAAGGCCGCTCATCGAGTCCTGGAAGGTCTGACTCGACCCGCTGATCACCAGCCGCGTGCCCTGGGGCGCCTGTTTGGCGAGTGCCTGCACCAGTTCGAGCACCTCTGCCTGCGAGTGTCCCGGCGCGATGTTGCCGAAGACCGTGATCGCCCGCTCGCGTTCGCGCCGCGAGATCAGCTGCAGCGCCGGGCGCTCTTCGAAGGTGGCGATGGCCGCGAGGGGAATGGCTTCGCCGCTCCTGGTCTTGACCTTGATCTGCCCCAGGTCTTCGGGCCGCGCGCGCTGGCTGGCGAGCAGTCGGACGCGCAGGTCGAGACGGCGGTTGTCGTCGGTGTAGCTGGCCACCTTGAGGCCGCCGACGAGCGCGTTGATGGTGCTGGAGATGTCCTCCATCGAGACGCCGAGATCTGCCGCCCGCTCGCGATCGGGCGTGATGCGCAATTCGGGCATTCCCATCTCGTAGTCGCTGTCGAGGTCGATGACCGCGCCGCTCTGGGCGAGCTTTTTCATCGCGTCCTCGGAGGTGGCGACGAGTTTCTCCCAGTCGGAACCGCGCACCGAGAACTCGACGGGGAAGCCGCGCTGCGCCGAGAAGCCCGACTGCGAGAGGTCCATCACCACCGCTTTGAGGCCTGGGACGGCGTTGAGCTTTTGCCTGAGCTCGGCCTCGATTTCCTTTTGCGCTCGGGCGCGCTGGTCGGGCGGGGGGATGGTGATGAAGAGCCTGCCGCTGTTCACGTTGCGGCCGCCGACGTTGTTGAAGACGGTGACCGCCTCCGGCAGGGCCATGGCGATCTGTTCGGCGCGGCGGAAGAGGCGGTCGGTCTCGTCCATGTTGGAGCCGACAGCGGTGCGCAGGCTGACGACGATGCGGCTCTGGTCCTGCGAGGGCACGAACTCGCGCGGGATGAGGGTGGCGCCATAGCCGGCGACGCCGAGCAGGAGGGCGCTGAAGATGAGCACGGCGACGGGGCGCCTGAGCGAGGCCTTGAGGGCGCGGCCATAGAAGCGCTCGACGGCGTTGAAGCCGCGATCGACCAGTCGGCCGAGGGCGTTGCGGTGTTCGTGGCCGGCCTTGAGGAATTGGGCACAGCGCGCCGGGGCCAGGGTGATCGCCTCCAGATACGAGAGCAGCACCGCCACCGAGATGGTCACCGCGAACTGCAAAAAGTAGCGGCCGATCACGCCGTCCATGAAGGCGATGGGCAGGAAGATGGCGACGATGGCCAGGGTGGCGGCGAGCGCGGCGAAGGTGATCTCCATCGTGCCCTCGCGGGCGGCGCGCACGCGGTCTTTGCCGCTCTCGGCGTGGCGGAAGATGTTCTCCATCACCATGATCGCGTCGTCGACGACGATGCCGATGGCGAGCGTCAGGCCGAGCAGGGTGAAGGTGTTGAGGGTGAATCCGAGGAAGTGGATCACCGCCACCGTGCCCATCAGCGACATCGGGATGGCGAGCAGGACGTTGAGCGTGCTGCTGATCGAGCCGAGGAAGAGCCAGCAGATGAGCGCCGTGAGCAGCACCGAGAGGATGATCTCGAACTCGATCTCGTGGACCGACTCCTCGATGAACTTGGTCGAGTCGAAGTTGACGTTGAGCGTCATGCCCTCGGGCAGGGTCTGGCGGATGGCGTCGAGTTCGGCGTGAACGGCCTTGGCCACGGCCACGGCGTTGGCCCCGCGCTGCTTGCGGATGCCCATGCCCTGCGCTGGCTCGCCGTTGACGCGCGCCAGGCGGCGCCTGTCCTCGAAACCGTCCTCGATGAGCGCCACGTCCCTCAGGCGAATGGTCGCGCCCTCGATTTCGGCGACGAAGAGGTCGGCGAGGGTGTCAAGATCGAGCGCTTCGCCAAAGACGCGGACGTTGATCTCGCGGCCAAAGGCTTCGACGCGTCCGGCGGGCAGTTCGACGTGCTCTCTTTGCAGCGCGTCCACCACCTCGGCGACGGTCAGGCCGTAGCGGTCGAGCGCGTCGGCGTCGATCCACACGCGGACATTGCGATCGAGCGCGCCGCCAAGCGTGATCTCGCCCACGCCGGGGACGATCTGCAGTCGCTCGCGAACGCGGTAGCGGGCGTAGTCGGCGAGCACTTGCGGCGGAAACGGGCCAGCCAGGCCGATCCAGAGGATGGGGTTGTCCTCGGGGTTGGACTTGGCGACGACCGGGGCCTCGATGCCCTCTGGCAGGCGGCGCTGGGTGCGCGCGACCACGGCCTGCACGTCCTGCATGGCGAGATCGACCGGCCGCGAGAGGTGCATCTCGGCGACGATCGAGGCGGTGCCCTGGCGCGAGGTGGAGGTGAGCGTCTTGACGCCCTCGACCTGCATCAGCGCCTCTTCGATGAGCTCGACGACATCGCGCTCCATGACTTCGGGCGCGGCGCCCTCCCAGGTGACCGAGACGCTGATCGTGGGGAAGTCGACGTCGGGAAACTGGCTGATGCCGAGCCGCGAGAAGGAGACGGCGCCGAAGAGGATCGTGGCGCACATGATCATCCAGGCGAAGACCGGCTTCTGGATGCAGGCCTCGGTCAGCTTCATGTGGCCTGGCCCGCCCGATCAGAGGCGTCCTTGTCGTCGCCGCTGCCAGCGTCGGCCTCGCCCGCCACCTCGTCGTTCACCACGCGCACGCGCGCGCCCTCGAACAGAGGCTCGTTACCGCGAATGGCGACCTGTTCACCGATGTCGAGACCGTCGCGGATTTCGACGAGGCCGTCCTCGGTGCGCAGCCCCAGCGTGACGACGCGCTCGCGCGCCATGCCATCGGACACGACGTAGGCGAGGAAGCCCTTTTCGCTCGGCCGAATCGCCAGCTGCGCGATGACCGGGGTGGCGGGCCTCTCGCCGATGGGAATGCGGACTTTGACGAAGTCGCCGGGACGTTGGCCCCGGCCCGAGGCGTCCACTTCGGCGAGCACGCGCACGCGGCGGGAACGGGGATTGGCTGCCTGCCCGACGTGGATAACGCGCGCGGTGAGATCGCGGGCACTGCCGGTGCTGAAGAAGAGCTTCATGCCGTCGGAGAGGTGGAACGCCTCCTCGGCCGAGACCTCGGTTTCCAAAAGCAGCGGATCGGCGCGGATCATGGTGGCGATCGCCGTCCCCGGCTGCGCGTAGAGGCCGGTCTGCACGCTCTTGCGCTCGATGACGCCGTCGATCGGCGCGCGCACATAGGCGTCGCGCAGGTTGAGTTCGGCCAATTCGAGCGCGGCCTTGGCCAGGGCCTCCTCCGCCTGCGCCGTCTTGAACTTGCTGCCGTAGAGCTCGACTTCCTCGGCGCTGATGAGTCCGGGCGATTTTTTGGAGAGGTTTTCGCGGCGCTGAAACGCGAGGCGCGCCTCGACCGTGGCGGCGTGGGCCTTGTCGAGCGTGGCCTTGGCGGAGGCGACGGCGATGTGCCAGCGCTCGGGCTCAATCTCGGCCAACACCGCGCCCTTCTGCACGCGCGCGCCCTCGATGAATCGGACCTTTTCGACCACGCCGGAGACGCGCGAGGTCACCTGCACCTCTTCCATGGCGAGGAGCGTTCCGACCGACTGCACGCTGTAATCGACCACGCGCGATTCGACGGCGGCCAGCTCGACAGGGAAGACGGCGGACCCCCGGGATTTGCGCGCGGCTGGTGTCGCGCCGTCCTTCTGACAGCCGATAGCCGGGGCGAGGGTGAGGGCGGCAAGCGC
Source organism: Myxococcaceae bacterium (assembly GCA_017500825.1). GTDB lineage: Bacteria > Myxococcota > Myxococcia > Myxococcales > UBA5297 > UBA1203. Next base: position 33,516 of record JAFVYB010000096.1, on the reverse strand, counting down.
GGCGACAAGGGGCCAGCGCCTCAGGGACTTCGCGGTGCGGTGCGCTCTCATCGTTCATCTTCTCCATGTCGAATGGGCCTGGCGTGACCTGGGGCGTCACGGCGCGTTTGGCGTCGGGGCAAGTGTCTTCATGGTGGCGTGCGCCCGCGAGCGCCACGGCCGGGGGAGGCGCGGCTGCGGGGGCGTGTGTCGGCAACGGGGACGCGAATTTGTCGCGCGCGGCGAATGTTTTGACGCGGTGTCGCCCAAAAACGGGCGCGCAAATGGCGGCTCGAACAGGCGCTGTCCACACGGCATTCCCACCGCGTTCGAAGTCTCCCTCGCCGGGCCCGCCGTCCCTTGACCCCCCAGAGAGCGCTGCATTAGAGCGCGCCGCCCTTTCCCCCTTGCGAGCGTGAGCCATGGCACCTGGACCCACCGCCTTCTCCAAAGGAACTCGTGTCGTCTATCCGAATCAGGGCGTTTGCCGTGTGGTGGGCGAAATCGAGATGACCATCGCCGGGCAGTCGGCGACCTTCCTCAAGCTCGCGCGCGAAAATGACGCCGGGACGGTGATGATCCCGATCGCCAGGCTGGAGGATGTCGGCGTGCGGCGGCTGGCCAGCGCGGACGAGATCAAACGACTCTTCGCGCGCCTGACTGCCCCGGACCTTGGCCCTGACCTCAACTGGAAGACGCGCCACCGCAGCCACGGCGAGCGCATGGCCGAGGGCGACATTTTTTCGCTCTCCGAGGTGGTCAAGGAGCTGGCCGCCCTCAGCGATTTGAGGCCACTGCCCGCCAAGGAGCGCGAGCTCTACGACAGCGCCCGTCATCTTTTGATTGGCGAGCTGGCCGCCGCGCTGGAGATCGACGAGGCCTCGGCCGAGGACGCCATCGACTTCGCGCTCTTTCCGCCCGGCGTGGAGCGCCGCAAGCTGGCCGTCATGGCGCTCGACGCGTTGGCTGAACTGGCCGAGGGAGACGACCTGGATCTCGACGCGGACATCCTGGCGGACGCTGACTCCCTCGATGTCCTCGATGTGGACGCGGGCGACGAGGCGCTGAGCGGTGAGGATCGCGATGGGCCGCTGGTCATGGACGAGCTGTCCGGGGGCGAGACGCCTGTGCCCAGGGCGGCCACCAAAGCGACGCCCCGAAAATCGGCAGCCCAAAAGCCGACAGCCAAGACTTCCCGCGCGCGAAAGGCGGCGCCAAAGACCGTCGACATGCCCGATGCCGTCGAGGCGCCAGCCAGGGCGGTCAAGAAGTCGGCCAGGGCGACAAAGGCGGACAAACCCTCCGCTCCCAAGGCCAGAAAAGCGGCTGCGGGCGATGGCAAGCCAAAGGCGGCCAAGACTGCCGGGAAAACATCGACGTCCGCCAAGGCGGCAAAGACGGCCAAGGCATCCGCTTCGACGACCAAATCGGCGACCAAAAAAGACGCGGCCAAGCCAAAGGCGACCTCCACTCGCGTCAGGGCCAAGGCCTCAAAGGAGAAGACCTCGTGATCAGACTCGTCACTGTGGATGAGATCGACGCGGCGCTGGTCTCCAAAGTCCGCGCGGCGCTCTATCAGGCCTACGGCCTCGGCTGTGAGGTGTCGGCCGCCGGGTTGTTGCCGCGCCTGCCTGCCAAAGGGGCTATCGACGCGCGCGACTTCCTGAACAAGGCGGGCTGCGCAGAGGCCATCGGCGACGACAAGGTGTTGTTCCTCACGAGACGCCCTCTCGCCCCCCGCGCTCTTCCCTCCGGCGAAGTGCCCACGCAGTCGCTGTCACTGCTCGCCTTGGGCCGCGCCATCGTCAGCGCGCATGGGATCGACGAACGCGATTCCGCGCTTCTGACCAGGCGGCTCAGCAAGCTCGCCCTTCACGAGATGGGACGCCTCTGGGGACTGCACCATTGCCTCGACCCACGCTGCGCGCTCTATCCGCCGTGGTCGCCCCCCTTTGCCGACAACGGGCAGCCCCAGCTATGCGTCTTTTGCCGTGAGAAGAGCGAGGCGCGCATCAATCTCGCCAAGAGCTGACCCGTCAGGCGTTGAGCCTGTGTCGAGCTGAGTTCGCGAACGGGCTGCGCCGTGAGGCACCGGGGACCGGGCCTGCGCCCTGCCCATGATTCGGCCCCCCGGGCCTAGAAGGGGATGTCGTCGTCCTCGTCGGCAGGCGGACCGAAGTTCATCTCGGGCGGCGGGATGTTGTCGTCGGGAGGTGTCGCGGCGGTCCGGGAAGAGGGCGGGGTGGCGCCGCCTTGCTGACGGGCGATTTCGGCCTCGATGGCGGCCAGGAGAGCGCGCTCCTTCTCGTGCCAGCGCGCCTTGGACGGGTCGTTGAGCGTGCGCCGACAGCCGTTGGCATAAAACTCCAGATCACCCCTGCTGGCGCCTGCCACGGGGCGCCCCTTGCTGCGGCCGTAGTTGGGGAAGACGGCGCCCGATGTGACGGCGGGACCCGGCGTTGGCATGGCCATCCCCCAGGCTGGTGATGAACCTCCGGTGGAGGCTTGGGCGGGCACACCGCCGATGCGCAGTTCGTCTAGGCGCAGGCGCAGCTCGTTGCCCTCGCGCAGGGCGGTGCCGACGCGGATGTGTTCGATGGAACCGTCCGGACGGCGGACGGCGACGGTGACGGCAAGTTCGGTCTCGTTCATGGCGCGCGCCTTTGCCCCGGGTGAGTGCGCCCGTCAATTGCCGCAAATGGGGGCTGGGCAATGCCCTTCAGGCGCTCGCCGTCGCGCGCTTCAGAACCCCCCGATTGGGGGTTGAAAAATCGAAAAAACATTAATGATTTCAATGGGTTAGCTCTGTTTTGTGGCGCCTTGACTTTTTATTCGTGGGTGCTAGAGGCCCCGCCCCTTCATTCGGGGGACGGCCGCAGGGGTCGGCCCGCTCTGGCATCTGCCGCGACACGACAATCGAAAGGTTCAAATCGATGTTTGAGCTCCTGGACGCTTTTTCTGGCGATGTGCTCCACCTGATCCTGACTGCGGGAGAGACCGCCGCAGCCGCCGCGCCTGCCGCAGCCGATGCCGCCAGTGCCGCAGGACAGGCCGTCGCCGATGCCGCTGCCGCGAGCGCGACCGCCACAGCAGATGTCGCCGCAGCCGCCGCTCCCGTGGCCAATGCCGCCGCTGAGACCGCCCCTGCCGCGACCGAAGCGGTCAAGCCTGCCTCCGAGGCGAGCTTTCTCGACGATGTGAAGCTCTTCTTCGAGCAGGGCGGCCACTTCATGTACGTGAACGTCTGCTCGCTCACGATTGCCCTGACGGTGGTCATCGAGCGCACGATTCGTCTGTGCATGAGCTACAGCATCAACTCCAGGCGCCTCATGGAGCAGATCGCGGCGCTCATCGCCGGCGATCAGATCGAACGCGCCATCAAGATCACTTCTGGCGGCGATCCGCGGAAGCCGATTCAGGCCCCGCTGGCCCGTGTCGTTCGCGCCGGATTGAGCAAGGCAGACGAGGGCGAGATGGAGATCTCCAAGGCGCTCGAAGAGGCGGTGATGGAGACCACGCCGCTCATCCAAAAGCGCGTCAACTCGCTGTGGTCCATCTCCAACATCTCGGTTCTTATCGGACTCGTCGGCACCATTCTCGGTCTGATCAGCGCCTTTAAGTCGCTGGGCGCCGTGGCCGCGGACAAGCGTTCCGAGGTCCTCTCGGCAGGTATTTCCGAGGCCATGAACAACACGGCCTTTGGTCTGGGCATCGCCGTCACCTGCATCGTCGCCCACCTGCTGCTCAGCTCGAAGGCCAAGGCCATGATCGATGAGCTGGAGCTGACCTCGATCCGCATGGAGAACATGCTGGGCAAGCGCCTGGAGAAGAAGCGCGCTCACGCCATCCAGAAGGCCTCCTGAGGCTGAGGCGTCTGTCCCCGCCGTTTTCCGTCCATCGCCGCCTCCCCGTGAGAGCCCATGTACGTCTCCAAGCGCCGCTTTCGCCCCAAGGAAGAGGAAGTCAAGGGTGAGCTGAACATCGTCCCCTATCTCGACATCCTCATGAACCTCATCATCTTCATGCTGCTGTCGATGACGGGGCTCGTCAGCTACGGCGTGCTCAACGTGGCCGCGCCTCGCTATGGAGGCGGCAGCGCGGGCAGCGCGGCAGGGCAGTCGGACAAGCCCAAGCTGATGCTCACGGTCCTCATCAGCGAGAAGGGATTCTTCATCGCCGGCGCCGGAGCTGTTCTCGGCGGTGAGGCGGGTGGCGATGCCTCGGCGCCGACGGAACCGGACAAGGCCAAGCCGACTGTCCCCCGCCTGCCGAGCGGTGATTACGACTTCGCCACGCTCACGGCCAAGATGCGCGAGATTAAGCAGGCCTTCCCCGAGGAGACGAAGATCATCCTCGGCGCTGATCCGCTGATTCGCTACGAGCTCTTGGTCAACACGATGGACGCCTGCCGTGAGTATCGAGGCAAGGAGCTCTTCAGCGATGTCTCGCTGACGGTGATGTGAGGAAAGTCATGGCCATCGACCCCAAATCACGGCCTTCCCTGGGCTCAGCCCCGACCGAAGAGCAGCTCCAGCGCATCCAATACAAAAAGAAGATGCGCGCCAAACGGCGCAAGGAGCGCGAAGCCGAGGGCGAGATCTCGGATCTGAACATCACGCCGATGATGGACATGATGACCATCATCCTCGTCTTCCTCCTCAAGTCCTACTCGGCCAGCGGCATCGCCATGACGGCTTCGGGCGACATCTCGCCGCCGATCAGCACGACGCGTTGGCCGCCCAAGGACACGGTCGCCATCACCATCACGCGCTGCGCGCCAGATAGCCGCCACACCTGCCAGCCGGGAGAGGGCGCTGTCTTCGTCAACGAGAAGCAGGTGCTCAGTTATCTCGGTGACAAGATCCCGGGCGAGTTCAAGGAGAACGGCGAGACGGGCCTGCTCATTCACCCGCTGCTCACGGCCCTCTCGAATGAGGTCGAGAAGTCGAAGAAGATCGCCATGTGGAACGCTGCGGCGCCCTTCACCGGCGAAGTCTCGATCATCGCCGACCGCAAGATGCCCTACCGGATGCTGACCGAGATCCTCTACACGGCGGGCCAGGCCGAGCTGAGCAAATACAGGTTCGTCGTGATCCAGCAGGAGGGCGCGGGCGAGGGGTGAGGCAAGTCTCGACGCGGCGCGCGTGGCGTTTCAGAGGAGCGGAGGCGGCCTCGGGGCGCGTTCAAAGGCCTGTTCGTCGGCATGGCGCGCGCAAAGTCGCGCGTGGGGCAATGCTTCGAGTCGATCTGGCTCGATTTCGCCGCCGTCGATTTCGCAATGCCCAAAGGTGCCGTCCTCGATGCGGGCCAGGGCGGCGTCGATCTCGGCGAGTTCGTCGTCATTGGCGGTGTCGAGCGTCGCCATGGTGGTGATCAGAAGTTCGTCCTGGGCCTCTTCCTCGTATTCGGCGCCGCGGCCGTCGCGCAGACGTGAATTTTCCAGAGGCATCGAGCGTTCGGCCCTCACCAGGGTGTGGCGGCGGCGCTGCAGTTTGCGGCGGAAGTGTTCGAGGCGGGCGCTGTCCATGCGGTTGTCCTCTCCTTTGCCCCTGACATATGCGGCGCGCGGCCCTCGTCGACGCGTCGGACGGTCATCGGCCACAGTAAAAATTATGAAGCGCCCCCGCGCGCGCCAAGCGCATCCGAGAGCGGTGCCCGACGTGGGCGGCGGGACGAGAGAGGAAGCGGGAGGCGTTGCCGATGGGTGATCCCGAGGCGTTGTTTGGCGGGCAGGCGCAGGTCGATGTGTTGGGCGGAGGATTGGCTGGTTGTGAGGCGGCCTTTCAGCTGGCGGAGCGTGGCGCGCGCGTGCGGCTTCACGAGATGCGGCCGCTGAAGCGTTCGCCTGCGCATCAGACGGACGGCCTGGCCGAGCTCGTCTGCTCCAATTCGCTGCGATCCGACGACCCAATGAGCGCGGTGGGGCTGTTGCATGAGGAGCTGCGCCGTCTGGGGTCGCTCATCCTGTGGGCTGCCGACGAAACGCGCGTGCCTGCGGGTGGCGCCCTGGCCGTGGACCGGGGGTTGTTCAGTCAGCGTATCGAAGAGCGCGTCGCGGCCCATCCCAACATCGAGCTCGTGCGGCACGAGGTGGAGCGGCTGCCGCGTCCGTCAGAGGGGGCGCGCGCGACCATCGTCAGCACCGGTCCGCTCACCTCCGATTCTTTGGCCGACGAATTGTCCCGCCTGGTTCCCGAGCGGCTCGCCTTCTACGACGCCATCGCGCCGATCGTGGCCGCCGACTCCATCGACAGGAGCGTCGCCTTCGAGGCCTCGCGCTACGGCAAGGGGGACGGCGCCGACTATCTCAACCTGCCCCTCGACGCGGACGAATACGGTCGCTTTGTCGACGCGCTCCTCGCCGGCGAAAAGGTGCCGCCGCGCGCTTTTGAGGAGCCGCGCTACTTCGAGGGCTGCCTGCCGATCGAGGTGATGGCCGAGCGCGGTCGCGAGTGTCTCGCCTTTGGCCCGATGAAGCCCGTCGGTCTCACCGATCCGCGCACCGGTCGCCGCCCACACGCCGTGGTGCAACTGCGCGCCGAGAACAGAGAGCGCACAGCCTTCAACCTCGTCGGCTTCCAGACGCGGCTGACCTGGCCAGAGCAGCGCCGCATCTTTCGCGCCCTGCCTGGCATGGCGAACGCCGAGTTCCTTCGCCTCGGGCAGGTTCACCGCAACACCTTCGTCGACGCGCCCAAAACGCTCGCGCGCGACTTTTCGCTCAAGACTCGAAGCGACCTCTTCCTCGCCGGGCAGCTCGCGGGCGTCGAGGGTTACGTCGAATCCACCGCCTCGGGCCTGTTGACGGCGCTCAGTGTCGCCGCCCGCCTTGCCGAACGCCCCTTTGTTCCGCCCCCGCCTCAGACGGCGCTCGGCGCGTTGTGTCGCCACCTGGCGGGCGACGCGTTTTCCGAAGGCGTCGAGTTCCAGCCGAGCAATGTCACCTTCGCCCTCTTTCCCGCGCTCGACGCCAGTGTCCGCAAGAGCGAGCGCAAGGCCTGCCGCGTCCAGATGGCCCGCGCCGCCCTCGGCAGCTGGATGGAGGCCTGCGGGCTTGGCTGACCGCTGATTCCGCCGCGCCACAAAGATGTCACACCCCCGCCGTAGAACCGTCCCCTCACCCCGCCAGCAAAGCGAGCCAGCCATGATGACCGCATCGCCCCGATCGTTGACGCGCCCGTCCCCCGTTCTCGCCTTCGCCTGCGCCCTCGTTCTGTCGGCGGGCGTCGCCTGCACCAAGGACCCGACCTCCAAGCTGCCACCCACGCTCGGCAAGCGCCTGTCCGAGGCACCGGCGCGCGCGCTCAAGGCCACTGCCGATGGCGCCCATCTCGTCTTTGTCTCGGATGTGGAGCCGCCGATCGCCAAGGATGTCCCGGAGGGGATGATGGTCGGCGCGCTCGTCACGGTCCCGTCGACGGGGGGCCCGGTGCGCGTCTTGGGCCAGGGTGTCACCACCCTCAGCGACGCCTTTCAGCTCTCGCCCGACAGCCGCTTCGTCGCCTTTCTCACCAAGCTCGACGTGGCCAAGCATGTGGGCGCGCTGCGGCTGGCCGACCTGTCGCGGTCCGAGGAGGCGATCCGGGCGCTGGGCGAGGCTGTCTCGTTCTACGACTTCTCCGCCGACAGGCGTTTCCTCGGCTACGTCGACGCTGGTTCGCTGCGCCTTCTGAATCTGGCGACGGGCAAGGAGACTCTCGTCGAAAGCGGGGTGGCGACCTTTGAGTTCGCCTCTGACGGCCAGGCGCTGCTCGTGCGCAAACCGCTCGCCGCCGGGGGACAACTGCGACTTGTGACGCTTGGCGATGACGGCGTTTCAGAGGCCAGGACCCTGGCGGAACGCGTCGGCGATTACGGCTTTTCCGCCGATGGCCGATTTGTCGCGCTGACCGCCCGCGTCGATGGACCGAATGCGCCCTACCGAATGCTGGCGTTCGATCGGCGAGATCCGTCGCTTCAGCCGCGTTCGCTCGGCGACGAGGCCGGCGCTTTTGTCTTCTCGCCCGACTCGAAGCTCGTCGCGTTTGTCGCCAACCAGACGCCGGGCATGCCCTACGGCGATCTCTTTGTGACGGAGCTTGCGAGTGGCGAACAGAAGCGCGTCGGACAGAGCGTCGCCGACTTCCGCTTTTCGCCCACCTCGGACGCCATCGCCCTGCGCGAGAACCAGCGCAATGAGCGCGGCCAGATGTGGCAGGAGTTCAAGGTGGTTCGCCTGCCCTCGGGCGCGGTCCGCCTGCACCAGAAGTCGCTGCCCAAGGCCTTCATCAATTTTCTCTTCAGCGACGACGGACGCGAGCTGGCCTTCATCAAGCACGTCCACATCGACATCAATCTGTGGCGGCTCGACATGGACAGCGAGGCGCCGCCCGAGCTGGTGGCGCCGTGGGCATTCGAATACCGCTTCGCCAAACCGCGCGAGGGTGCGCCGCGGGCGCTCTGGTATCGCGGGGCCTGCATTCGCGAAGGGCGGCAGTGCGATCTGTTCGAGGCGCTCAAGCGAGAGGCGCCGCCAGAAGATGTCCAGGCCAAGGTGGACGAAAGCGGGACGAAGGCGGTGGCCGACAAGACGGCGGTCGACAGCGTCGCGAGCGCGGGGACAGGCGCCGTCGCGGCGGCAGGAGCAAGCGCTGGCGCCGGGGCTGGAGCTGATGCCGGAACGGGCGCGGCCAAGACCGGACAGAAGCCTGCCGAGCCGAAAGTCGAGCCGCCCAAGCACCCGAAGATCGCCTTCGCCCTCTCGAACTTCACCATCGCGCCGTCGGGCGAACGCCTCTTCCTCGACCTGCCAAGGCTCGACAGCACCGACGCCTTCGACCTCGCCTGGCAGCCAGTGGCCAAGAGCGCCGCGGCTCAGACAGGCGTCGCGGCTCAGACGATCGACCGACAGGTGCTCAAGAACAGCCTCGTGCTCCTCGATGAGGCGGGTAGTCGCATCGCCTACATCGTCATGGAAAAGCGCCGCGCGGGCGTCCACGTCGCCGACATCCCCTGAGCCATGGCCGACAAGCGCAACGTCCAGGCGCCCGGATGCCCAAGCGGACGAGAGCTGGAGCGAGAGACAGGGCGCGCGCCGAAGACAGCGCCAGACAGGGATGCCGCCGCGTTCCTCAAGGCTGCTTCTTCCGGGACGCCCTCTCCTGAGACCGCCTCTTTCGCGACCGTCCCTTCTTCGACCGCGTTTCCCAAAGCGGCTTCTTCCAGGAGCGTGCGCTCAAAATCCGCGAGCGACCGAGGCGCGAACGCGAAGGCCAACACTTCAACAACAGCGTCCGCGGGAGCTGGCGATGGCGCGTCCGAGGCACTGCCGCGTCCTCAGCTCTTCGACGACTTTGCCCAGTATCTTTTGGTGACGCGCGACGCCTCGCCCAACACGTTGGAGGCCTACCTCACCGACCTCGATCAGTTCTGGGCCTATTTGGCCCCCAGGGGCATCGCGCTTGAGAAGGCCGACCATCTGGCGATTCGCGGTTTCATCGCCTCGATTCACGCCTCGACCAAGGCCACCACGCGCGCGCGCAAGCTCTCGTCGCTCAGGGCTTTCTACGCGTTCCTCTATCGGCGCGGCCTCGTCAGCCAGAATCCGGGACGGCTGGTGATGGCGCCCAAGAAGCCCAAGCAGCTGCCCAAAGTCGTGCCGTTCGACGACCTGTTGACGCTGCTCAAAACGCCTGACCCGTCGACGCCCATCGGCGCGCGCGACCGCGCGGTGCTCGAAGTGCTCTATGGCGGTGGTCTGCGCGTCAGCGAGCTTTGCGGCATGGACCTCGGCGACTGGGACGCATCGGCCAACACGGTGCGCGTCCTGGGCAAGGGGCAAAAAGAGCGCATCGTTCCCATCGGCAGTCAGGCCAAGGCGGCGCTCCTCGACTACCTGCGCCTGCGCGGCGACCTCCTCAAAGGCGAGGCCTGCCCGGCGCTTTTTCTCAACACGCGCGGCGAACGCCTGATGCCGCGCAGTGTCCGCGACCTCATCGACAAGCGCGTCCTCGAATGCGCGCTGAGTCGTCACATCCATCCGCACGCGTTGCGCCACTCGTTCGCCACCCACCTGCTCGACGGCGGCGCCGACCTGCGCTCGATTCAGGAGATGCTCGGCCACGCCAGCCTTTCGACGACACAGCGCTACACAGAGGTCTCGTTCAGCCGCCTGCAGGAGGTCTACGACGAGAGCCATCCGCGGGCCCGCGCCGACAATGTCGAGCGCCCGCGCCTCTCGCCGCTGCTCCTGCGGGCCAATCCGGCGGTGAAGTCCCGCGACGAGTGAGCTCGGCGCGTGAGCGCGATGAACAAAAATGGCGAACGAGGGCGGCTGAACCCTTGCCCGCGTCTGAACACGTGTCGAACGCGCTTCGGTCCCGGTGACGCGCCTCTCCCGTCTGGTCCGCGCTGGCCCAGGGAAGCGTCCGCTGACAACCCGCGCCGCGCCGAATGGCAATGAACGTGTCGAAGGCGAGCGAGAATGGCGGATGAGAACGGCGAACGAGGGCGACTTGTCGGTGGGGGACGGTTTGCGGCGGTGATCTGGGGGAGGCCGATTCGCGGCGTGTCGTTTGGCGCTGCTGGCGTGCGGGGCGAACGATGGTGGATCGGGTGAACGCATCCGCGCGTCTTTGCCCGCGCCGCCTGCCTCGCGTCGCTCTGACAATCCCTGTCTGGCGCTGACTTGGGCCGCTGGTCGCTGTCGCCCGCGAAGGCACTGGGAAGGGTGAGGTTCCTCTCGTTCGCATGGCCCTGTGAGCGGTCGAAGGGCGGTCGCGCTGTCGTGGTCCTTCGAGCGTCGAGACCTGTGCGCGTCGGCCAGACACCCGCGTCGAGAGGCTGTCGGCCGTGCTGTCGATCGGTCGCGCGGCGTTGGTCTGTCAGTCCGCGCTCGTCCGAAGCGTCGCCCGCTGTCGATTGGTGAACCGAGCCGCGTCTCCATCCGCGCGCCGCGCTTTTGTCGTTCGCCTGTCCGCCTTAGCCAGCGTCCGCCGCTGCTCCTGCCGCGCCATGCCTCGTGGCGCCGGGACAACATCAGGGAGGCTCATGGCGGATGCGCTCGCTTCTCGATCTCGTCTTTCCCCCGCGCTGCGCCGCCTGCCGCGCGTTTCTCGAAGGCCATGAGCGCCACCTGTGCGCCGCCTGCGCCGCTTCAATCGTCGAACTGTCCGACCCGCGTTGTCCGCGCTGCGCCCTGCCCGAAGCGCCTGGTCTGTGCCCGCGCTGCCGCGACAAAGCGCCCGCATTCACCCGCGTCGACGCCGCCTTTCTCCACGGCGGGGCCATCGCCGACGTGATCTCGCGCCTCAAATACCGGGACACGCCGCGCCTCGGCGCTGTCCTCGCCGAACTCTGCCTGCCTATGGCGCGCGAGGCCTTTGCCTGGAGCTCGCTCATCGCGCCCATCCCGCTGCACCCACATCGCCTGCGCTGGCGCGGATTCAATCAGTCGCAGCTTCTGGCCGAGGCGATCGCCCGATTGCTGGGACGCCGAATCTCTGTGCGGGCGCTGAGTCGGACGCGGCACACGCCGCCGCAGGTTGGCCGAAGTGGCGCGTCGCGCCTGAAAAACGTGGCCGGAGCCTTTGCCGCGCGCGGCGATCTCGTCGCCAATAGTCGCCTCCTCCTCGTCGACGACGTGATGACGACCGGCGCCACGGCGCACGAGGCGAGTCTGGCCGCCCTGAACGCTGGTGCCCGGGAGGTGCGCGTCTTTTGCGTGGCGCGCGCGATGTGAGCCTCGGGGCGTCCTCGCCAGCGGATCTTTGGGACGTGATCGCGTCGGGCGCTCGCGTTGGCGCGAATGACGACATCCCGTGCCTGGCCACGAGACCGGGCGGCGGATCAGTGCGACGCGTCGCGTTGAGGCGCCTTTGTTCAAGCCGTTGTTCACGCCTCGCGCCACGCGTCGATGGACGCGGTCGAACCTCGCCGCGCATCGCGGGCAGCTTCCCGGTTTTTTCCCCGTCGCTTTCCTGTAAAGGCGCCCGCGCCCGGGTTGGCGGCGTGTGGCGAGGACGCGTGTCGCAAGTCGGCCTGGGCGCCTCACGCGAGGAGCGATGCTGGATGACGGCAGAGAGCGGCAACGAGATGACAGGGGAGTCGGTGACCCAAAGGTTGGGGGGGGCAGAGATGCCGCGCGTCGGCGTGTTGCTCGCGGCGGGCGCGTCGCGGCGGATGGGGCGGCCCAAGGCGCTCATCGAAGGGGCGGACGGCAAGACCTTCCTCGCGTGCCTGTGCGGAACGCTGCGCGATGGTGGCTGTGACGCGGTGGTCGTCGTGGCCGGGTGCCATGTCGCCGAGATCGCCCGCTGTCTGCCGCCGTCTGTCCTGCTCGCGCGCAACGACGAATGGCAGAACGGGCAGCTCTCCAGCGTGCGCCGGGGTCTTTCCGCCGCGCTTCTCTTTCGCCCGCGCCGCGTCGCGCTTCACCTCGTCGATCAGCCGTGGATCGCGCCTGCGGATGTGCGCGCCCTGCTCGATGTGAACGCCGATTTCGACCTCGCCATCGCCGCCCACGGCGGAACGCCGGGACATCCGATTTCGCTGTCGCCGACACTCGCGCGCGCCATCGCCCGGGACGACGTGTCGGAGACGCTGCGCCAGTCGCTCGAACGCCACGCCCAAAGACGCCTCCTCGTCGAGGGCACCGCCGGTTGTGTGCGCGGCGCCAACACGCCCGAGGAACTGAGCGCGCTCACCCGCCTCGCCGCCTCGATGTCGCCTCAGGATTGACGCCCGCCTCAGGATGGACGCGCCCACCGACCTCACCCCAGCCACCCCGCCGAGACGCCGATGCCGACCTCACGCCCCCTCATCTTCGCCACGCCCGACGACGAACCTCTGGCGCGCGCCATGGCCCAGCAGATCGACTGCGATTTGGGCGCGCTCGAACACCGCCGCTTCCCTGACGGCGAGCGCTACCTGCGCGTCCTCGACCGCGTGAACGGGCGCCGGGTGGCCGTGGTGGGCGGCACAGGAGACGATCGCCAGACGCTCGATCTCTACGATTTGGCCTCTGGGCTGGCGCAGCAGGGGGCGCGTTCGCTGACGCTGTTCATCCCGTTCTTTGGCTACGGGACGATGGAGCGGCTCTCCCTGCCGGGCGAGGTGGTCAAGGCCAAGGCGCGGGCGCGGCTTTTCTCGTCGCTGCCCATCCCTGACGCAGGCTGCCGCGTGGCCCTGCTCGACCTGCACGCGGAGGGCATCACCTATTACTTCGAGGGCAACCTGACGCCGGTGCACCTGACGGCGGCGCCGATCATCGCGCGCGTCGCCCGTGAACTCGGCGGTCGGAAGCTGGTGCTGGCGGCCACGGACGCAGGGCGCGCCAAGTGGGTCGAGCGGCTGGCCAACGACCTCGGCGTGCCAGCGGCCTTTGTCTACAAGCGGCGCCACGGGGACGGGCGCACCGAGGTGACGGCGGTCAACGCCTGCGTCGAGGGCCAGAACGTCGTCATCTACGACGACATGATCCGCAGCGGTGGATCGCTCATCGGCGCGGCGCGGGCCTATCGCGAGGCTGGGGCGGCCAGGATTTGGGCGGTCGCGACACATGGCGTGTTGCCGGGCGATGCCCTGGCGCGACTGCGGGAGAGCGGCCTCTTTGAGCGCGTCGTCTGCACCGACAGCCATCCGCGGGCGCGCGCGCTGGCCTGTGACTTCCTCCGCGTCGAGTCCGTGGCGCCGATCTTCGCCGAGCAGCTTCTGGCCCTGGCCTGATCACTCCTGTGTCGACGCGAGGGCCTGCGACGCCGCGAACGCCCCGCGGAAACGCGCCCACCGCCTGTCACACCGGCACATCAAGCCCCCTGTTTTGCCCATGACCCAACCGACCCAAGACCCCGGACGCGAGCAGTCGACGCCGACCGTCAACGCGCGACCGATGGGAAAAGCCGCCCTGCGCGAGGCGCTTATCCTCTGGGCGCTGGCCTTCGCGGTGATCATCGTCGTGCGCGCCATCGGCCCCATCGCCGGTTACGCCAAACTCTGCGCCGCCATCGCCTTCCTCTACCTGCCGGGCGCCGTCCTCTGGCGTCGCGGCGAGGACTACGGCGACTATGGCGTGCGCTGGTTCAGCCGCGCCAACTGGCCCGCCATCCGCCGCGATTGCCTCTGGGGACTGGGCGCGAGCGCCATCGCGTTGCCGCTCTTCGCGCTGGGGTTCTGGGGCTTCACCCTCCTCCTCGAACACCTCCCCGCCTCGATCGCGCCCATCATCACGCCCTATGTCCCGACCATCGAGCCCGCCTTTCGCCTGCCAGACCGCTTCGTCGAGCACGTCCTCGACCAGTTCATCGTCGTGGCGCTGCCCGAGGAGCTCTTCTACCGGGGCTACCTCCAGACGCGCCTGCGCGACATGTGGCCGCGGGGACGACTGTTTTTGGGCGCGCGCCTGGGCCCGGCCTTCTGGCTGACCGCCGTCCTCTTCGCCCTGGGACACCTGGCGATTTTCGAGGTCTGGCGCCTGAGCGTCTTCTTCCCCGCGCTCGTCTTTGGCTGGCTGCGCGAGAAGACCGGCTCGATCCTGCCCGCCGTCATCTTCCACGCGCTCAGCAACCTCTCCCTGTTTGTCCTGGAGGCCAGCTTCTTCGGCGCCAGGATCTGAGCGTCCCGACCGTCGGCGCTCTCCTCGACAAAATCGCCGCGCCACCAGAACCGGGCCGTCGACCGCCATCGGCAGCGCCGCTCGAACAAACGGCCCCGTCGCCCGCCTCTTTCCGCCAACTTTGGCCCGCCGCGAGGATTGCCCATGCGCATCGCCACCGCCGCCTTCTGCCTTTTCTTCTTCGCCGCGCTCGTCGGCGCCTGGCAGCTGCCGCCACCCGCCTGGTTTGTCGGCCTCTATCTCGCCCCTGCCCTGGGCGTTCTGGCGCTGACCGGCGTCCTCCTCATCGTCTTTGAGCTCATGCTCGGTCCGCACGCGCGCGCCGTGGTCCCGGCGGTGGGCATCGCGCTGGGGCTTGTCGCCGCGCTCTTTGTCGAGTTCGAGCCGGTCGCTGACCTCTTTGCCCGGGCCGACAGCCTGCCGCTCAATCGCGTCACAGAGAAACTGCTCGCGATGGGTGCCCTCGGGGCCTCGCTCGGCGCGGTCTGGCTCGGCGGTTATGGCCTGCGCGCGCCCTACAAGGCCTCCCAGCTGGCCAGCGTGGCCGCGCTAACACTCTCTGCCTATGCCCTGGCCTTTGTTCCGATGGCGCTCTCGGTGAGCTTTCCCGCGCCCTGGATGTGCGCCCTCTTCACCCTCACGGCGGCGCTCGTGGCGCTCTTGTCCTGGTCGGGGCGAGAGGACGGCGCGGCGGGCGATGGCGATTAGGTGTCCCGGCGGGGCGCTTTATTTTTTTGCGAAGAGGGATGTTTTTTTGCGCGGCGCTCATGGCAAAGCCGAAACCTCAGCGACCGGCCGACGATGGGAATGGCACCGGTCTGGCGCTGCAGCCCCAACGCCCCGGCAGGAACGACCGCGGGCGTTTCACCTACGCGACACCAGACGCGGGAGGTCTCATGAAACGGTTCAGACGTTCAGTATTGGCTCTCATTTTCGCTCTCGCGCCGACCTTTGGCGCTCACGCCGCCAGCGCGAGCAGCTATTCCATCTGCATCGACCCCGGTCACGGCGGCTCTGATCCCGGCGCCATGACCAAGGCCAGCGCGGGCTGCTCCATCCAGTCGCTCAAGGTGAACGGCAATCTTGAGGAGGCAGACGTCGTCCTCGACACCTCCAAGAAGCTCCGCGAATACCTGCTCAACGCCGGCTTCAAGGCCGTCTACATGACGCGCGACAGCGACAGCTCGGCCTCGCTCTCGGAGCGCACGAGCTACGCCAACGCCAAGGGCTGCAACGCGCTGGCCAGCATCCACGCCAATGCCTGCGGCAGCTGCGGGGCCACCGGCATCGAGACCTACTGCTACAACGGCCTCAGCCTCTCCTCGAAGGGTTGCGTCCAGGCGCAGAAGATCCAGGACGAGATGATCAAGCAGTGGCCGATCCGCAGCCGCGGTCGCAAGCAGGCCAACTTCCACATGGTGCGCGAGTCGAACATGCAGGCCACGCTGACCGAATTGGCCTTCATGGACACCTGCTCGCCCGACGTGAACAGCTACCTCTCGGTCGCCAGCAAGCGCACGAGCGCGGCGCTGGCCCACCTCTACGGCCTGCAGGCGGCGCTCGGCCTGACCCAGGGCGGCGGTGGCACGGTCAGCGACGGCGGCTCCAGCGGAGGATCAGGTGGCGGCGGTGGCAGCACGACGACCACTGGTTCGGCGCGCGGCGTCCTCTTCGAGGATGTGGGCGTCGGCACCAACGACATGACCAATCGCCTGTCCGGGGCCAAGGTCGCGGTGAACGGCAAGACGGCCACCACGGATTCGAGCGGCAACTGGGCCTTCGAGGGCCTGGCGGCTGGCACCTACACGCTCACCGGCACGATGAGCGGCTACAACAGTGCCACCAAGAGCTGCACTGTCACCGCGGGCGGCACGGCCTGGTGCTCGTTCGGCCTGACCAAGACGCAGAGTCAGACCGTCAACAGCGGCACGATCGTCGGCGTCGTTTACGATGTGAACAAGGCTGAAGAGGTTGGCAACACCAGCGACGCCTCGGTTCGCCTGCCCGGCGCCTCGGTCGAAAACGTCCAGACCGGCGTCGGCTACGCGCTCAGCTCCAGCGGCAGCTTCGAGTTCACCGTCGTCGACGGCAAGAGCTACACGATCCGCGCCTCCATGGGCGGCTACGAGTCGGCCGAGAGGACCTGCGTCGGCAAGGGCGGTTCACAGGTCTGGTGCTCCTTTGGCCTCAAGAAGCAGACCGAGACTGTGACCACCGGCTCGATCAAGGGCGTCGTCTACACGAACGGCAGCACGAGCGATTTGGTGTCGCCGGCCACGATCAAGCTGAACACGGGCAAGTCGACGAGTTACGCCGGCGCCTCTGAGTGGCTCTTCACCGATCTGCCAGCGGGCACCTACACGGTGACGGTCACGGCCGATGGCTATGAGTCGGCGACAAAGACCTGCCCGGCGGTCAAGGCGGGCGAGATGTCGCAGTGCAATGTCGAGGTGAAGAGGATCGCCACCGTGGATCCCACGCCGACCACGCCTGATCCGGTCGACCCCGAGCCGACAGATCCCGAACCGGTCGATCCTCAGCCGACAGATCCCGATCCGGTGGAGCCCGACCCGTCCGATCCTTCCGAGCCCCTTGACCCGGGCGATCCTGAAAACCCGCTCGACCCCAGCGACCCGAGCGATCCCATGACCCCTGAAGACGGCGAGGTGAGCGAGATGATGCCCCAGACCATCACCCTGACGACGAGCGGCTGCAGCGGCGCATCCGGCGATGCAACGACGGGCCTTGGCATGTTCCTCATCGCGCTCGGCGCCTTCTGCCTGCGCCGCCGTCCGGCCACTGGGTCCGCGCTCGTGGCCATGGCCGCCCTCTCCTTGGGAACCAGCGCATGCACCGTCGATGCCAAGTGCGCTGACGGGTCGTGCGAAGGGATCGCGCAGGCTGTCGAAAAAGCCGCTGCCAGGGCCGACGCGCCCAAGGCTCTGATCGCGCCGAAGCAGGGCGTGGAGATGGCCGAGGGCGACATCGTCGACGCGCGCCGCGTGCCCGCCTTTGTCCGTGCCGATTGGATCGAGACGATCGCTGACGGCGACGACTGGACCGCGCCGGTCTTTGCCCCGGACGGCGAATCGATCGCCTTCACCAAGTCCAAGATGAAGGGCCTGTATCTGAAGGAGATGACGACGCGCACCAAGGGCGTTCGCGCCAGCACCAGGGGCGAGATCAAGCGCCTCACCGACGAGGACGGCGCCGGATTCGCGCCGCGCTTCAGCCGTGACGGCAAGCGACTGGCCTACCGCGTGCCCGGCCAGCCCTTCCACGCCGTGCCGCAGCAGCTCATCACCCGCGAGGGCAAGGCCGCCCGCCCCTTCCACCTGACGCACCAGCTGTGGGTGCTCAACCCGGACGACGACACCATCGTCCTGCGTCAGGGCAAGAAGGAGAAGGTCATCGCCGCCTCTGCCACCGACCGCTTCTACCGGCCCTTCATCACGCCGGACAGCCGCTGGGTCATCTACAACGGCCTGTTCACGGGCGTGTATGGCTACCGCATCGCCGACGGTAAGACGGTCTACTTCGGCCCGGGCAGCTACGCGTCGGTCAGCGAGGATGGCCGCTACCTGGCCTTCTCGGTCACCGAGGACGACGGCATGGAGATCACCAAGGGCACGCTGCACATCGCCGACCTCTCCGACGAGTCGCATCGCGTCTGCGCCGTGGAGCTCGACGCGGAGATCGTCCTTCACCCGACCATCTCGGTGTTGCGCTCGTCGGTCGCCTTCTCGGGGGACGGTCGCATCCGCATGGCGCCGCTGCGCTTCGACGAGCCCTGAGCGGCCTGCTGACGCCTGTTGTTCGAGCCCCTCTCCGACGCGCTTCGGAGGGGGGCTTTTTTTGTGTTCGCAAAGCCCGGGGCGTTAGCCGTCGCGGGCAGTGTCCGCCTGTCCATCGAGCGGGTGGTTAATACCTCCCCCTGGTTGATTTCGCCCCGCAGTGGGAGCAGGCTCCCCGGTCACCTCAGCGGTTTTCATTCCGCTGGCTTCACCCAGGAGGTCACCATGTCGACACAAGCGAAATGGATCGCCGCCGCGCTCTTTTTCCCCGCGCTGCTCTTGTCTGGCAGCCAGTCGTGGGCCGAGGACGCGCGCGATGTCCTGTTCAAGGTCGAGGCCAAGGTCGCCCGCGAGCGCCCGACGCTGCGGCGCCCGATGAAGCTCAACTTTCGCGGTGAGCGCGCCCGCCTCATCACGCCTGTCTTCACGCGCGAGGGCCTGTTTGCCACCGCGCCTCAAAAGCTCTGGGGACTTGGCCGCTTCCCCGGCGATGTCTCCCACGAACCCGTCTACGACGCCTCTTCCGACAAGTGGTTCGCCTGGTCGAACGGCATGATCGTCGAGGTCGCGCCCGATGGCCGCCTGCCGGTCGTCGTCGAGGATCCGCCTGGCCATGACTTCGACATCCGCGCGGCGCACGGCCTCGTCGTCTTCCGCGATCCCAACAAAAACGAGATCGTCCTGATGCGCCTGAACACCGGCGAGCGCGTCGTGCTCCACAGAGGCGTCCAGTATTTCAACCCGCGCTTCTCGCCGAATGGCGACAAGGTCGTGGTCGGCGAGGACGGCTCGCGCGAGGGCCGCCTGCTCGTGACCGATCTGGCGACGCTCAAGACCGAGGATGTCGGCGCAGGCAGCCAGCCGACCTGGTCTCCCGACGGGCGCACGCTCTACTTCATGGCCTTCGAGAACGACGGCTACAACTTCACCGAGTCGCGCCTCTACGCGCGCGATCTCCGCCGAGGCGTGACGACCAAGCTTTTCGAGAGCCGCGAGGTCATCGCCACGCAGCCGACCATCTCCAGGGATGGCCGCAAGATCGCCTTCTTTGACGAGGCCGCCCGCGATGTCGCTGTCGCCGAGCTGCCAGAACAGGAGGTCCGGTAACCATGTGTGCCCATCCCCTCCCTCATTTGCCTGCATGGTCGCGCGGCATCCGTTTTGCCCTGCTCGGTCTGACGCTGGCGCTCCTCGCGCTGCCCACCTCGGCGCTGGCCCAAAAGAAGGTCTGCATCAACTGGAGCGATCAGAACAACAACTCGGTCTCCGGCGGCGGCACCGAGGACATCTACGCCGGCTACATTAAGGACAAGGTCGTCTCGATCCTCAAAAACAGCGGCTTCAGCGTGAAGGCGGACGGCAGCTTCAACAACTGCAACGCCAACTGCGACAGCTGGGGCGCCCAGGCGTTCATCTCCATCCACTCGAACGCGGGCGGCGGCCACGGCACCGAGAACTGGTGGGGAGTCTACTCGGGCAGCAAGCAGTGGTCGGCCACGGTGCTGGAGGGCCTGGCGGCGGCGATTCCCTATGGCAACCGCGGCAACAAGGACTCCTCGGACGGCCGCTTCCGTGTGACGCGCATCGGCAAGCAGCCGTCGTGCCTGATCGAGACGGTCTTCCACGACTGCACCTCGACCTCGTCCTCCTACAAAGGCCACGCCTCGGCTGGCTCTGAGTCGGCTTATCTGCGCAGCAGCAACGGCCAGTCGACCATCGCCAAGGGCATCGCCAACGGCATCTGCAAGTATTTCAGCGGCGCCAACTGCACCGGCAGCAGCGGTTCAGATTCGGGCAGCGGTTCTGGAACGGGATCTGGTTCCGACAGCGGATCCGGCTCCAGCGGCGGCTCGGCCAAGCTCTATGGCGTCATCTACCAAAACGGCGACACCGCCGACCGCGTGTCGGGCACGGTCAAGCTGAACACGGGCGCCACGGCCAGCTACACCGCGCCCAACAGCAGCTGGTCCGCCTTCACGGTGGAAGTCGGCAAGAGCTACACGGTGACGGCCAGCGCCTCGGGTTACGACTCGAACAGCCGCACCTGTGGCCCCATGGTCTCCGGCGCCAACTACTGCAGCGTCCAGCTCACCAAGACGGTGAGCGCGCCCGCCACGACGACGCTCAAGGGCGTCATCTACCAAAACGGCAACACGGCCGACCGCGTGTCGGGCACGGTCAAACTGAACACGGGCGCCTCGGCCAGTTACTCGGCCGGTTCCTCGACCTGGCCCGCCTTCACGGTGGAAGTCGGCAAGAGCTACACGGTGAAGGCCAGCGCCTCGGGATACACCTCGAACAGCAGGAACTGCGGCACGGCCAAGGCTGGAGAGGTGCTCTGGTGCAGCGTCGAGCTCACCAAGACCTCGTCGGGTTCCGGATCGGGCAGTGACTCGGGAAGCGGTTCAGGCTCCGGCTCTGGCAGTGGCTCGGGCTCTGGCACGGGATCAGGCGGCGGCTCAGGATCCACGACGCCGACGACGGGCACGCTCAAGGGCGTCGTCTACCAAAACGGCAACACGAGCGATTTGGTCTACCCGGCCACCGTGACGGTAAACGGCAAAAGCGCGACCTACGACGGCGGCGCGCCCTGGTCGTTCACGCTGAACCCGGGCTCTTACTCGGTGACGGTCAGCGCCACTGGCTACGACACCAAGACCCAGTCCTGCGGCGCCGTCGCGGCGGGCGGCACGACGACTTGCAACATCGAGCTCGTCAAAACCTCGTCTGGCGCCGGCTCTGGCAGCGGCTCCGGGTCCGGGTCCGGAAGTGGCTCTGGATCAGGCAGCGGCTCAGGCTCGGGGACGACGCCGGTGGTGCAGGGAACGCTCCAGGGTATCGTCTATCAGAACGGCGACACGGCCGACCCAGTCGCGCCCGCCACAGTCGAGATCGCCTCGCAGGGAACGCGCACGTTCGACGGCAGCGCGCCCTGGTCCTTCAGCGTCGATCCAGGCGTCTACCAGGTGACGGTGACGGCCTCGGGCTACCAGCAGGCGATTCGCACCTGCCCCGCGGTCAGCGCCGGCGGCACGACGAGCTGCAACATCGAGCTCTTCAAGCTCACCGACGGCGACTCGGGCTCGTCAGGCGATTCTTCCGACCCAGGCGCTCCGGACGATCCATTCACGCCGGGCGACACGGGCGCGAGCGATGGCGAACAGGGGCAGGTCAACGTCCCAAGCCAATACACCGTCACGATCATCAGCGGCTGCGGCGCGGCGGGGGGTGATCCCTCTGTGGCGTTGATTTTCGCCATTGTCGGCCTTGGCCTTTGGGCCATGCGGCGTCGCGCTGCGGGCTGAGGTCTTCGCCTCCATTTCACGCGCCTGCATTCATCGCGCTTAAAAGGAATAAAAAGCCCTCCGGGATTTTCTGGGGGGCTTTTATTTGTCTGAAACATCCACGTGCGCGGCAAATACCGGCATTCATCCCTTGAAACAGCCGATGAATTTCGGCAGAGCGCGCGCGGCCATGGGCATTGCCTTTTTGGCCATTTTTTCTGGATTTGTTCGGCGTTTCTTGGCGCGCGTCCAAATCGCCATTGCCGCGCATGAAAGGCATTCTTTTCGCCATGCAGGATTCTTTTTCGACAAAGCCAAAAATGAGTTGCGCGCTGTGTGGCAAAGCCATGAGTCGCCGCCAGTCGCGCAATAGCCCGGTCGCTTATTTTCATTGTGAAAGCTGCGGCCGCTGGGTGGCGTCGAACTATCGGGACGAGGCGCTGCGCTCCAACACGGCGCGGCTGACCCCCACCTCGCCCATGCGCGCGGTGCGGAGCGTTCAGGAGGTCGATTTCGATCGCATTAAATCGAGACTGACCGCTTTTCTCTCCGCCATCGACGAGCGCGATCCCTATCAGGTGCTGGGGGTGTCGCCGTCAGCCTCCGAGTCGGCGGTTCGCGCGCGGTTTCATGATTTGGCGCTCAGCCACCATCCGGATCGCGGAGGCGATGTCGCTCAGATGCAGCGCTACACCCAGGCCTACGAGCGCATCACCCATGGGCATATTTCCCGTCCGCCGATGCCGGCGAACACGCCCCCCGAAGTCCGCATCACGCCGCGCGCTGTGGCCGTCGTCAAAAGGCCGGGACGCCGCTGAGACCTGGGCCCGCCGCCTCTGCCGCTGGAGAACGCAACCGTGAAGATCGGCGCCCTTTTGTCCCCATTCGTCTGTGCCGCCTTCCTGACGGGCGTGGGCTGTATCGAGCGCGCGCCGACACCGGCCGCGAAGCGCGCCGAATTCGATCGAGGACCAGTCCAGTCGCTCCTCGTGTCGGAGGTGCCCTCGACCGCCATCTTGCAAGGCGCGATCTTTGATCACGCCATCGAGCTGGTCGCCTTCGACTATTTCCCGCGCATGCCGCGCCCCGGAGACACAGTCGATGTGACTTTCTTCTGGCGCGTGCTGCGGCCGCCCGAGGTCAACTACAAGATCTTCGTCCATGGCGAGGCGCACGGCGCCACGGGGCGACTCAACGCCGATCATTGGCCGGCCGAGGGGCGATACCCCACCGGTGTCTGGCAGGCGGGCGAGATCATCCGCGATCGCTTTCCGGTCCGCGTTTCGCGCCATTTCGAGGGCGACGCGCTGAGCCTCTGGACGGGGTTTTACCGCGCGCGAAAGTCGGAAGAACGCTTGCGGCTGACCTCTGTCGGCGCGGGCAAGGGTGACGGCAAAAATCGCCTGCGCGTCGTGTCCATCCCCATCGGGCGCTGAGGAAAGGCCGGCGGGCATTTTCCCGTCGTCGCGTTGCCGAACGAACCTGTCGTTCAGCGGCGCAGGAGCAGGCACTCAGCGACAAAACAGCAGAACGCGAGGGCCAGAAGCAGGCTCCACAGCGGCCATCCGTCCTCGCCCCGCCCCCCTGTTCCCGCAGCTGTTCGCCGCGTGACGTTCTCGTCGCCAAACCAGGCCTTGAGCTCGTCCACATCGATTCGCCTGAGGTCGCTCTCCACCGGATCGACGTTGACGGCGAAATCGCGCGCCCTGAGCCGTGTGAGCTCTCCTTGCCTGAGGCCGCTCACCTCGTAGACGCCGGGCGCGTTCGTCTTCGAAAAGCGCACGCCCGCGGGCGAAGGCGGTTCGTCGAAGCTGAAGCGCTCTCCGTCGGGCGCGACCACCTCCCGGAGGCGTTCGGCAAAGGGCAGGGGGAACGTTTTGACCTCGCCGACGCGCAAAGAATCGCTCTGCGTGACTTCGAGGGTGCGCGACAGAGACCCCATCAGGCGCTGCATCAGCGGCAGGAAGGCGGCGCGGATGGGCAGGTCGCTCCAGGCGCGATCGAGCGAGGAGGTGAAGAGCATCACGCGGCCTTGTCCCTGCTTGCGTTCGATGAGCGCCGGCGCGCCGTCGTCAAAGCTGGCCAGCGTGCGCCCCGTGGGCTGCCCTTCCGCCTCCAGAAGGAAGTAGCTGAAGAAATGCGCGGCCATCAGGCTTTCGCCATCCTCGGCGGCGAAGGGCGAAAGCGCCGGATGCGAGAGGTCGAGCGAACCGAGTCGGGCGGCGCGTCGTTTGGGGCTTTGGGCCTTGGGATGGACAGCGGTTTTGAGGAGGCGCAGCCGACGGGGGAGGAGCGCGCCCAGGCGGTCGTTGAAGAGATCTGCGTCGACCTGATCGCCGAGGCTGATGAAGAGGCCGCCACCCCTGTCGACGAAACTCGAAAGCGCGGAAACCTGGGCCGGGGACAGCGCGCGCACGTTGGCCAGGATCACGAGATCGCAGGCGGAGAGGTCTTCGGGCGTGAGCGCGTCGAGTTCGCGCGGGATGGTGCGCACGGGACTGCCCGGGGCGTCGAGCGCGGCGCGGACAAAGAACGTTTCGTCGAGGAAGCGGTTGGGATGCGGGCTGCCGTTGACGACGAGCGCGCGCACCTCGCGGGGGATGTCGAGCGTGAAGTGGTGGATGTCGTCGGCGGCGAGCGCGTCGGAATCGATCTCGGCGCTGCCCTGAATGGCGCCACCGCCGCTCTTGTCGAAGCGGTGGGTGAAGATCTGCACGGCCTTCTGGCGTGGCGGGATGTCGAGAAATCCTTTGGCCACGACTTCTCCGTCGACGCGCAGGCGCACGCCGAGATCGCTGAGCGCGCCTTCACCGTTGTTCTGGACCGTGACGCTGAAGCGCCAAGTCGCGCGGCCAAGGGCCGGGACAGGTTCGATGTCGAGGTCGGCAATGGCCGCATTGGCCAGGGGGGCGTCGCCATCGGCCGCGTCGAGGAGGATGAGCGCCGGTTTGGTCACTGTTCCGTCGGGCAGCTGGACCGTGGGGGTGGGGGCGCCGAGATCGAATCCCGCCTGCGCCAGATCGGTCGCCAGCAGGACGCGCTTGTTGGGCAGAGGCGAGGCTGCGAGTGCCTGTGTCGCGCGCGAGAGACAGGCGCTGAGATCTTC
This sequence comes from Myxococcaceae bacterium, assembly GCA_017500825.1. Classification (GTDB taxonomy): domain Bacteria; phylum Myxococcota; class Myxococcia; order Myxococcales; family UBA5297; genus UBA1203. The sequence continues at coordinate 8,763 of JAFVYB010000096.1, read as the reverse complement.
AAAGGCGTGGGTCGGCGACATCGACTCGATCGCACGGCGCGAGGCTTCCCTGTCAAAGCCGGGCGTGACCGCGTCACCGGCGTCTGAAGCGCAGTCGATGACCGCGACCGGGTCGCCGATGGGCACTTCGCGCAGCGCGTCGAGTGCCAGTGCCTGGGCGCGTTCAAAGCGCGTGCGTCCGCCGTCGACCGCCCGCATCGACAGGGAGGTGTCGATGGCGATGGCGGTGGCGGTGGGACCCTTGGCCTGGGCGCTTTCGGTCGGCTGGACAAAATGGGGTCGGGCCAGGGCCAGCGGCACGGCCAGCAGGAGCATCGTTCGCGCGCAGAAGAGGAGGATTTTGCGCAATCGCAGGGCGCGCGCTGTCTGGCGTTTGGAGCGCATCAAAAAGGCGATGGCGCCAAAGGGCCTGGGACGGGCCCGCTGCCGGTTGAAGAGGTGGATCGCGAGCGGCAACAGCGCCAGGAGCGCGCCGACTGCCAGTTCCGGGTGGGCAAAGCTCAGCGCCATGTTCAGGCAGGCCTCCCATCCTTTCGGGCGCGTTCGCGTCGCGCCAAAAATCGCAGCAGGGCGCGGTCGAGGGCGTCGTCGGTGCTCACCCGCAGATAGTCACTGCCCCGCGCGGTGGCCCGTTGCTCGGTTTCGTCGAGGAAGGCGCACATCTCCGCCAGATAGGACGCGCGCAGCTCCCGCGGATGCGCCTCCAGCGCGAGGCCGTCGCCCTCCATCGACAAAAAGCGCGTCGGGTCGTCGAAGGGCAGGGTGAGCTCATCGGGATCGAGAATGTGGAAGAGCGTGAGGTCGTGCTTGCGCAAGCGCAGTTGCAAAAGAGCGTCGAGCCCGCCGTCCGCGCCGTCAAAGAGGTCGGAAAAGACAAAGATGGCTGAGCGCCGTCGAGACTTCTCGGCCAAGGCCTTCGCCATCGACTCCAAATCGCAGCGTCCCTCGCCCTCAAGCGCGTCCAGTGTCTCGACGATGACCCGCAGATGGCCAGCTCCAGAGCGCGGCGGCACATACGAGAACGCGCCATTGCGGAAGATCAAAAGCCCCACCGCGTCCTGTTGGCGGATGAGCAAGTGGGCCAGCGCGGCGGCGAAGGTGGCGGCCGTCGAGAGCTTGGTGAGCGGCGTCGAGCCGTAGTTCATCGAACCAGAGGCATCGATGGCCATCAGGACGCTGAGCTCGGTCTCGTGCTCGAAGCGTTTGACGTAATAGCGATCGAGCTTGCCGAAGGCCTTCCAGTCGACATGCCTGAGCTCGTCTCCCGGCGCGTATTCCTTGTGCTCGGCGAACTCGACGGACTGGCCTTGATACGGGCTCTTGTGCAGGCCGCTGAGCACGCCTTCGACCACCGCCCGCGCGCGCAGCTTGATGGTGGGGAGCTTGGCCAGAAGGCTGGGATCAATGGACATGGCGCGCGGTTGGACTGCCAGCGGAAGGGCTACCAGGGACCACAGACGCGGTTTCGGCCCTCGTGCTTGGCCCGATAGAGCTGAGCGTCGGCCAGCTTGATGAACTGCGCGGTGTCCACGGTATCGGCCTGCATCAGCGCCACGCCGATCGAGATGGTCGTGGGGATGACCGTGCCCTCAAAGGCGAACTCGTGTTCGGCGACCAGGGAGCAGAAGCGCTCACCGCAACTTCGCGCCGCCTTGAGCCCGGTTTCCGGCAGGACAAGCGCGAACTCCTCTCCGCCGTAGCGGGCGAAGCACTCCTCGCGTCGGACGCGCGTCTTGAGCAGGGCGCCGAGCTCGCGCAACACCGCGTCGCCGGCCAGGTGGCCATAGGTGTCGTTGACCCGCTTGAAGTGGTCGATGTCGAACATCAGCAGGGCCAAATCGCGTTCGTAGCGACGGCAGCGCGACATCTCCCGTTCGAGGAACTCCAGGAAGTAGCGCTTGTTGTTCACCTGCGTCAGGCCGTCGACGATCGTCATCCGATAGATCTCTTCGTAGTAGAGCGCCTCGACGTTGCCTCCGTAGAGGAACTTGAAGATGGCGCTGCCGACTTTGATGAGATCGCCCGTGCTCAACAGCTTCTCGGTCAACAGCTCCTCTCCATTGAGGAAGGTGCCATTCGTCGAGCCGAGGTCGGCGACGTAGATTTTGCCGCCGCGGTTGAGGAAGGCGCAGTGGCGCCGCGAGACGTTGTCGAGGTCGACGACGATGTTGTTCGACAATTCGCGGCCGACGGTGAAGTCCGGCACGTCGAGCTCGTAGCGCTTGCCGATCTCCGGGCCGTAGATCTGGACGAGGCATGCCTCTGTGGGCGTCTCGATCTTCTGTGGCGCCAGCTTGGTGACGCGCGTCGTCTCGATGCTGTCGTCGTCGTCGCGGTCGAGATCGAAAATGCCGGAGCGCGGCGCGTTGGTGGGGGAGAGGATCGACTGGCGCTTGCTGAAGATATTCGGCGAGAGCCTCGGTGTCGGACGGCGGTTCGATTTGTCGTTCATGGTCAATGCGTCCTGTTGCGGGCGGCCTTGATGAGGGAGGGCTCTGGCGCGCGTTGGGTCGCTCTCACGGCGACTCAGTCGGTCTGCAAACGGGGGAAGAGGGCGTGTCGCCTTACTTTTGGGCGGCGGTCGCGCGGACGACCTCGACGGGGATGCGGGTCGTGGCCTTTTCCGAGCGCAGCTCAAGCGTCGTCTTGCCGAAATCGACCGGCAGCACCTGATCATTGGAGGTGCGGCAGACGTTTTCGTCGAGGCAGCGCAGTCGCGGCTTCACGCCCTCCAGGCGACGGTCGAGCGTGTCGTAGACGGTGGCGCTGACGGTTTTGGCTTCGCGGACAGGGTTGCCCTCGGCGTCCATCGCCAGCGTGAGCGTCAGGCTTTCGACGGCTGGAACGACGCGGGCAATGACGCGCACCTCGACGCGGGCGTCGTATTTGAGCTTGCCCAGGGTGGCAGTGAGGACAGCCTGCCCCGGCCCGACCGAGCGCGCGCGCCCCACCGCGTCGATGGCGACGACGCTTTCGTCACTCGTGCTCCAGCGGACATCGGCCTGCAGCTTGGGGAAGCGCTTGCCGTTCTTGGCCTTGGGCAGCGCCTTGAACCAGAGCTCCTCACCAACGCCGGTGAAGACGTGATCCGGCGGGGTCAGCTCCATCTGATCGGGCCGCGTGGTGCAGCCTGAAAGCGCGGTGAACGCCACGAACGCCGCGAGGCACAGGCCGAGGCGTGCGGGCGCGCCGGGACGGGCTGTTGAGCGGGCGTAGGCAGGTCGCATGGAGGCTCCTGAGACCGTCGTTAAGAGGGGAGGGCGTCGCCAGAGAGCGGCAGCCGCCAAAAAAGCCGGTGCGCGCTAGCACATCCGTCTTCCGAGGGGCAATCGACATTCGGGGCGCTCGCGCGTCGGCTTTTCGACAGGGGAGCGCTGCCCCAAACCGCGTTTTTCACCGCGCGCGTCGCGGCCCTGGCATCCCTCTCAGAATTCGAAGCCGAGGCCGATGTAGAGCGAGTCGCGCGACAGGTCGAAGCCATCGCCGCCAAAGTTGTCGGCCGTGCTGTGGACAAACTGGACGATCAGGTGGGTGTCGTTGATGCCCCAGTTGCGGTCGAACTCACGGGCCACGCGCGCGTCGATGAAGTTCAGCGAGAGCGCAAGGCCGATGGCCAGGGTGTAGCCCCACTTGCCGCCACGCGCCTTGCGGTCGTCGACTTTGGCGATGTCGCCGTCTGTGCCGTTGACCCACCAGAAAGTGTAGGCGAGCCCGGCCTTGGCAAAGGGGATGAGCGGCACGCCCATGCGGTCGAACAGCTGGAAGCGGTAGACGAGCATCAGGCGCAGCGGGACGATCATCAGCGAGGTCGAGTCCAGCGCCTCTTCGCCCGTGTCGCTGTAGACCCCCTTGCCACTGACCCAGCCGTAACCCGCGCTCAGGCCCACGCCGAGCGGCCCGAGGAGGTCGACGATCTGAAAGTCGAGCTCGGCCTCGAAGAGCCACAGTTTCCGCTTGCCGAAGATCTCCTCGTAGGGCGCGCCGCTCAGACCGGACTCGTCGTCGATGCGCGGGGTGAAGAATGTTCCACCCAGTTCGAGCTCCCAGTCGCGCGGGCTTTCGGGTTGGGCCTCGAAGGTGGCGGCAAAGTCGCCTTTGTCAGCGGCGTTCGCCACGGGGCAGGGCAGGAGGGCGATTGACAGGAGCGAGAACAGGGCGAGCGTCAGGCCTGTGTGCGTCAAGGCGCTCTTTTGGAGGGTGTTGGCGTTCATCGATCAGCCCCCTGACCGCGCGTCACCTGGGCGTTTCCCAGATCGCAGCTCCGTCCGCCTCGTCCCCTTGTCCGCCTTTGTCCGAGAAGCAGCGCGCCGATGAGCGGCAAGAATCCCATCCAGACGCCGTGCCCCGGACCAGCGCTGGCGCAGCCAAAGCCCCCCTCTTCGCCGCCGCCCGCCTCGACGTAGGCCTCGAAGAAGTCCTGCACGTCCATCGGCGTCCCCTCGATGGCCTCACTCACCGGGCTGTAGTTGCCGGCCGCGTCCCGCCCGACGATCGTCACGCTGTAGGCCTGCCCGTTGACGAGATCGCGGATGACGCCGCTCGTGGTGCCGCTGCCCTCAAAGGTGGCGGTCTTCTCGCAATCCTCAAAAGGAGAGACGCCGACCTCGCAGATCGCTTCTGTGCCCGAGTCCTCACCCTCAGTCGCGTCGGTCTCACCGTCACGGGTCGGCACCCCGCCCACAGCCGCGCGCACGATGGCGCTCACCTCGTCGACGACCGCGTCCGCCTCTCCGCCTGTTTCGCCTTCACCTCCCGACGAACCGTCCACAGCCCGCGCGCAGGCGACATACTCGGTGATGTCCGAAGGTCCGCTGAAGCTCAGGTGGAGCGCCTCGTCGCCAGGATCGGCCTTGTCGAGCGTCGGCGCTGTCGGCGGCTTGCTGTCGTAGGAGATGGAGAGGCTGACCGTCTCGTCCTCGACCCACTCGGTGAGCAGCGTCTCGTAGTTGTAGGCCTGATACTTGGTGGCCGCGCACAGCTGCAGACTCTGCGTCGCGTTGCACTCGCAGGCGTCGCCGACGATGTCGCCGGGATCGATCGAGAGCGTCCCGCTGCACTCCGAGCCCGTGCTGATGGTGCGCTCCGAGAGCAGGATGATGGCGTCCGTGCCGGGGACGTTGGTGCAGGCGCCCGAGGGCGAGGCGTAGATGACCAGCTTGATCCCCAGGTTCGATCCGCAGTCGTAATAGACGGTCTGCGTCTCCTTCTGGCGGCACTCCTCGTAGCTCATGACGCTCTCGGATTCGCTGTTGAAGTAGAGGGAGAAGACCGTGTCGGCGCGGCCCAGGGGCACGGCGGCCAGGCAGAGCAGCGCGGCGAGAGGGAGTCGGCGCAAAAGTGTGGGCATGTCGGCTAAAACCTCACCTGAGAAAAGTGCGGCGCTGATCGCAAGAAGCAGGCCATCTCGGTGTTTTGTAAAAGTTCAATGATTTCAAGGGGTTACGCGTCGATAACAACACTCGCGGCGCGTCAAAGTGTCAGAGAGGCCGCCATCCCACGGACAAATTGTCCCATGGACCACACGCGCCCAGCCCCGTTCCTACGATGGCCCCGGTGCTCAACACGCAGCCTCTGCCAATGGTGCCGCTGAACAGCCATCCCTGCGGCGAATTTCACGCGGCGTTCCCACCCGAGACTGCTCGCACACGATGAGTTCGGCCCGGGAGCCGTGTCGCCGCAGCGCCGCTTCGGCCATGGCGAGCGCCAGCGCCGGGGTGTTGTTCTTCTCGGAGAGGTGCGCCAGCGCGATTTGCGTGAGCCCCGGATGGAGGATGTGATCGAGGAGCCCGGCCGCCTGCGCGTTCGAGAGATGCCCGTAGTCGCTGAGGATGCGCCGCTTGAGATGGTTGGGGTAGGGGCCGCGCGCGAGCATCTCCTCGTCGTGGTTCATCTCCAGAATCAGGGCGTCGAGCGATTTCAGGGCGTCGACGACGCGCGGGGTGACGCGCCCCAGGTCTGTCGCCACGCCCAGCGAAACCTCGCCATCGCTCAACACGAGCGCCACCGATCCCGGGATGTCGTGCTGCGTCGGCGTCGCCGTGACTGACAGGCCACCGATCCGCGTCGGTCCATCTGGATTCAGGCAGTGGATCAGCTCGTGGGGGATTTTGCGCGAGAGGAACTCGCAGGTCTGATGCGTGACCCACAGCGGTTTGCCGCGGCGACAGGCGAGGATCTCCGTTCCCAGAATGTGATCGCGGTGGCCGTGCGTGCAGACAATGGCGTCAATGCGCTCCAGCGCTCCGCCGACCCCGACCAGCCTCTCCTCAAGCTGTCGCGCGCTCAGGCCACAGTCCACGAGCAGCTCGACGCCGCCGCCGGACACCCAGAAGGAATTTCCACTCGAACCGGACCCGAGCGGGCAATAGCGAATGCTCATGGGGCGCGCCTCCTAGCAGGCCCGCGCGCGGCGATGGCGAGGAAAATCGCGCCAAAACCTCCCTCCAAACCGCCGCCAAAACCGCCCCAAAACAGCGCCTTTTGCCCATGGGCGCTCGGCTGGCTTGCAAAGTTGACAACCTCCGACTTCTGCACCAGATGCGCCGCCCCATGAACCGACCCATCGTCGTTGGCATCGCGGGCGGGACAGCGTCCGGAAAGAGCACGGTCGCGCGCAAGGTCTGCGATCGCCTCAAGGACTGTCGCATCGCCCTCATCGATCAGGACTCCTATTACCGAGACCTCTCGGACCTGAGCTTCGAGGAGCGGCTGGAGGTCAATTTCGACCACCCGGACTCCTTCGACACCGAGTTGATGGTGCGCCACCTCAAGCTCCTCAAGTCGGGCGAGGGCGTCCAAAAGCCCAAATACAGCTTCGTCAATTGCCTGCGCGAAAAGGAAACCATCCCGGTCGATCCCGGCGACGCAATTATCGTCGAAGGCATCCTCGTCCTGGGCATCGAGGCCATCCGCAAGGAGCTCGACATCAAGATCTTCGTCGATGCCGACGGCGACGAGCGCATCGTCCGCCGCCTGACGCGCGACATCAAACACCGCGGTCGCGATTTCGACGCCATTGTCGCCCAGTATTTTAAATCGGTGCGCCCCATGCATTACGGCTTTGTCGAGCCATCCAAGCGCTGGGCCGATGTTATTGTCCCCCACGGCGGCCATAACGACGTGGCCATCGGCATGGTGGTCGACGCCATTCGTCAAAAGCTCGGCGCCGCTGCGCATTAATTCCGCTTTTTATCGCCTTTTGGATTGTGGTTGGCCCCGCGCGTCCATTGCCGGGGCCACTTTTTTGGCGCGCCGCTTTTTTAGGGCGGCGGCGTGGTTCAATGGCGCTTCGCTGTCGCTTTTGTCGATGGCGCCATCGATGGGCGACGTTTAAACACGCGGTTTTAATTTTATATATTGAGCCGCTTTTTTATTGTCTTTTCTCCAGAGATGAACGCGTTCGATCTAATTTTTATCGCCTGATTCAAAAGTTCGGACCAAAGACAATAACTCATCGCTTTCCGAAAAGGGCTGGGCGCGGTTCGGGTGGATTTTAAAAAGATTGGTTTGATGAAGGCTGTTGTGAGTCACCGGGCTGTTTTGAGGAGATCATACAATGGGTATTCGCGAAAATCTCGACGCCATCCGCAGGCGCGTCGCGGACGCGGCGCGGCGTGCCGCTCGGTCACCAGAGGATGTCACCCTCGTCGCTGTCTCCAAATTTCAACCAGACGCGGCCATCGTGGAGGCCTACCAGGCCGGACAGCGGCTTTTTGGCGAGAATTACGCCCAGGAATTGCGCGACAAGGCGCAAAGACTCGGCCATTTGCCTGACATTGATTTTCATTTCATTGGACGGCTTCAGCGCAACAAGGCCAAATACGCCGTCGCCGCCGCTTCCTGCGTGCAATCGCTCGATGATTTGGCGTTGGCCGAAGAATTGAATCGCCGCGCGTCATCCTTGACAAAACAAATGGGTGTTTTGGTCGAGATCAATTTCGACGAAGCGCAAAAAGGCGGCGTCTCTCTTGCTGAATTGCCCGATTTTTTGCGCGCGCTTGAGCCATTGGCCGCCCTGCGCATCGATGGGCTGATGGCCATTCCTCCCGCAGAATTGTCCGAGGACGAATCACGCCAGGTCTTCCGCGCGCTTGCCAAAGCCGCCCGTCAGAACAGACTCAAACACCTTTCCATGGGCATGAGCGGCGACTTTGAAATCGCCATCGAGGAAGGCGCCACCATCGTCCGCGTCGGCACAGCGATCTTTGGCCCCAGGGGAATTACTTAAAACGACGCGTTTCCTTATTGTTTTTGTGCTTTGGCGCACGGCATTACAAATCCGCTTCAGCGCGGAGCAGCTTAAAAGCGCTTTGGCGCGCGGCAGTTTTGATTTTCTTTTTTTTATTTCGATTTGAACCTGAATTAGCTCGATTTAATTTATTCAAAAAACGAGCATTTTCCCCCCAAATGGACTCCCCCAAATGATTGGCTGATTTTAATTTGGCCAACGTGTATTTTGACGGGGCGGAGGTGCTGGAGGGAGGGGTGGGGCGGGCGGGGTGGGTGGCCGCAAAATAGATGCCAACATTTGTTTGTTCAAAAAAGAACTTTTCCCAAAGACGCGTTTCCGAATTGTTTTATATTTTAAACATTTAAAAACGTTTTGTTGGAGCTCCACTGCACCGCTCAGGAATCATTCTGTTGAATCATTTCAATAATCTTTAAAAACACTCATTCCAAGACGCCGCTCGGAAAGCGCGAATCGTGAGTGCTCCGGTCGCACTCATTTGCCCTGAAAGCACGAGGGGGAAAAACCAATGGTTG
>JAFVYB010000095.1 GCA_017500825.1 Myxococcaceae bacterium | reverse complement strand
CTCCGCCTCCACCTCCACCGCCTGCGGCTGACGACGCGGAGAGCGACGCCGAAGAGGACGACAGCGGCGAGGACACCTCGGGCGATGAAGAGGGCGCCGCCGCGGAGGACACAGAGTCGGGCGCCGCGACGATGGCCACTGGAGGGGACGACATCGGCAGCGAAGCGGCCCGCGCGGCAGAGGCGGCCATGAGCGGTGAGAGTTCCGCGAGTGTCGCGAGCGCCACGCCCGCCAAGCCCAAACGCGGCCAATTCAAGCGCAAGAGAGCGCAGCCCCAGAGCCTTATCCCGGAGGAAAACGCCCCGGCGCCTTCGCTCGAACACGACGGACCGCCCGCCACGGCTGAAATCGGCGTCAACCCGCCCGCCTCCGAGCTCTCCTCCGCCAAGAACATCCGCAAGTCGCGCACGCGCGAAGTGACCGATCTCTCCTTGGCCATTGAGGAGACGGCCACGCTGTATGGCGCCGAAGACGTGACCAGCCTCGCCTCGCGCAAATCGGAAACCGTGACACTGGCCCCGGCCATCGCCAGCGGCGTCTCCGAGGATCAGATGCGCGAGTTCGGCCTCAAGACGCTCTCGGATGTCCTCAAGACAGTCCCGGGCATGGAGACCTCGCGCGACGTTCAGGGCTTCCACCGCGTCGCCGTGCGCGGCCTCTACGACGATGGCGCCCTCCTCGTGATGTATGACGGCCACCGCCTCAACAGCCCCTACGACGCCAAGCCCATGCTCAACCTGACGACCGAAAACCTGGAGCGCGTCGAGGTTTTGCGCGGTCCTGGCTCGGCGCTCCACGGCACCGGCGCCACGCTCGGCACCATCAACCTCGTCCCCAAGCGGCGGGAGGGCGTCAACGCGGTCATTTCGGGCGGCCTCTTTGGGACGGTCGACGGCCACGCCTCGGCGGGCGTCCGCTTTGGCCAGAGCAATTGGTATCTCTACGGTGACGCCAGCTACCGCCGCAGCGACGGCTATCGCGCCGACATCAAGCAGGACGCGCTCTCCTCCACGATGGAGGGGGCGGGGCACAAAGGCGCCGACGATCCGGCGGGCATCACCGACGACCACGGCCAATGGGTCAACGCCGGCATCGAGTTGCGCCGTAGCAAGCAGGGCGGTGCCAGGACGCGCGCCTTTGCCCGGGTGCTCTACGAAGATCGCGGCGCGCTGGTCGGTCTTTTCGACGTGGTTGGCAGCGACTCTGAGCTCAGTTGGCTGGCGATCATGGCCGACGTGACTCATGAGCAGCCGATCGGCATCGGCACGCTGACGGCGCGGGCCTTCTTTGATCAGCAGATGATCGACCGCCGCTTCCAGATTGCGCCCGACCACTATTCGCTCGACCCGGACAACGGCGTCATCGCCGAAGACGGCCTGTTCGAGGAGACGCGCTACACGGTCCAGAGCTTTGGGCTCGATGTCAGCGCCGACTTCAACCTGGGCAAGACCAACCGCCTCTCCGTCGGCCTCTCGGGCGAGATGCAGCGCCTGCCGAGCTACGACTACCTGCTCAACTTCTCCGACAAGACGCTCAACGCCGGGGGGGCCATGCTCCCTGTCTCCGGGGCTCCGCTGCAGTCTTATTCGGAGATCAAAAACCGCCTCATCGGCGCCCTCGTGCTGCAGGACTTCTGGCAGCTGCATCGCACCTTTGCCCTCACTGTCGGCGCGCGCCTCGATGTCACCCAGTTGCCCAAGACCGATGAAAAAGGCGGCCAGATCATCCCCGAAGGCACGCACTTCGTCCCCAGCATCAACCCGCGCCTTGGCCTCGTCTGGTCGCCGGTTCCCAGCTGGACACTGAAGCTGCTCTACGGCCGCGCCTTCCGCGCGCCGACCATGCAGGAACTCTCCGACAGCGTCCTGGACAACGAGCTCACCCAGGGCCGCTCCGAGGGCAACCCGGCGCTGAGCCCCGCCACGGTCGACACGGTTGAGGCAAGCGTCGAGACGACCCTCGCCGTCGGGCCCAGCCGCATGCGCATCCGCGCCAACGCCTTCTTCAACTACCTGTCCAACCCGATCATGGCGGTGGATGAGACCGGCAATGTCAGCCCGCTCGCCAACCGCGACCTCGGTGTCCGCGTCTATGGCGCCGAAGGAGAACTGCGCTTCGAGTTCACCGGCAGCCGCGCCTACACCTTCATCAACTGCTCCTGGTTCCGCGCCGAGGACCTGGCCGCCTACGACGGCTTCCAATACCTGACCAACGTCCCGCAGCTGCGCTTCAACTGGGCGGCCATGCTGCCGATCGGGCCCTATCTCGACTTCTCGCTCCTCGCCCAATACGGCGCCGAACGTCGCAACAATGCCCGCAGCGTGCTCGAAGCGCAGCGCTCCTACAGTATCGCACCCTATTTCCTGCTCGGCGCGCAGCTCAAGACGCAGCGCCTGGGCGACCTGGTCGAGTTCGCCCTGACGGTCCAGAACGTCTTCAACACCCAGACCTACGACGAGGTGCCGCGCCCCGACAGCCTCCGCATGCCCGGCCTGTTGCCGCGCGAGGGCATCAACGCCTTCCTCACCGCGCGCCTGTTCTATTGAGCGGACCAGCCCGCGAACACCCGTCTCCTCCCCCCTTCACGCCTCTCCCTCAGGTGTCCCCATGTCGCCCACTTCTTCCTACAATCTCCGCCCGCCTCGCGCCCTTCTCGCCGCCCTCTGCCCCCTGGCCGTCCTCTCCCTTGGCAGCTGCGCCGTCTACAACGAAGAGTGCGCGCGCTTTGTCGCTGATCCCGACGGTGTCACTGGCTACCTGGGCGGCGTCGTCGACATCCAGCGCACTTCGGTTCGCCTGAAGGACAACGCCATCGGCCAGATGGTGGCCGAGGCCTTCTACAACTCCCCATACGAAGACACCGACGAGAGGCCCGACATCGCCATCGTCAACGGCGGCTCCATCCGCAGCGACGGCGTGTGCGAAGTGCGCGACTCGCTGCCGCCAGGAGGTGTCCAGCGCAAGGTCCTGCGCGACATCCTGCCCTACGACAACGACGTTGTGATGGCGACCATCTCCTACAAGGTCCTCAAACAAGTCTTCGAGCACAGCATCATGGAATACCTCCCGCTCGATCCCCCTGGCGGCTACCTGCAGATCGCCGGCGCCCGCGTCACCCTCGACTGCAGCCAGCAGGCGCAAAGCATCGACGCGAACGGTCACGTGTCCCAAGAAGGCAAGCGCGTGGTGTCGATCGAGCTGCGCCAGCGCGACTGCCAGGCCGCCGACGAGGAGAGCTGCTACACGAAGCTCAATCTTGAGGCAGAGGGGACCGTCAACATCGCGCTCGACAGCTACATCTTCGGCGGTGGCGACAGCTTCAGCATGTTCAAGTCGGTCGCGGGCGAGGAGAAAAAGGCGCCCTACATCAACCTGGAGACGGTCGCTTCCTACTTTGCCGAGGCCTATCCCGAAGACGCCCCCCTCTCGGCCGAGCCCGAACAGCGCGTGATCCTGCAAAACTGCGGCGAATGAGCCGGCGCAGCGTTTTCCCAAGCCCGCGCGTGACGCCAAACGCCGCCACGTCGCGCCCCTCGGCCATAGGCGGGCGTCGACACTCCCCACCTCGACCGCGCTGACCTACCTTCGCCAGCTTGGGCGACAGCCCCAACCACAGGAGGCAGGCCATGGCGCGCGCGTCCACGACTCAGGGGAGAGATCCGCGTCGACTGATTCAAGCGCTGGAAGACGCTCTCCGCCGCGTGCCCGGCGTCTCGTCGCTCAACCAACTCATCGACACAGGCGCCCGCGTCCTTTCCCGCCACCTCTCCGACGAGCTGTCTCGCCTGTCCGACCACCTCCAAATTCGCCGCAACGAACGGCGCTGGCAGCGGTTGCGCGAGATGGGCATGACCATTGGCCGCCAGGTCAACCTCCCAGCCTCGACCTGGATCGACACCTCCCACTGCCACCTCATCTCGATTGGCGACTTCTGCGGCTTTGGCGAGGGCTGCCTCATCCTGGCCCACGACGCCATGTGCAACGAATGGCTGGACGCGACACGGCTGGGACGCGTGACAATCCACGAGAGCTGCCACTTTGGCGCGCGCACAGTCATTTTGCCCGGCGTCGACATCGGCCCGCGCGTCATCGTCGGCGCCGGCTCGGTGGTGACCAAATCTATCCCCCCAAACAGCGTGGCGGTCGGCAATCCGGCAAAAGTTGTCTGCCGCCTCGACGACCTTCTCGACAAACAGCGCGCCCGCATGAAGGACGCCGCCATTTGGCAATACGAACAAATGGATCCGGCACGCATGAGCGAGGCCTTCCGCCAAAACATGCGCGAGGTCCTCCAAGATCGCGACGGCTTTTCAGTCGGCGGTATGCGCGCCACGCGCCAGGGTCGGGGCAACGCCGTGACTTCCTAATCAATTCAAATTCATCTTTTCAAACCAACGCCATTAAACAAATCGATTTCCCAAAACAAAACGGCCTTCCAGAATATCCTCCAGAAGGCCGCTTTTTTTGTCGGTTTAATGATTTAAACGTTCAGATTCAGTCACTTTTCCGCGCTATATGCTGGATTGATCTCAATAATGCCGTAATAGACGCCCTCACCGCCAAAATCAGCCGCGTCGGCCTTTTCCACCACCTTCATGCGCATGGTGCTCAGCGCGGCGATACCCTCGCCAATATATTCAGGGACCTCGTCATCGGATTGTAAATTGTAATCGACGAGCAAGGCGTCGTCCCCAATGGCCGGATAATGTGGATGCTTGTTTCCCGGATCATCGGCGTAAATATAGGCGTAAGCGCGCATAAAATCGAGCTTGGGCAGCTTGCCCGTGTCCTGAATTTTGGTGCGCAAAGCGTCAAACCCGTCGCCACCAATGAGATTGACCGGATAGCTGTCGTCCTCGGCAATACCCGCCTTGTCCAAAATATCCGAGAGCATTACCCCCTGGCGGTCGACAATATCCCACGTCGTGCCTTCCACCTTGACGCCGCCCTTCACCGAGCGAACCGGCAGATTGTTAATGCAGACCTCGATCTGGGTGCCGTCCGATTTCTGAATAACAATAAGGCCATATTTAAACGCGCCGCCCTCGCAATACTGAAGCGCGCTCGCTGTGTTTTCACCGCCATTGTCGCCACTTTCCTCTTCTTCACCACCGCAGGCCATGAGCGACCAACAAAGCGTTGAAACCATCAGGGCAATCAACCAATTTTTTTTCAGCTTCATACGTCACTTCTCCTGTCATATGCCGCCGTGATGGCGGGTTTTGATGAAATCATGGCGCGTTTTGGCGCCCAATGCGCGTTCATCAGGACGCGATAATCTAAGCGCCTTAAATTTTGCCACCGATACCAAACATTATCTCGCGTCCGGCGCGCGGCTCCAGACTGCCAACGCTGTAATTGGCGTCGAGCAGGTTGTGGCCATTGACGAAGAGATAAATTCCGGCGTTTTGATTTTTTAAGGTCAAATCATATCGAACGCTGGCGTTGATCAAAAAGTAACCGTCTATATTCTCATGAATCATTCGATCGCCATCCGCGTAATACGCGTTTTGCGTCGAATTGTAGACACCGGAGACACCGACTGTCAGACCAAATGGCGCCAAATAGCGCGCGGTCAGGCGCAGCTTGTGAGGCGTTCGGTAATCAAGCGGACGATTACGCTCAACATCGAGTGAACACATATATCGATATCCGCCAATAAACTGAAGAAATGAAACTGGAACATATTTGAATTCGACCTCGGCGCCGGCGGTGATGGCGTGCCCGACATTCTGGAAATCATCGTAATGTTTTTCAATCATATTTTCGATTGAATTAAAAAAGAGGCGCAGCGAGGCGTCGAGACCGATCTTTTCAGAACGAAAATCAAACCCTGTTTCGCCCATCCAGGCAAACTCGCTTTTGAGATCTGGATTTCCACCGACATTGTTTGAATACAATTCCTTGAGCATGGGCTGGCGCGCCTTGCGTCCACCGGCAATCATCAATACCCACTCGTCGCCAATGTTGCGCTCGACGACAATTCGCCCCTCGACAGCGGGCAGCGTTCGATCTTTGGCCGCGTAATGTTTACCGCTATAGATCTGCGGTCGCAATGTCATACCACTCGCGCCCAAGCCCAAAAGCACGCGCCAGTCGCCCAACACCTGAGAATCCTCAATGGCGCCAGCAAATGTATGCGCCGAAAACGCGTCGGGCTTTCCCCAGCTCGATTTTTCATAGGTTTTGCCGACAGGAATCTCGCGCTGTTCATTGTCGTCGAATTGATAGCGGGCTGACAGTTCCAGTCGATTGCCGCGATTGAGGGCAAAACTCGCCTGCGCCGCCGCGCCATAAGTGGCGTTGTCATAGGATGAGGCGACAAACCAGGCCAGCGGATTATTGGTCAGCGATGAAAAGGTCTCGTCTTCATAATCATTCAATTCATCGCGATGCTGGTGCGTGTAGAGCTGCAATCGAACGTCACGAAATCCCCAACGGCTGGGCGCGATTCTTGGTCCCCACTTGGCGGAAAGCGCGGCGAGAATCGTGTCGTATTTCTTGAATTTCCAATATCGCGTATAGCCACTGCTCTCGAAGAGGGGTAATGTTCGCGGGGCGTGGATATAATTAAAAAACAAAGAGATTTTTTTGTTTCGCTCCGGGGTATATTGCGCGAGCAGGGCCGCGGATGCGCGGGTGGATTCGCTGCCATCGCGTATTCCGCCATCCTCGTGATAAACCGCGTTCATTTTGTTGGATTTATATTTTTTCGAAAGTGGATAGCCGTCTGAATGATCGTAATTTCCCGCCAAAAAGATCGAAAAATCTCCGACGCGGCGACAGAGATTGCCCGCCGCGCCATAGCGCAAAAGCGCCCCCTGACGCGGATTGCCGCCAAAAAGCCGAAGGTCGGCGCTGTTGTCGCAATTGTCGGGCGCTTTGAGCGAGAGAATACCGCCGCCGGAATTTGGCCCATACAAAAGCGAGGTCATGCCGCGTTCAATATCAATGCCGCCCAGGGCGAATGCCGGCAGCGACGCGATATTAAAATGGCCATCATAAGCCTCGCGAATCGGAATCCCCTCAAAGAGCACCAATACCGCGCGCTCATCAAAACCGCGAATCTGCAATTCACTCCCCGATTTGGGGCCTTCCTGAATATCGATTGAGGTTTCGAGCTCCAATGCTTCGGAGAGGTTGGTCGTCGCGCGCAATGTCAATTCACGCGCGTCGATTTTTGTGCGTGTGCCAGGCGGTGGCGGACGGCGAGCGACGACAGTGGCGCGATATTCAGGCGTTTTTTCAGACATTGCCTCGCCATGGTGCCTCGCATTCTCTGTCAACATTGGCGGCGCGACGGCTTCAGATGGCGCATTTGTCGGCGCAGACTGAGGCGTTGGCGGTGCGAGGAGAAGGGCAAGTGTCGCCAGGGCAGACAGAGGGGCGGACGGCATCGGCGGCGAGGCTCCGTTAAAAACTGGACGAAATATCGGGCGCCGCTATTGCTTTTGGATTATATCGAAGTCAAGTGATTTTCGCGTTGCCACACGCCAAGCCACGTGGCAGGCGGTCGGTCGAAATTCTTCAATAATTTCAACAACTTGGAGGAAGTAATCATGGCTTTGGATGCAACCCTGACCCCCATCGGACGCGTTCACTGCGCGGTGAGCGAACGCCACGCCGTCCGCCGCGGCGGCGATCGCGCGCGCATCGAAATTTTCGAGCCCTATTGGCCCGCGCTCGACCAAATCGAACACAACACCCACATCATCCTCTTCGGCTGGTTCCACGCCTCGGTGCGCCAAACGCTCAAAACGCGTCCGCGCAAAGTGGCGCCCCTGGCCTCCGAACGCGGCGTCTTTGCCAGCCGTTCGCCCGACCGCCCCAACCCCATCGCCATGACCATCGTCCCCCTGCTCGGCCGCGACGGCGGCACGCTCGATGTCGCCCACCTCGACTTCATCGACGGCACGCCCATCGTCGACATCAAGCCCTATTGCCCTGGCTGGGACTCAGTCTTCAGCGCCACCCATCGCCGCCGCTCCCACCCCAACGAGCAGAGCGACGAAGTGTTGCTCGGCTTCTTCGAACGCGACCTCGAAAACCACGTCGGAAGCGCCATCGCCGCCACCCGTGAGGGACGACTCGCCATCCGCGCCTGCCAACTGGCCACGCGACACCTCAACTGCGATCCACGCGACAGCCGCCTCCTCCTGCGCCTCCATCAACTCGACCGCCTCATGGACGGCCTGATGGCCATCACGGGCGCCTCGCTCAGCAATGGACGACTTTCTTTTGTCGGTCACCATATGAATGTTTTGGGGACAAACGCTGGTTCAAACCCGCAAGTCGTCGTCGAAGATTTAAATAAATCAATTGACGAGAATAGAATGATTTCTTCTCCAATTCGTCCCGTCCCAGAGGATATCCCGCGATTGCCCCGCCGCGTTGACTTAACACTCGAAGACAAAACACTCGCGCTCGAAGAAATCCCCGATGAATCTCTCTGGAAGATCCTGGATTCCTTTTAAAATGTGATTCCTTATTGTTTTTGCGCTTCAGCGCCACCTTATAAAGCCGCGTTTCCACTCGGGCGCGGCGCAAAACAATGCGCTTGACGCGCGCGGCATTTGTTTTTTTTTCTGCGCTTTGGCGCACGGCAGTTCATTTCCTGCTGTGCGCTTTTTTGTTTTCTACGTTTCAGAACGCGCATTCAAAAAACGCGCTTCCACTCAGCCGCGACGCAAAACAATGCGTTTCAGCACGCGGCAACCTCAAAAACGCTTCAGCGCGGGGCAATTGTTGATTTTCGCGCTTCACCGCCCGGCAATTGTTCAATTCTCCACGAAATTCCTCCCAAAACACCCCCCAAACGGGCTCCCCCG
>JAFVYB010000094.1 GCA_017500825.1 Myxococcaceae bacterium | reverse complement strand
GTCAGGGTCCTGATGGTTGACGAAGGCCAGGTTGAGCTTGCTCAGGCCGCCGATGACGCTGGAGACCTTTTCGGAGAGCGCGTTGAGGTGCGCCGGCGGGCCTGGGTCGATGATCAGGTTGACGGCTGGCTGGGAGCGCTGACGGAAGACGCGCAAAAAGACGTTGCATTCGAGCAGGACGCCTTCGCGCACGCCGATCCAGTAGCTGCCGTCACTGATTTCGATGGCCTGGTCGAGGTCGAATTGGGGGGGGGCTTCAAGGGTCATCTAAGGGTGCTCCTGTTGGGTGAAACCGCGCTTGCCGCTTGCGTCGCGGCATACGGGGGAGGGGTAAAGATTCCCGCGCGGAAGCCACTCAATGCGCGAAGGCCTGCTTTTGTTTCAGACAAAAGCGCGCGCCCTGAAAATTCGGCCAGTCCACAGGCGCGGAAACGAGCCCGCAAAACGCGACACAACCGCCGCAAAGCGCCCCTTGACCGGTCGCGGAACGCTGACTAGCAGGCGCCGCTTTTTTGGCGCCCAGCCCCTGCCCGGACGACTCGGGTTCATTCGGCCGCCCGCGCGGAAGTGCCGCGACGCCTCACGATTCTTTGTCACGCTTTTAGGCCGCACCTCTCAGACGAGGTCGCCCCCTGCGCGCGAGGCATGGGCGCCCTTCGAGCGCTTCAGACCGCGCACGACTTGCGAGATCGCCATGACCAACTCAAGCCCCCTGCAAAAAAACGACACCGCAGCGCCCAGCCCACAGCCATCGCGACAGGCGGACGCCACGCCCTGGCAGAGCCTCTCCCTCGACCGGGTGTTCGCCGATCTTGGCGCCGCGCCGACGGGACTCGACTCCGAAGAAGCGGCGGAGCGACTCCGGCGCCACGGCAAGAACGAGCTGCCGGCAAAAAAGCCCCCCACCCTGCTCCAGATCTTCCTCAGCCAATTTAAGGACCCGCTCATCTATGTGCTGCTCGCGGCGGCGGTCCTCTCGTTCTTCCTCAAGGAATACACGGACGCGGGCTTCATCCTCGCGGTGCTCCTTCTCAACGCCGCGCTGGGCACTTACCAGGAGGCCAACGCCGAGAAGAGCGCGGCGGCGCTGCAGGCGATGCTCAAGACGATGGCCCGCGTGCTGCGCGACGGCAAAGAGCTGGTCATCGACGCGGTCGAGCTCGTGCCCGGCGACATCGTGCTGCTCGAATCGGGCGACCGCGTGCCCGCCGACCTGCGCATCCTCGAAGCGTCAAGCCTCTCGATCGACGAGTCGTTCCTCACCGGCGAAAACATCCCGCCGAACAAGCGCCCGGGCGAGATCCCCGAGGAGACGGCGCTGGGCGACCGCTTCAACATGGCCTTTGCCGGTTCGCGCGTGATGACCGGCCGCTGCAAGGCTGTCGTCGTCGGCACCGCCATGCGCACCGAAGTCGGCAAGATCGCCGCCACCGTGGCCCTGGGCGACTCGACCAAGGCGCCGCTCATCCTGCGCATGGAGCGCTTCAGCAAGCAGCTGACCGTCGTCATGCTCGGCGTCGTCATTCTGCTCGGGCTCATCTGCTACTTCGTGCGCGGCATGGGCCTGCAGGAGATCTTCATGACCGCGGTGGCGCTCGCCGTCTCGGCCATCCCCGAGGGCCTGCCGGTGGCCATCACCGTGGCGCTCTCGATCGGCGTCAAGCGCATGGCCGCGCGCAATGTCATCGTGCGCAAGCTGCCGGCGGTCGAGGGCCTGGGCAGCTGCACCTGCATCGCCAGCGACAAGACGGGCACGCTGACGGTCAACCAGCAGACCGTGAAGCAAATCGTCATCCCGGGCTGTCCGCGCATCGGCGTCAGCGGCGAGGGTTACGGCGACGGCGAGCTTCAGTTCCCGGAAGGTCTGAAGCCTGAGAGCGTCGAGACCATCGTCCGCGAAGCGGCCATCGCCTCCATCCTCTGCAACGAGGCCACCCTCACCCAAACAGGCGACGGCTGGGAGGATCGCGGCGACGCCATGGACCTCGCGCTGCTCGCCTTTGCCCGCAAAGTCGGCCTTGAGAGCGCGGCGATTCGCGAGCGGTTCGCGTCCATCGCCGCCATTCCCTACGAGTCGGAGCGCAAGTTCGCCGCCGCCTTCAACCGCCGCGAGAGCTCGGTGCAGGTGTCGATCAAGGGCGCGCTGGAGACTGTCCTCGCCTTCTGCGACCAGATGGTCACGCCTCTTGGGGCCGTCCCCGTCGACCGCGAACTTATCGAGCGCGAGACACTGGCGCTGGCCAAAGACGGCTACCGCGTGCTCGCCATCGCCAGCGGCGTGACCGACCGCGAGCCTTCCGCCGAGCCGACCGAGGGCGAGATTCCGCGCCTGACACTGCTCGGGCTGGCCGCCTTCATGGACCCGCTGCGCGTCGAGGTGAAAGACGCTGTCAAGCGCTGCCGACAGGCAGGCATCCGCGTGGTCATGGTCACCGGCGACCACCCGGCCACGGCCTTTGCCATCGCCAGCGAGCTCGGCATCGCGAAGAGCCCGGACGAGGTGCGCGTGGGCGTCGACCTGGCCAAGATCGACGAATCGAGCCCCGCGTTTGTCGAGGCCATCGATACCGGCCGCGTCTTCGCCCGCGTCTCGCCGATGCAGAAGGTGGCGATCGTCGAGGCGCTCAAGGCGAAGGGCAATTTCGTCGCGGTCACCGGCGATGGCGTCAACGACGCGCCAGCGCTCAAAAAGGCCAGCTGCGGCGTGGCCATGGGCTCGGGCACAGACGTGGCCAAGGACACCGCGTCGATCGTCGTCACCGATGACAACTTCGCCTCGATCGAGGCCGGCGTCGAAGAGGGGCGCATCGCCTACGACAACATCCGCAAGGTCACGTTCCTGCTCGTCTCGTGCGGCTTTGCCGAGCTCATCCTCTTCACCGCCTCGATTCTCGCGGGGCTGCCCATGCCGCTGCTCGCGGTGCAGCTGTTGTGGCTCAACATGGCCACCAACGGCATCCAGGACGTGGCGCTCGCCTTCGAAAAGGGCGAACCCGGGGTGATGAAGCGCCGCCCGCGGCCGCCCAACGAGGACATCTTCAACCACCAGATGATCTGGCAGACCGCCGTCTTCTCCCTCGCCATGGCCGGCCTGTGTTTCGGCGCCTGGTATTGGATGATCGAGCGCATGGGCATGGGCGCCACCGAGGAGGGCGTCTTCGCCGCGCGCAACCTGCTGCTGCTGCTCATGGTGCTCATTGAAAACGTGCAGGCGCTCAACGTCCGCTCCGAGCGCCAGTCGGCCTTCAAGGTGCCGCTCCGCAATAACTGGCTGCTCATCCTCGGCATCCTCGGCGCCCAGGGCCTGCAGATCCTCTGCATGAACATCCCCTTCATGCAGAAGGTGCTCAGGCTGCAGCCGGTGAGCTTCACCCAGTGGCTGATCATGCTCGGCCTCGCCCTGACGATGATGGTCGTGATGGAGCTCTTCAAACTCGTCTACGGTCGGATCCGGCGCGAGCCCACGGCGGACGAGAGCTGACGACGCGCCGACGATCGGCCTGACGCGGCCCGAGGTGGTTCCATTCAATCGGCGCGGTCTTTGTCGTCTGGCAGAGGCCGCGTCCCCGCTTGAGACCCTTTCGCGCCGCCAGGAGCTGGCCGAACTCGCGAGCACAGAAAGGCGCTGGCGCGCATGGACAAGACAACTCTCGACGCCCTTCTCAACCGCCGCGTCTGGCTCGTCACGGGCAAGGGCGGCGTCGGGCGGACAGCCATCTCTGCGGCTGCGGCCCTTTTTGCCGCGCGCAGGCACAAGCGCGTTCTTCTCACCGAAATCGGCGATCCGGCTGAGCGTCTCTCTCCACTGGCCCGCGTCTTTGGCCGCGACCTGTTACCTGAGGGAGAGCCCGCCCCCATTGCCGAGGGCGTTTTGGGAGTTCAGCTCCTCGCCCTCACCGGTCAGGAGAACTACCTCAATTCGGTGATGCCCTCGAAGATGCTGGCCCGCGCCGTTCTCGCCTCCGAAGCGCTGCGCCGCCTGGCCGCCGCCGGTCCCTCGCTGCGCGAACTGGGCATCTTCCACCAGCTGCTCACTCTCCTGCGTCAGACGCGCTGCGACGGCACGCTCACCCACGAGCTCATCATCGCCGACATGCCGGCCACCGGGCACACGCTCTCGCTCACGGCCCTGCCCGAGCGCCTGCTCAAGCTCTTCAGGAGCGGCCCCATCCACGACAACCTCGTCGAGGGCCAGAGCTACCTCAACGACCCGGACAAGGCCGCCGCGATCATCGCCACGCTGCCCGAGACCCTGCCGGTCAGCGAGTGCATGGAGCTCTGCGAAGGCCTCCGAACGACGAACGTCCCCCTGGGCGCTGTCTTTGTGAACCGCGTCCCGCTCGACCCCTTCAGCCCCGAGGAACGCCAGGCGCTCGCGCCCATCCTCGACGCGTATCCCCATCTGCCGGGCGCCACCCGTTTCCGCCGCCATCCGCAGAGCCTGGCCGAACTCGATCGCCTGAAGCGCCATCTGGGTGAGGTGCCCCTCGTCGCGCTGCCCGAAATCGCCGACGACAAACCCGACAGCGCGCCCTTCGAGGCCGAACGCGCCCTGGTCGAGTCGCTCAGCCGCCACCTCGACAACGCCTTCGCCGCCTGACGCCCTCCCCTGCCCTGCCCGTTGGCCGGCCCTGCCTGCCACTTGCCGCGCACCGCCTCACGAAAGCCGCCCATGCCGCCTGACGCGCCTGTCCAGCCCCAGCCGCTGCCACTCTCCCAGCCCGATTCTCAAGACGCCTTGCGCGGCCCCATCGGTCAGCTCGTGCAAAATCAGCGCATCATCGTCTGCTGCGGCGCCGGCGGCGTGGGCAAGACGACGACGAGCGCCTCCCTGGCTTTGGCCGCGGCCCGTGCCGGTCGACGCGTCCTCGTGCTCACCATCGACCCCTCCCGGCGACTGGCCGAGACACTGGGCGTCGCGCAAAATCCCACAGCCCCGGTTCCCCTCTCGCCCGAACGCCTGAAGGCCGCGCGCATCCATCCTCCCGGCGCCCTCGACGCCTGGCTCCTCTCCCCGCGCCAAATCGCCGACGAAGCTGTGCGCCGCCTCAGCGGATCGCGCGAACAAAGCGAGCGCTTCTTCTCCAACCGCGTCTACCAGCAGCTCAGCCAGATGCTGGCCGGGATGCACGAATACACGGCGATGGAGGCGCTCCACCGGCTGCTCATCTCCGGGCGCTACGAACTCGTCGTCCTCGACACACCGCCCTCGCGCAACGCCCTCGACTTCCTCGAAGCCCCCGGCCGTCTGGCCAGCCTGCTCGACGGGCGCATCTTCAAGGCCCTCACCCCCAAAAAAGGCGGTCTCTTCACCCGCGCCGCCTCCAAAATCGCCCAAAAGGGCCTCTCCGCCGCCCTGGGAGACGAGCTCGCCGGCGAACTCGTCCAGTTCATGGGCACCTTCGCCACGCTCCTGCAGTTCCTCAACCAGGACCTCAAGGCGATGCGCGCCTTCCTCAGCGGCCCGGACGCGGCCTTTCTCCTGGTGACCGCGCCGACACGCCAGAGCCTCGCCGAAGGCTTCTATTTCCAAAGCCGCGCTCAGGAGCTCAAGCTGCCGTTCAAAGGCTTTGTGCTCAACCGTTCGAGCCTGCGGCGCGACAGATGGACGCAGGAAGATCAGGCAAACTTCGACGCGATGCCCAAGACGCCGATTCTGCAAAGCGGCCTGCGAAAGCTGGCGGCCATGGCCGAGATCGAGGCGGCGCGGCAAAAGCGCGATCAACAAGTCCTCGACGAGCTCAATCGGCGCGCAGGGGAACGCGGATTCGCCAAAAGCGTGCCCGAATTCCCCCAACAGGGATCCGACATGGATCTCCTCATCGCGACTGCCCGGGAATTATGCGGAGAATAATTTTTATTATTTCCGCCTCTCAGCGCGCCTTTATTTTCGTGTCTTAACCAAACAAATAAAAAAGCGCACAGCATTAACTACATGCCGTGCGCCAAAACCATCAAAACAATTAAACCATCATTAATTGCCCGCAGGCGGCGTTGCCGGTGCAGCCGGAGCGGTGGGCGCGGGCGCGATGGCATCGCGGGCGTTCTTTTTGAGCGAATTGAGGCGATTTCTCATCACGCTGTTGGAGGGATGATCGGCCAGGCCTTTTTCGTAAACGGCGATGGCCTTTGTTTTTTCGCCAATTTTTTCGAGCGACTGGCCGAGGAGCGCCGAACCGTAATCGTGATTGCGCTGTGTCTTGCCGCCGGCGACGAAGCTCTCCAAATGCGGAACGGCTTTGGCAAAGGCCTTGTCCTCAAAATAGGCGGCGCCAGCCAAAAAATGCGCGTTCAGGACCTCTTTGCCCTCGGGCCTGAACGAGAAATAGCGCTCGAACGACTCGACCGCGGCCTTCATGTCCTGGCGACGAAAGGCGGATTTGGCCTTGTCCAGCGCGGCTTCGGCGGCCTCCTTGCGCAAGAGGCGCGAGCGATCGTCGAGCGCGGCCCGCTCCAGCTCGCTCAAGAGCGACTGATCGAGTTTGACAGAGGCGTCGAGCCCCTTGAGGCGCACGTCCATCTTGTCGTTCGACAGCTGCTTGAAGACTTTGAGCGCCTGGGCGCTGGCGGTCTGCCGATCCTGAATCGACTTTTTTTCGCGCTCCAAAGCAGCCCTGGCGTCGGTGGCGACCTTTTTGGCCTCGGCCTGTTCAATGGCCAATTGATCGCCGCGCGTTTTTTCCGCGCCAACGGCCACCCGCGCCGCCAAAACGCCAATCGCAATCGCCATGACCGCAAAGATGGCGTAGGCCACGCCCGTCGCCAGCCAGGTGCGGCTGTATTGCTCGGCCCCTTTTTTGGCGACGTTCTTCAGCTCCGCCTGGAGATTCTTGAGCAGGTTGTCCGTCTTGATGATGAGGTTGCGGGATTCGATGATTTCCCGCTTCAGCTCGGCGAAATCCCTGTCCTGTCCCTTGGGGGTTCCATTCGTTTCACTCATGCGCCTGTGCTCCAGTTTCGAAAACGGGGCGGCAAACGCCCCAAAGTTCAAATTATTTCACAGCAAACTTTGATTTGCCGGCGCGAAAGACCACTGCGCGCCGACGAGAAGGGCGAGGCCACCGCTCATCCGGCTGCGAAAGGGTTCGCTCATTTCCGAGACCGCGTAGGTGAAGCGCAATTCCGCGATCAGCGAAGCGCGTTTGGTCAGCGCGTAAAAAAAGCTAATGCCCGCCATGGCGCCCATGGAATGGCTTTCGAGGTAACCGAGGCGCCCGCCCGAATAAAAATTAAGGACGTAACCCGCGCCAATGCCGACAAAGGGATCAAATCGTCCCGGCCAGGGCAAAAAACGACCGACAAACATCAGGGGCAGCGATGAATGGCTCGTGGCGCCGCCCACAAAGTCGATTGATTCCCAGGTGAAGCTCATTTCGATGGCGACATCCCAGTTGCGGGAGACGCGGTAACCGAAATCAAAGGCGAATTGCGGGCCGCCAAGCGCGCGGCGTTCCAAAAGGTAACCCGCACCCGTGGCGCTGTTTTCGAATTTGCCCTGGGGCCAGTAGCGGTAGCCGGCGAGGAAGGCGAGGCGCGTCCCGTCCGTGACGACGCTTTGCCCCGGTGGTTTGGCGGCGGGCTCTGCGAGTGCGAAACCGGGCGAGAGGCTCAGGGCGAGGGCCACGGCGATCATGCCCAGCCACGGCAATGAGGCGGCGCGCGCGCGGCAGGCGTTGGCGCTGATGGCTGGGGAGTGGTGGCGCAAGGGTGGACCTCGATACCTCTCACCGGGGAGGCGTGAAAGGCGGGCCTCCTTAGTGGATGCGCCCGCACGGGTCGAGAAAATGCCCGGAGTTCAGAGGCGTTGGCGCGTGGCCGCCGAAATTCTTGCCAGGCCGCCCGGGCCGACTTAGTTGCCGCGCCGCTTTTGAAGCCCCGCGTCTCTCCTCACCTCCCAAGAGTGCATGAAGCCCTTTTTTCGCCCCGTGGTCATCGCCGCCGTCTTTTCCGCCGGACTCATCGCCTTCTCGGCGCTGGCGCCCAATGGTGGACTGCGCGCGCAGGGCCGACTGCAGGAGGAGATCGCCGACTACGAGCGCCGCAACCGCGATCTGGAAAAGGCCAATCAGGCGCTGGCGCTGGAGATCGAGGCGCTCTCAGGCAATCCCAAGGTGCTGGAGCGCACGGCGCGAGAGGCGTTGGGGCTCGTCCGCGCCGACGAGGTCGTCTTCAACTTCGAGCCGTGAGCGTTCTGCCGCGCGTGTTGTCCGCTCCGAAGTGTCCACGACAGCGCGATGATTTGGGCCCTGCCACGCGCCGAACCTGATGCGCGGCTGAATTGCCGCCCAAAAGCCACGCCATGCGTCCTTTCAACGACAAAGTCCTCGCAGATCTGCACTGGGACGACATCCGGCGCGCCCTGGCCGCGCGCACCCGCACCGAACCGGGACACGATCGCGCGATTGCCCGCCCCTTTTGCGTCAGCCGTGACGAGGTCGTCCGGGCCTTGGCGCGAAGCGAGGAACTGGCGCGACTCTTGCGCGACGAGGGCGAAGGGCTGCCCCTGGGCGATGTCCGCGATGTGCGGCCCCTGCTCGACCATGCCGCCAAGGGTGGGGTGCTCGAATCTGGCGATCTGTTGCTTTCGGCCGCCTGTCTGCGCGCGCTGACGCGGCTGCGCGACTTCGTCGAGTCGCGGCGCGAACGCCTGCCGCTCTCGTGGGAAAAAGCCGAGTCGATGCTGGGCGATCTCGGTCTGGCCCGCGCCATCGAGCGCTCTTTTGACGCCTCCGGGCAGCTCGTGGACGAGGCCTCGCCAACGCTGGGAACCCTGCGACAACGCGTCCGCGGTCTGACCAGGTCGATCCAGGCGCGCCTCGACAGCCTGCTCCACGACCCGGCGTTCACCCCCCACCTGCGCGAGTCGTATTACTCGCTGCGCAACGACCGCTACGTCTTCCCGGTCCTCGCCAGCAGCCGCTCGGCCGTCCCCGGCATCGTCCACAATGCTTCGCAGAGCGGACAGACGCTCTTTGTCGAGCCATCGGCGCTGGTGTCGATCGGCAACGACCTGGCCATTGCCCAGTCGATGGTCGCCGAGGAGGAGCGCCGCGTGCTGCAGGAGCTCTCGCTGCGACTGGGCGCCCGATCAGCGGATCTTGCGCGCTCCATCGATGCCGCCGCCGAGCTCGACGAATGGGAAGCCGCCGCCCGCCTCGCGCTCGATCTCGACGCCAACCCGCCGGACATCGTCGCCGCCGACGCGCCCTTTCGCCTGCTCGGCATGCGCCATCCCCTGCTGGCCCTCAAAAAGCGCGAACAGGTGGTCGCCAACGATCTTGACTTCGACCGGGACGCCCGCGTGCTCGTCATCTCGGGGCCAAACGCCGGCGGCAAGACGGTGACGCTGACGGGTCTCGGGTTATGCGCGCTGATGCTGCGTGCCGGACTGGCCATTCCCGCCGAGCGAGGGTCCAGCCTGCCCCTGTTCACGGGCGTGGAGAGCGCCGTGGGCGACGATCAGGACATTGATCGCGATCTGTCGACCTTTAGCGCCCATCTGCGCGCCCTCTCGGACATCGGCGAGGTCGTCGGCGAGGGAACGCTCGTGCTGATCGATGAGATGGCCGCCGACACCGATCCTCGCGAAGGCGCGGCGCTGGCGCTGGCTGTGCTCGAAGACTTTTCCCGCCGGGGCGCGCGCGTCGTCATCACGACACACCTCGAAGAGCTCAAGGCGCTGGGCATGACGCAACCGGGGTTCGTCAACGCACGCGTCGGGTTTGACCGCGATCGGCTCTCGCCCACCTATCGACTCAAGTTCGGCGAGGCGGGTTCGTCCTCCGCCATCGACATCGCGCGCCGCATGGGTCTCTCAGAGGCCATCTGTCAGCGCGCCCAGGAAGCGCTCGACGCGCGCAAGGGCCCCTTGGGGCAGGCGCTCGACGCGCTCGACAGGGCCAGGCGCGAACAGGCCGAGGCACAGCGCAAACTCGACGCCAAGCGACGGGAGATCGAGGCAGCGATCGCCGAACTGAAGGCCGCGCACGCGCTGGTCCAACAGAAGGCCCGCGACGTGGAGCTCGAAGAGCGCGCCCGCGTCGTTCGCGAACTGGAAAAGGCCCGGGGCGAGGTGCGCGAGGTGATCCGGGCGCTGCAAAAGGCCCCGAATCCGCGCGCGGCGGGTCAAGCGCGGGAAGTCATCGACAAGGCGTTGGAAAAAGAGGCGAAGAAGCTCGACTTCAAGCGCATCGAGGCCGCCCTGCCCCAGGCAGAGCAGGCGCCAAGGGGAAACAAGGCGCGAGAAGGCCAGCGCGTCCAGGTCCCGGGAATGGGCGAGGCAGTGGTGGTCGCGGTCGAGGGCGAAGAACTCGTTCTGTCGCTCGGCCCGCTCAAGCTGCGCCGTTCTGCCTGCGAGGTCATCCCTTTGGCGGGCAAGTCGCCCAAGAAGTCGTCGTTTCCAGGCGGCGCGCCGCGGGAAAAACGCCTCGACAAGGTGCGGGCAGGCCAACTTGAGAATGCCGACACGCGCCTCGATCTGCGCGGCATGAGAGTCGACGACGCGCTTCGCCTGGCAGAGTCTTTTCTCGATCGCTGCTTTGGCGAAGGGCAGACGCGCGCCTGCATCGTCCACGGTCACGGCACCGGCGCTCTGAGGCAGGCTCTCGCCGACTACCTGACGGCCTCGCCCTATGTGCGCGCCTTCCGACATGGCGACGAGCGCGAGGGGGGCCGCGGCGTGACCATCGTCGAGATCAACGGCTGATTGCGGCCGGTTGACCGATCCTCGAACCCCGATTCCTCCTCTTGAAAGGCCCGCTGCGGCGAGCCCAAGGAGCAAGGGCGCCCCTCTTGAGTCGATCAAAACGCCAAGAGTATGGTTCGCCGCCCTTTTTCAGAGGGTCTTTCACGTGATGGCCATGCAATGGGCGCAAGCGCCCTTCACAGCGAGGTAACGAGGCAAATGGATTGTCCGCGGTGCGAGATTGAGCTCATGCCTGTCGAAAACGAGAGTGGTTCCTTCTCCTGCTGTCCCGAGTGTTCCGGGATCTGGACCGATGTTTCCGAACTGAACCGGCTCCTGCTCCGGCACAATCTGCCCGTCCTCGAAAAGCTCGGCGGTCACGTCAATCACGACGACTCGCTGGGTATGTGCCCCGACTGTCAGATCGAACTGGTGACGATCGAGGGCGGCGAGCGGCGCTCCATGGCCTACGACACCTGCGAACACTGCGGCGGCATCTTCGTCGACACCGACAGCGAGGAGACGCTGGAGACCTTCGAACAGGCGGTCGAGGCGATCATCGGCTTCTACAGGCGCTTTCAGAACAAGCCGCAGGGCAAGTGATCGCCACTTTGGCTGGCTGAAAATCAGTCGCGCACCCGCTCGATGCGGGCGCCGAGGCCGCTGAGCTTCTCCTCCATACGCTCGTAGCCTCGGTCGAGGTGATAGACGCGCCGGATTTCCGTCTGACCGCGCGCGCGCAGGCCAGCCAGGACGAGGCAGGCGCTGGCGCGCAGATCGGTCGCCATCACGGGCGCGCCCGAAAGGTTGGGCACCCCTTTGACGAGCGCCACCTTGCCGTCGATGCGGATGTCGGCGCCCATGCGGCTGAGTTCGAGGACGTGCATGAAGCGGTTCTCGAACACGGTCTCGGTCACCATCGACGAGCCTTTGGCCACTGAGAGCAGGACCATCAGTTGCGCCTGCATGTCCGTCGGAAATCCCGGATGCGCCAACGTCTTGATGTCGGTCGGCAGGATGACATCGGCACCCTGGCAGCGCACCCCGTCCTGTTCCGCTGTGACACGCGCGCCCGTGGCGCGAAGCTTTTGAATCAGCGCCTCCATGTGCTCGGGCAGCGCCCCTTTGACGAGGACATCGCCCTGCGTGAGCGCGGCGGCCACGAGGAAGGTCCCAGCCTCGATGCGGTCGGGGATGATCGGATGCTCCACCGGGCGCAGTGAGCGCACCCCATCGATGGTGAGCGCCGGCGTTCCCGCGCCGCGTATGCGCGCGCCCATTGCGTTGAGCATATGCGCCAGCGCCTCGACCTCAGGCTCGCAGGCCGCGTTCTCCAGAATCGTCCGCCCCTCGGCGAGGCAGGCGGCCATCATGAGATTTTCAGTGCCCGTGACGCTGACCACGTCGAAGGTGAACTTGGCGCCGACGAGCTTTTTGGCGCGCGCTTCGACGTAGCCATGTTCGAGGGTGATCTCTGCGCCAAGTCGCTCCAGTCCCTTGAGATGCTGATCGATAGGGCGGGCGCCAATGGCGCAGCCGCCGGGCAGTGAGACGCGGGCACGGCCGAGACGGGCCACCAGAGGTCCGAGCACGAGCACGCTGGCGCGCATGGTTCGCACGAGATCGTAAGGCGCTTCTGGCGTGAGTGACGCGTCGACATCGATTGTGATCGCGTCGGCGAGCGCGCCCTCTCCCCGCTGTGTCCTGGCGCCCATGATTTCGAAGAGCTTGCAGAGCGTCCGCACGTCGGCCAGGTCCGGCACATTGCGCAGGCGGTGTCGCCCCTCGGCGAGCAAAACGCCGGCGAGCATCGGCAGCGCAGCGTTCTTCGCGCCGCTGACCTCGACCTCGCCCACCAGCCGCTGCCCCCCCTCGACGATGATCCTGTCCATCGATCACTGACCCCGGAAAACACTGACCCCAGAAAACGCCGCGCCGTCCTCAAAGTGCCCTGGCGTCAACACCAAGACGCGCCTTGGGCGACCATCTCGCCGCGCGAGCGCGCTCTTTTGAGCGCTCACCGCCGCTGAAAGACGACCTTGCGGCCACCGCCCGCGCCCGGTCCGCCCAAGTCCATGGGCGGCCTCTCAAGGAAGAGCTGATACCACTCCAGGCCGTAACCCTTCATCTTCAGCTTCTTGCCGTTGCGCAGAGCCGTCAGAGAGTTTTTCAGCCGCTCCTCGGTGGGATTGGCCTCAACCGCGCGCGCAAAGACCTTGATGGCGTCATCGCGTCTGCCGAGCTTTTCCAGGCACCAGCCGTAGGCCGCCCAGGCGATCACATCCTTCTTGTTGGCTGCCACCGCCTGCTCGAACGCGGTGCGCATCGCCGACTCCGCCTTGGCCTGATAGTCGAGCGCGGCGAGCATGGTCCGGGCACGCGCGGCAGAGGCTCCGCGCAGACCCGACTTCTCCAGATGAGGGCGGGCGGCGGTGAAGTTCTTCGTCATGAACTGCAGGACGCCGACGTTGGCGTTGAGCTCAGAGGCGATGAAGAACTGCCAGCGCGTGTAGGCGAAGGCGCTCTCCAGGAGCTTGATGCCCTTGTCGAAACGCTGGGCCATGATCTCCTTCTGCGCCTCGGCGGCGATGGCCTGGATCTTCTTCCCCACGCGGCGGGCCAGGAGGATGTTGGCGACGAGGAAGGCGATGAGGGCGGGCAAAAGGCAAGCCCAGATGGAGAAGCCAGCCACCAGAAAGACGCCAGCCACAAGCGCCGCGATGAGAAGGCTGAGGGCGAGGTTGATCATGTGGACGCGCTCTGAGTGAACCGTCCCAAACGACGAGCCCCTCTGTCCGCGCGATGAACGGCGAGCAGAGGGGCCTGGGACAATTCGGAAGGGTGATGACCGATTCGAAGAATCTCGTCTGACACCAGGAGGTGTCTTTACCGGAGGAGGGGGTCGAACCCTCACGAGGGGTGACCTCGCGGGATTTTGAGTCCCGTGCGTCTGCCAGTTCCGCCACTCCGGCCCGAAAAAGCGGCGCGCCTTTTAGGGATAAAGACTTGGGTCGTCAAGCCATCCATTCGGTAAAAACGCGTTTTTTCGCGATATTGCGGCGCAGAAATCGGCGGACAGGGCGACAAGGCAATCGCAGGCCCACCAGACGCCGCTTTCGCGCGACGCGACGAGAGCCTTTCCGATGACGATGTCCAAAAGTCCGGTCGTTCCCTCCCCAGACACCGATGCCCCAACCACGCCAGGCGCTGTTGCGCGTTCGACAATGGAACGAGACGACGCGACACGCGGCGCGCAGCCCCCCTTCTCCTCCGCTCCCCTCCCCTCCTCCGCGCTCCCCTGGCGACCGCCTTCTTTGGACGAGGGCGGCACGCGCGATGACGACGCGGGGGAATTTCAGTCTCTGACCTTCACGGTCGAGCCCCCCTTTCGCGGCTGGCGCGTCGATCGCTACCTCTGTCACAAGCTGCCGCGCCTCTCGCGGAGCAAGGCGCAAAAGCTGATCCGCGCCGGACTCGTCTCCGATCGCCCGCTCAAACCGAGCTCGCCCGTGCTGCCGGGCATGGTGCTGACGATGCGGCGACGACGGGAGGACGAGCCGCCCACGCCGGGCCATCTGCCGCTTCTCCACCGCGACGAGGATCTGCTGATCTTCGACAAGCCGGCCGGCCTGCCGATCCACGCCACGGCGCGCTACCTGCGCGGAACGCTTGTCGCCCTGGCCCGCGCGCAGGCGCTTGACGGCGAAAAGCCCGATCCTGCCCACCGCCTCGACCGCGAGACGAGCGGCATCGTCGTCTGCGGCACCCATCCGGCCAGCACGCGCGCGCTCAAACTCGCCTTTGCCCAGGGCCAGGTTCACAAGCGCTACCTCGCCATCACCGAGGGCTGGCCGACCGAGGACGCCTTCGAGGTGGACGCGCCCCTGAGCGTCGGTGGCGCCATCGTCCGCGTGCGCGTCTTTGTCGATCCAGTCGGGGGCAAGCCGTCGCGGACGCGCTTTCGCGTGATCGATCGCCGAGAAATCGCCGGGCACCCGTTCGCGCTCGTCGAGTGCGAGCCATTGACCGGTCGCCAGCACCAGATCCGCGTCCACCTAGCCTCGCGCGGCCTGCCCATCGTCGGCGACAAAATTTACGGCCCGGATGAGCGCATCTTCGCGCGCTTTGCCGAGTTTCGTCTGACCGAGGCCGACAAGCGCCTGTTGCGATTGCCGCGCCACGCCCTGCACGCCGCCCACATCGCCTTTCCCCATCCGCGCGACGGCCGCCTCTTCGAGATGGACGCGCCCCTGCCGGACGACATGCGCGCCTTTTTCGAAGAAGGCCTCATCGACCAATACGCCTGAGGCCGCAGCCTTCCCCTTCGCTCCCCTCGCCCGCGCCGCCAGCCTCAAAAGCCGCTGCCCAGCCCGAGGTAGACGTTGTGGACGCCCCCGCGACCGAGGCCAAAGGCGTAGCCGAGTTGCAGCTGCGCGCCGAAGTCGTGGCAGACGATCGCCTCCAGCCTGAGGACCGCGCCGATGGAGGGACGGATGTCGCCAAAGCCGCCCATCGAGGCGCCGGCCCAGCCAGCGTCGGCGGTCAGGGCGCCGTGCAGGCGCTTGAAATAGAGGGGCAGCGTCCACATTCCCCAGTCGATGATCGCGATCGGCAGCCGGTATTCGGCGCTCGCCATCCAGAAGTGGCGTCCGAGCAGCGCGCCCGCGGGATAGCCGCGCAGCGCCGTGTTCGAAGTCGAGGTGCCCTGGATGAAGTCGGCGATTGGGTTTCGCAGGCCCGCGCCGCCAAGGCTGAAGAGCGCCTGTTCCGGCGAGGGACTCCATCCGACGCCGCCGCGCAGCCGCAGCGCGAGCACGTGCAGGTCGTGCCAGGGCATGGAGAGGTAGCGCGTGAGGCTGGCGCTCGCCGTGGCGTAGTCGAGGTCGCTGCCGATGGCCCGGTGCGACGCGTTGAGGGTGATTCTCAGCGACCAGCCCTCGCCCGGGCTGATGCCCTGCGCTGGCGTCCATGTGTTCGACCAGCCCAGCGAGAACTGGAGGGCCGAGATCAGGGCGTTGTCCGGGTAGACGCCGCGCGCTTTGCCCACTGTCTGCGGCGAGAGCGCCTGATGCAGCACCGCCTGCCAGGAGAGCGCAAACCACAGCGCGTCGTTGACCCAGCGCACGGGCCACAGGGCGCTCAGGTAGGCCTGCCACTGTCGCTCTGGTCGACCGGCGCCGAAGAGGTGTCCCTGGCCGTAGACGCTCGCCAGCGAGAGGGTGAGCTCAGGGCGGACGCCGCGATAGCTGTAACTCGCCGCCGCGTAGGGCTCGTGCGAGTCGATGCCGATACCGCCCTCGACCGTCCACGCGTGCAGGCCCACCGCGTCTTCGCCAAAGGTCGACAGGCCTATCGAGCTGCCGTCCGCGTCGCTCTGAAACGTCGGCATCCAGGCGCGCGCGCCAAGCGATTTCCATGGCCGGTAGGGATGGATGTCGACGTGTTTTGAGGTGGCACTGGGCCGCGCCGAACTCGGTGGCGCCAAAGCTGTCGCGGGCGCATCTGCCGCGGAGGACAGGGCGGGCGCTGGCGCGTGTCGATGCGCGAACCTGTCGGGCGGTGGCGAATGGGCGTGGGCGCGCAAAAATTCGGCGGGCTGCGGGCGGGCGTTTTTCTTCAGTTCTGCCGCGTCGACAGCCTCGGGCTTCAGCTCCGCGAGCGAGGCGATGGCGATGTCCGCGCCGCGGGACGAATGGGTGACAAGGGCGAGGTGGCGTCCGTCGCGCGAGATGTCCGGCGACAGGGCGCCAGAGACGAGTCGGGTGAGGCGAAAGATCTCGCCAGTCATCAGATCGAGTCGGAACACGTCGTAGATGCCGCCCACGTCGCTCGAAAAATAGAGCGCCTTCCCGAACGGCTCGAAGGCCGGATCGAGGTCGAGGGCGCGCCAGGAAGTGAGCCGCTCGCGCTTCAAGCTCTCAAGGTCGAGCCACACGAGATCGCGTCCGTTCAAACTCTGTGCCGAGTAGGCGATGGCGCGTCCGTCCGGTGCGTGGCGCGGAGAGAAGATGGCTTCGCCCAGGGGAGATTCGACGAGTGTCTCCGTCGCCATGGTGTCGAGGCGCAGGCGCATGAGCGCTGTGGTGCCG
The DNA here is from genome assembly GCA_017500825.1 of Myxococcaceae bacterium. Classification (GTDB taxonomy): domain Bacteria; phylum Myxococcota; class Myxococcia; order Myxococcales; family UBA5297; genus UBA1203. The sequence continues at coordinate 10,162 of JAFVYB010000094.1, read as the reverse complement.
CCGCGTCGGCGCTGGACAAAGGCGAGGCGCTGGCCGTCGGGCGCGAAGTCAGGGGCGCTGGCCCGCGCGCCAAAGGTGAGCCGCTCGACTTCGCCGCTCGACAGGTCGACCCGGTAGAGGTCCTCGAAGCTGTAGTCGGTGTCGAAGGTCACAAGCTGCGAGACGACCGCCTGTCGACCGTCGGGCGAAATGGCCAGATCGCCATTGGTGAAAAGCTTTGCGTGGACGCGCTCGTCCGTGCCGTCGAGTCGCTTGCTGCGCACAGAAGGCCGCCGCGTTCCAGGCGCGTCGACGTAGCAGACGCGTTCCTCCCCAAAGGGCGCGCAAAAACGCGGAGAGCCGGTGCGCTCGCCCGAATCCGTCAGCGGCGTTAGGTCGCTGATTCCCTTGGCCAACAGCTCGCCGCGCAGCGCCTCTGCCTCGCTGATCGTCTCGCGTTGCCAGTCTCGATAGAGGGCGATCCAGCTCTGGCCGAGCACGCGGCGCGCCGTCAGGTTGAGCAAAAAAGGCAGGGGCGAGGAGCCGTAGTCGTGGCTGAGCCCCGCCAGCGAGAGCGCGCCATGACGGTTGACGACCCAGTCGATGAAGCGCGCGCCCGCCAGATAAGGCGCCACGCCGCGCGGCCAGCGGCTCGGACTGCCCGAGATGTCGTCGAGGTCCGGCAGCGCGTCCTCCAGCGCCATCAGCCTGAGCTGCATCGAATACATCGACGATCGGTTGCGACCGCCGACCGTAAACCTGCTCTCCGCCTGCACCGCGAACCCCTCGACCACCCAGTTCGGCTGCCAGGCGTTGGGGATCCACTGCTGACCGATCAGGGTGTTGATGGCGCGCGGCAGGCCGCCGATGTCGCCCAGGTGCAGGACATGCGTCAGCTCATGCAGCACGAGCGCCCAGAGCCAGTCGTCGTGGTCGTTGAGCTCGGAGTGGTTGTCCGGCGGCGTCGGATTCAGGCGGATGAGGGCGCGCGGATAGACCGTGGCGCTGCCGTTGGCCGAGTCGGTCGCGTCGCTCACCACCACTTCGACGCGTTCGCGTGGCCACGTGTCGAGAAACGGCCCCAGCCGCCTGAGCGCCTCCTCCGCCAGCTCGGCCGTGCGGGCGGCGAAGCCTTCCAGTCCCTGATGAAAGTGGATGGAAAAGTGCGGGGTCTCGATCGTGGACCAGACGAGCGCCGGATCGAGCGCCCAGGCCGGACGCGCCAAAAACGCGGCGAGAAAAACCGCGACCAGGCCGACAAGCGCGGCGCGCGTGAACGCGACGACAACCGCGGCAGGCGACAAGTCCGGCGAACGCCGCCACCGATCGGCGCGAATGTGGCGCCCCACCCTCACGCGGCCTGGGCCATGAATGGACCGCGCTCGCGCAAAAAGCGCTCCATCCTCAGCGCGATCATCTCCGGCTGCTCGATGATCGCCGCGTGCGTCCCGGAGAAGATCGTGAGCAGCTCGCTCTTCTCGATGGCCGCGTGCATCTCTTCAGAGAGGCGATAGGGCGTGAAGCCGTCGCTGTCGGCGGCGACGATCAGCGTGGGCACGCGGATGGATGGCAGGTGATCCCGGGTGGTGTGGGCGGCGGCCGCTTCGAGCATGCGCAGAAAGGCGACGGGGTCCATGCGCGCCAGATGGGAAAAATAGGGCTCGAAGTCCTCGCGCCGGACGAGGTGGCGGTTCACCTCGACCAAGTTGGCGAACTGGTAGGCCAGCTCCGACGGCATGATCGCGCCGGTCACCCCCCGAGACAGCTCAGGGAAGCGCTCTGCGGTCGACACCACAAAGGGCAGGATCTTCTTGACGATGTCGGTCTCGTGGAAGGTGTCGAGCGGGTTGCCGTAGGTGCCGCAAATCGGGATGAGCGCCAAAACGCGCCCTGGGAAGCGGCGGTGGAATTCGAGGATGACCTGAACGCCGATGGAGTGCCCGACGAGGACCGCGCGTTCGATGCCGCGCGCGTCGAGAATGGCGGCCAGATCAGTGGCGGCTTCGTTAAGGCCGATGGCGCGTGGATCGCGGGCCAGTCCGGACCGCCCGTGTCCCCGGTAGTTCCAGCGCACGATGGTGTGCCGTGGCGCGAGATGGCGGATGAGGTGCTTGAAGGCGTAGCCGCTGCAACCGATGCCGTCGCACATCACCAGGGGCGCCCGTCCGCTGTCGCGCTCGCCGAGGATCGCGTGCCAGAGGCTGGCCCCATCGTCCGTGGTCAGAAAATCTTCGCTGTAAGCGCGCATCGCTCGCCGTCCTCCCGGGGCATGGCGTCGCCCCGCCCAAATCGAGCGCGCGCTTGGAGTCTGGCGACAGGCAAAACTCAAGCAAAAACAACGGTCGAGCGCCCCCTTCCCGGCCGCGGTTCGAGCGCTTGAAAGCGGTCAAATCGCGCCTTGCCCCTTCTGGGGCCGCGAAACTAGGTTGCGCCGCCGAAATGACCTGCCTGCGAATCACGAACGAACGTCTCGGCGAGCTCAAAACCTTCCTGGCCAGCGAGCTCAGCCTCAATCTCTTTACCCTCGGCGTCCTCGAAGACCACGGCCTGTCAGCCGACGATGGCGCCCCAGTCCAGGCATTCGCCCTGCAAAACGCGGACGGCGAGATGGAAGCGGTGGCCGTGAGTGGTGGCGCGGGCGGTCTGATCCTGCCCTACGCCAAGAGCGCCATGGCCGCCGAATCCTTGGGAAAGGCTCTCGCCGACACGCTCGACGCGCGCAGCCTGATGGGAACGCGCTCGACGCTCGACGCCTTTCTGCGCGGGATGAAGGCCACCGACCGCGTGCTGATGATCCGGCCGCTCTGTTACTTCACCGCTTCAGCCAACGATCTGGGCCCCTTTGTCTGCCCTGAACTGCGCCTGGCGACGGTCGACGATCTGCCCGAGCTCATCCCCCTGGCCGCAGCCGCCATCGAGGAAACACTCGGCGAAAATCCGCTCACCTGCGCCCGCGAGGCCTTTGAGCGCCGCATCGCCGCGCGCACGCTTTTGGGCCGCACCTTTGTCCTGACCAAGGACGGCGAGATCGTCTTCAAGCTCGACACGACGGCGCGCAACCGCTTCGGCCTCGAAATCGAGGGCATCTACACGCGCCCCGATTACCGCCGCCGCGGACTGGCCACCCTCGCCCTCGGCCAAATCACGCGCCACATGCTCGGCACCATGCCGCGACTCGTCGTCCGGGCCGACGAGGGTGACGAAATCGCCGCCTGCCTCTGTCGACGCGTCGGCTACCTGCCCGCCCGCCGCCAGGGTCATCCTCGGCTCCTCATCCTCCGCTGAGACAACGGCCAGAAGCGTCTCTGTCTTCAGCGCCCGCCTCGAACCAACGCCATGCGCTACCTGCCCCACAGCCAAGCCGACCTCGACGCCATGCTCCAGGCCCTGGGCCAGAAGGACGGCGACATCGACGCACTCTTCACCACCATTCCCGACGCGCTCCGACTCGACGCCCCGCCGCCGATGCCCGCTCCGATCGACGAACGCGCGCTCCTCGACCACCTCGACTCCCTGGCCGAACGTAACGATCGAAGCCTCCCCTTCCTCGGCGCGGGCGCCTACCCGCACCACATCCCGCCAGCCGTCGATCAGCTCCTCCTGCGCAGCGAGTTCTACACGGCCTACACGCCCTATCAGCCCGAGCTCAGCCAGGGGACGCTGCAGGCCATCTTCGAGTTTCAGACCTACGTGGCGCGCCTGACCGGTCTCGATGTGGCCAACAGCTCCATGTATGACGCGGCCACCGCCACCGCCGAGGCAGCCCTCGTCGCCTGTCGCGTCCATCCCAAACGCCGCCGCCTGGCCATTGCCCGCTCGCTCTCGCCCAGCTGCCGCGCCGTTCTCAGGACGTATCTCAAGCCGCAGGGCGTCGAGATCGTCGAGGTTCCCTTTGACGCTGAGACAGGCGCCCTCGACCTCGCCCTGGCCGAACAGGCGCTCGAAGGCGCTGCCGCCATCATCGCCGGCTACCCTAATTTTCTGGGCGTCCTGGAACCCTTCGCCGCCATTTCCCGGCTGGCCCACGACAAGGGTGCGCTGGCCATCGGCGTCACCGAAGAAGCCCTCGCGCTCGGCCTTTTTTCACCGCCAGGCGCGCTCGGCGCAGACCTGTGCGCAGGCTCGATGCAGAGTTTTGGCAACCCGCTCCATTACGGCGGCCCAGGCCTCGGCTTCATCGCCGCGCGAAAGGCGCTCGTCCGTCAGCTGCCCGGTCGCCTCGTCGGTCAGACGCGCGACAAAAGCGGTCGCCCAGGCTTTGTGCTGACCTTGGCCACGCGCGAGCAGCACATCCGCCGCGAGAAGGCGACCAGCAACATCTGCTCCAACCACGCGCTCTGCGCCCTCGCCGCCATCATCCACCTGGCCCTGCTCGGCGCGAGTGGCCTCAAGGCGCTGGCCACGATCAACTACCAACGGGCACGTCTGGCGCGCGAGGCTCTCGCCGCCGCAGGCCGCAGGCAACGATTCACCGGTCCGGTCTTCAACGAATTCGCCATCGCCGGCGACCCTGACGACATCGCCGCGGCACTTGCGCGGGCCGGCATCGGCAATGGCCTTGATTTGCGCCAAACCGATCTGGCGCTCGACAGCGTCCTCTTCTGCGTCACCGAGCTTCACGCCCCCAAAGCCATCCGCGCGCTCGCCCAGGCGCTTCACCGCTGACACTCACCCGCTCCCGAGGAGACACCACCATGGCGACCAAAACAGCCACCGCCAAAAAGGCATCTGCCCCCAAGTCCACGCCCAAGCCCGACGACATCGACGGCATCGACGCCGAGGCGAGCGCCCCCACCAAGAAAGCCAGCGCCAGGAAGACCGCGACCAAAAAAAACGTGACTGCCAAGACCGCGACCAAAAAGGCAAAGGCGACAGAGCAGGCGACCAAGGCCGCGCCCAAGAAGCGTTCCACCGCCTCCAAGGCGACGGCGGACGAGGCGACAGCCGCCAAAAAGCCCGCCCCTAAAAAACCCGCGACCAAAAAAGCCGTGACAGACAAAGCGGCGACCCCAAAAGCGAGCGCCAAAAAGACCGCGCCCAAAGCCGACAAGAGCGCCAAGGCACCCAAGGTCGAGCCCACGCCCGAAGAGGACAAGGCCACGTCTCAGCCGCGCATCCACGAGGTCGATTCGGGCGAAGACGAGTCGCCGCCGATCAAAGGTGCCGCGCGCAAAGCCGCCCAAAAACTCGGCATCGATCCCAAAGAAATCGAGAAGACCGCCGACAAGCTGCGCTCACAGGCCCAGAGCGCCAGCAAGCGCATCAGCGAGGAGCTCAAGCGCCTCGATGACGATTTCCGCACCGGATTCAAAAAGGTCGAGTCGCTGGCCGACGAGGCGGTCAAGGGCATGGGAATCGACACCGACGAATTGAGCCGCAAGTTCGAGGACAATTTCGACAAGGTCAGTGAAAAGGCCCTCGATGTCGCCATCAGCGCGGGCGCTGAGCTCAAAAAAGCCCTGGCCCAAGCCAAGCTGCAAATGGACGCCCTGCGCGCCAAATACAAAAAATAAATCCGGCAACATTCCGCGACCACGCGTTCGGAATGGCCATTTTGAGAGCGGGCACTTTCCCCGCTCTTTTTTTGCCAAAGTCCCGGCAAAACAAATCATTCCACTCAAATCAGCGCGCCCCCCAAAAACCATTCAATCAACCCGACAAACAAGAAAATCGCCGACAATTCATTTTCAGAATCAGACCGCGCTCAAATTCACGCGCCTTTGTTTTCGCCAAACAATTCAATTCAATCATTAAATCCGCGTGTTTCCCGACAACCGCGCGGCCGCGCGCCGATCGCGCCCCGCCATCACCCCATGCGCCAGAGAGGTCTTCATGCGCCCCATTCCCATCGAGTTCTGCCCCATCCGCCCCGAACGCCGCCGCGCGCCTCTGACGGACACGAGCGCCCTTGGCTTTGGACGCCACTTCTCCGACCACTTCTTCCGCGCCGACTTCTCCTCTGAACGCGGCTGGTCCCACGCGCGCATCGAGCCCTTGCGGACGCTCCAGATCGACCCCGCCGCCATCTGTCTGCACTACGGCCAGGCCATCTTCGAGGGACTCAAGGCCTACCGCGGCCCAAACGGCGAGAGCTTTCTCTTCCGCCTCGACAAGAGCGTCGAGCGATTCACCAACTCGGCCAGACGCCTCAACATGGAGCCAGTGCCGGCCGAGCTCTTCACGCGCGCCATCCGCGCCCTCGTCCTCTCTGAACGCGACTGGATCCCAACCTGCCCGGGCAGCGCGCTCTACATCCGCCCCACGCTCATCGCCACCGACCCCTACCTGGGCGTCAGAGCGGGCAGCGAATACCTCTTCTTCGTGCTCGCCGGACCGGTCGGGCCCTACTACCCGCAGGGCTTCAACCCGGTGAGCATTCTCGTCGAGACCGAAGACGTGCGGGCGGTGCGCGGCGGACTCGGCGAGGCCAAGACAGCGGCCAACTACGCGCACGGCCTCAGGGCCCAGCGACGCGCCGCTCTGCAGGGATTCGCCCAGGTGCTCTGGCTCGACGCCATCGAGCGCCGCTTTGTCGAGGAGGTGGGCACGATGAACATCTTCTTTGTCATCGACGGCGAACTCATCACCCCCCCGCTCAACGGCACCATCCTGCCGGGCATCACCCGCGACAGCGTGCTCGCGCTCACCCGCGCCTGGGGGCTCACCGTCCACGAACGCCCCATCGCCATCGACGAAGTCCTCGACGCGGCGCAGAGCGGCAGACTCACAGAGGCGTTTGGCACAGGCACGGCGGCGGTGATTTCGCCCGTGGGCAAGCTCTCCCACCGAGGCGTCGAGCACGTCATCAACGGCGGCCAGAGCGGCCCCCTCTCCCTCAGGCTCTTCGATCACCTCTCGCGGCTGCAGCGCGGCGAAGTCGCCGACGAGCTGGGCTGGGTCGAACGCGTCGACACGCGCGATTTCAAGGCCGAAATCGCCGGCTGAATCAGTCGCGCACACTGTCAGGAGCGCCGATGAGCCCCAAAACGACAGGCCAAAATCCCAAACGCGTCAGGTCCAACGCCAGGCGGCGCGCCAAATCGTCCCAGGCACCCCTCTCCCAAGACGCCAACCTGGTCGCGAACGAAACGCCAGCCGCCGAGGCAACGCCAAAGGACGCCGCCGACACCGCGCCCTCGTCAGCCACAACAGTCAACGCGCCTCAGAATCCTGCCCGGCCCGGAGACAAGCGCGCGCCAAGACGCAGCAAGCCAAAGGCCCAAGCCGCAAAAGCCCAATCCGCGCCCCCGCCCGATGTCGACGCCCAGGCCCAAGGCGACGCCAGCGCCGACCACCGCGCGGCGTCCACGCCCACCCCCGACGCAGAGACAAACGCACCGACGCCGACAGCCGCCTCCCCTGCCATCGACAGTGCCCTCTCCCTCGCCCTGCGGCGCACCTCGCGCGCCGACCGCGTCCGCCACCTCATCGTGCTCGACGCCCAGAGCGTGGTCCGCCGCCTCAACGCGCAGCTCAGCGCCATGATCGAGCTCTTTTCCCGCCACCGCGACCGCGATCCTTTGCTCGCGCCCCTGCGTTCCTGGCTGCCCGGCGCCACCTTTGACGCGCTCGCCGAACTGGAACCCGACGAACAGCGCGCCACGGCCGCCTTCCTCGAAGAACTCGAAGCCCTGCGCTGGTATTGCCGCTACACGAGCGACATGCCCAACACCGCCCAACAGCGCCTGACGCGATTCGCCAGCCAATTGGAGATCGCCGCGGATCGCCTGATTCGCGCGCTCCGCCCCACGGTTCAGCCCAAACACAGCTCGTCCAATCAATAACCGCGCCCTCATGAATACTTCGCGGTTCAATAAATACATTTAAAATATCTATTTTCCCTTCATCATCTTTCGCCCATCCATCGTCCGCCCCGCTCAATTTCAATTCCCCAGCGTATTCAGACAACAGTTGTTATTTTTTAATTTCTTTTTCGCCGGCGTTCACCGCGGCCGCCTTTTCCGCCGCTTTCGCGCCACCGCCATTCGCGCCCACGCGCGGCGCGTCCTTTGTCTTGGCGATGCGCGTTGATTTGACGCCGTGTCCGTCAGTCAAACCATCCATCAATACATAATTGCCATTTGGGCCACCGACATTGCCGACCGCCATGACCGCCGCCGCTTTGTCCTGCGCCTGTTGATTCTTTTTCCCTGGCCGGCGCCGTTTTTCCCGCCGCTTTTGCACCGCCGCCATCTCGCGCAGGTGCTCGCCGGCATTCTCACAGGCAATCTGGCTGACGCTCTCGTGCCGTTCGGCGAGCTCGCGCCAAAGCTGCACTGTCGACAGTCCGCTCAAAAGGCGCGCCTCGACCTCGTCGAGCCTCACCTCCAGCTGCCCCATCTGTTGCCGCATGGCCGCCTCAGCCGCGAACGCCCGCGCCCCTGACGACTCCCCTGACGCGCGCGTCCAGACAACCACCCCCAAAACCGCCATCCCCACCGCGATCACCGCGTCCACGCCCCACCGCAAAAGCCGCTCGCCCATCGCGCCGCCTCCCCTGCCCGCGCCCACAACCTGACCACCCGCGCGCGACCTGCCCACCGCCTGCCCGTGATGTCCGCCAGAGCCCCCCAACGCGCTCCCCATTCGACGCGCTGCCCGCCTGTCCCTCGCCGCCACAAGCTCACCGGCCCAAGGTCCAGATCAAAGGAGCGCGCCCCATGCCTTGCCTGCCCGTCCGCCATTCCCGCCCGTTCGCCGCTGCCCTGCTCGCGTTCTGCCTGTTCTGCCTCTGGCCGCGCCCAAACGCCCTCGGCGACAAGTGCCCGGACATGATCATCCTGCTCGACCGCTCGTTCAGCATGACCGGCGCCAAATGGGAGAGCGCCGTGGCCGCCATCGACAGCTTCACCAAGGCGCGCGAAGGCATCATGCGCTTCGGACTCGCCCTCTTTCCCTGGGAAGACCCACACAACCCCACCTGCGGCAGCGCCAGCTGGCTCATCCCCTGCGACTTCTACACCGCCGATCGCATCGCGCAGGAACTGGGCTGGACCACCCAGGGCGGCGAAACCCCGACCGCCACAGCGCTGGAAGTCATCGAGGAAGGCCTGAGCGACAGCGACACAGGCCGCGCCCGCTTCCTCATCCTCGTCACCGACGGCGACCCGACCTGTCCCGGCGCCACCCTCGACGCCAACGTCGACCTGAGCGTCGCCGCCCTCGAACGCCTGCGAGAGGCGGGCGTGCCCACCTTTGTCATCGGCTTTGGCTCCGAGGTCAGCCCGGCGCGACTCAACCAAATGGCCGAGGCAGGCGGCATGGCCCGCTCCAACGCGCGCTGCCAGAGTCCCACCAACCCCGCGATCGACATCGACTGCGCCTACTTCGACGCCGGCGATTTTGAATCGCTGACAGAGGCCTTCAACGACATCGTGGCCATTGCCCAGGGCGAACTGAGCGGCCGCACCTGCGACGACAGCTGCTACGTCATCGACGGCTGCCCTGAGGGCGAACGCTGCCTCGCCCACATCGTCGAGTTCGACGGCGGACGCCACGCGATGAACCTCGGCCACTGCGCGCCCGACCCCTGCTTCGAGGTCGATTGCGCCAAAAACGAATTCTGCCGCGAAGGCCAATGCGTCCCAGCCTGCCTGTCGCCCTGCCCCACCGATCAGGTCTGCCAGGACGGTGCCTGCGTGACAGCCACCAGCGAAAAAGCCTGCGCGACGAGTTGCCCCAAATACCTCGTCTGCCAGGACGGCACCTGCGCCGACGACCCCTGCCGATTTGTCACCTGCCCCACCCGCGCGCCCTACTGTTACCGAGGCAGCTGTTACGCCACCGAAAGCGCCACAGACGCCTCCGGCGACAACAACGGCGCGGACTCTGACGACAGCGCCAGCAATGATTCTGGCTGCGGCTGCCAAAGCGACAGCGGACTCATCGATATTTCCTCTCTGATGCTCATCGCCTTCTTGTTTTGGCGCGTCAGCGCCTCCTTATTTTTTTGTGCTTCAGCGCACGGCAATTCAAAGCCGCTTCAGCGCGGGGCAGCTTAAAAGCGCTTGAGCGCGCGGCAGGTTTATTTTGTTTCCATTTGGTTTTGAACCTAAATTAGCTCGATTTAATTTATTCAAAAACGCGCTTTCTCCCCCAAACGGGCTCCCCCAAATGATTGGCTGATTTTAATTTGCCGGACGTGTATTTTAACGGGGCGGGAGGTGATGGAGGGAGGGAGGGG
>JAFVYB010000008.1 GCA_017500825.1 Myxococcaceae bacterium | reverse complement strand
GTCGCCCATGCACCGAATTTGACCTAACGCAAAGTCGACCAAAATAAAACGAGGCAATCACCGGTCATCTGAGGTGCTTAGGGCGACGGCGGCCTTTTGTCCCGCCCCGAATCCGAGCTAACGCGCAAAAGCCAAAAATGAAATCGAGCAAATACCGCTCGTCTGAGGGGCGGGAAAGGAAAAGGGAGAGCGCGAGAGGGAAAAAACATGGGTTTTTCACTCTCGCACAATGACGAATTAAATGCGTTTGAACGGGGCAGAGAATTTAGCGACACGCAATGTTAATTCAAGACTTTGGCGCGTCAATGTCGATTCAAGACAATCCTGCCAATGTTCATTCGGGACGATAAAAGGGGCGTTCGCGAGTCGTTGAAATCAATTTCAGTGAAAATATCTCGATGTTTCAAAAACCATTTTTTTATTTGTTCCCAACCGCAAACCGCCATGCGGCGCGTCGCCAAAGCCCCGGGCGGGGTTTATTCGCCCATGGCGTCGATTTGATCGTCGCGGGAGGCCTCGTCCTCTTTGTCCGAGCCATCGTTGCTGAACACGATCTCGTGGCCGAGGCTGGCGCGCACGCGGCCGAGGTTGTCGAAGAGCTCCTGGTCGTTGAGGACCTCCTGGACCTTCTCGTTGGAGAAGAGCGCGGCGTAGTTGCCCTGGGTGACGGCCTGCTGGATCGACGTGTCGGCGGCGATGGCGCTGATGCGCGGGTCTGAGGCCAGCGCCTTGAGCTCGGGGTCGGTTTCGAGCTGATCGAGCGCCTCCAGTGTCCGCGGGTGATCGCGATCGCCACTGGCCTGGAGCAACGTCTCCAAGGTCTCGAACTGGGCCAAGCGCGCGAAGAGGCTGTTGCGGCGGGCGAAGTTGTAGGCGCGCGAGACCTCGGTCTCGTGGGGGAAGCGCTGCCAGACCATGGCCATGAAGCCCTCCGCGAGCACCATGCCCGAGAGGATGACAAAGGCCATGACCGCGGCCTTGGCGACGCCCATGAGCAGGCCGCCCGCGCGGTTGATGAAGCCGCTCTCGCCGTCGGGCAGGACGCGCTTCAGGAGCATCCGCGTCAGGACGTAGGCCAGGCCGTAGACGGCGAAAAAGGCGAGGATGCACGAGCCCAGGGTGAGGAAAAAGAGCGGCAGGTGCGTGATCTCGGCGAGAACGGGGCTCATCAGGGCGCCGAGCGGGGAGGCGGCGTTATAGGCGGCGATGAGCGCGACGATGTTGGAGATCTGGCGGATGGCACCGCTGAACATGCCAAAGACGCCCAGCGCCACGGCGAAGAGGAGGACGGCCTGATCGAGGCGGGAGGCGATGAAATTGTCGAGAAAGCCGCCCGCGGCGGGAGCGGCGTCGACGGCTTCAGGGGCGGCGGCGGTGAGCAGCGTCGCGAGGGCGAACGTGATGGGAAACGGGGTCATGGCGAATCTCCTCAAAACGCCCCGCCGGGCGAGATGGTCCGGGGGGGGGGCTGGCGGCGGCGTCCGGAGCTGATCGGGAGGCGTCGCGTCTACAAGATGCGATCACGTGGCGGCCCTCAGCCGTCCCGCTCGCAGTCGGTGGGAATTCCTCTCCCGCCAAATCTCTCCTCAAAGCGCGCGCGCTGCGCCTCGAAACGCCGCTTTTCCTGGAACACGGCGCGCGGATAGCCCTCGTAAGCGGCCAAAGATCCGCGTCGGCTGAGCAGGCGCTGCAGCTTGGTTGGCCCGGCGTTGTAGGCCATCAACATCCACTCCTGGCGATGGAATCGCTCCCTGAGCTCGGCGAGGTAGCGGGCGCCAAGGCGGATCTGCCATTCGGGATCGTTCAGGATCTCCTCCTCGCTCAGCGCGATCGCGGCCTGATCGGCGAGATGACGCGCCGTCGCCGGCCTGAGTTGGACGAGCCCGCGCGCGCCCACCGCTGAACGCGCCTCGGGATCAAAGCGCGACTCGACCTGAATCAGTCCCAAGAGGAGCATCGGGTCGAGGTCGAGCGCCGTGGCCTCTTCGATGAGCGCCAGCGCCACGTTTTCGCGCAGCTCAAGGCCAAAATCCGGGCAGCGCTCGGCAAAGACGCTCACGATGAATCGCCCTGTCAGGCTTTGGAGTCGGCATCGCTCCAGCTCTGTCAGGCGGCGGTGTTCCGGTGTCGTCAGATGGCGTTTTTCCAGCGCCTCGCGTTCGTCGCCCGCCTCCGCGTCCTCCGCCATCGCCTCGTCTGTGTCCGACGCCATGTCCGCGACCACGCCCGGCGCTGCCTCGTTCGCGCCGACTTCCGCGCTCTCTTCCCTGGGCACGCCCGAGGCCCGCTCCACAGAACAGGCACCCAACAACAGCGCCACGGCGAGTGACAGGCACAGCGCGCGTTGGGGCCGAAAGTGCGGCGAAACATGGTCGGGGGCGTTCAAGGCAGGCTCTGATGCGTCAGGTCGGTCGCGAGGCACAAAAGACGCGGCAACGGCGGGCTCTCTAGCGATCGTCACGCGTCAACGCGAACTTTCAGCGCATGGCGTCGAGGTCGACTCTGGCGCGCCAGAAGACGCCTCGCGCGTCGGCGGGGAAGAGTCGTTTCAAAGGCGCCTGCCAACGCGAAAACCGCCAGGCGCTGCGCCTTGACGCCCACTCGAAAATCCCTAAGTTGCCGCGCCTTTTTTCGGGGGCTGCCCAAGGGGGAGTCGGCGGCCTGTCGCGCGGGACCCCGAGTCGTGGTGGCGGAGGGCGGGCGCTTTTTGCGGAACCTGTCCGGGGTCTGTCGGCGAGGAGTTGGTCGAGTCATGCATCGAGCTGTTTTGGGTCACTCGCCAAAGGCGGCGGAGGGGTTTGTCAGCGCCTCGCAACTGCTCAACGACTCGGACTCGGGCGGCAAATTGACGCCGTTTCATCAGCGCCTCGTCGCCGAGCAGCTCTCCCTGGCCAAAGGCGGCAGCGCGCGCCTGGTGAACGCCCTGTCGAACGCCGCGGTCGACCTCAACCCGCATCAAATCGACGCCGCAGTGTTCGCCGCCGACGCCCTGCCCCGGGGCGGTTGCGTCCTGGCCGACGAGGTGGGTCTGGGTAAGACAATCGAGGCCGGGCTCCTCGTGGCCCAGATGTGCGCCGAGGGAAAGGGACGCGTTCTCATCCTCTGCCCAGCCCCTTTGCGCGCCCAGTGGCAGGCCGAGCTCCTCGACAAATTCGGCGTGCGCGCCGTGTGCGTCGATGGCGATTTCGCGCGCCACTTCCGCGGCCACAACGTCTTCGAGCAGGACGGACCGGTCATCGCCTCGCTGCAGTTTGGCGCCGGTCGCGCCGACGAGCTGGCACACATCCTCTGGGACCTGGTGGTGATCGACGAGGCGCACCGCCTGCGCAACGCCTGGAAACCGGGCAACAAGATGGGCCGCGCGCTCAAGACCGCCCTCGAAGGCCGCCCCAAGCTCCTGCTCACCGCCACGCCGCTGCAGAACGACCTGATGGAGCTCTACGGGCTGACGGCCTTTCTCGACGAATCGATCCTCGGCCCGGAACACGCCTTTCGCGCGCGCTACATCGCCACGGCCCACGGCGAAGAGAACGCCAGCGCGCTCGCCGACCTCAGAAACCGCCTCGCCCCGTTCGTCCATCGCACCCTGCGGCGCCACGTGCGCGAATACGTCAAGTTCACCGCGCGCCGCTCCATCGCCGAGGACTTTGTCCCCTCCGCCGCTGAGCAGGATCTTTACGAGAAGGTCAGCGAATACCTGCGGCGGGCCGACCTCCTCGCCATTGATCCGGGCAAGCGCACGCTGCTCACGCTCGTCTACCGAAAGCTCCTGGCCTCCTCGACCTACGCCATCGCGCCGACACTGCGAAAACTGGCGAACGGCCTTGAAGATCGCATTCGGGCGGCCAGGGCGGGACGCGACTTCGAGCTCGGTCTTGACGAGGGCGTGCGCGAGGAGCTGCGCGGCTACGAGGAGGAGCTCGACGAGCTGACAGACGGCGGACAGCGGCGGACAAAACCGACCATCGAGGCCTTGGAAGGCGAACTCTTCGAGCTGAAGCGCTACGCCGATCTGGCCGAGTCGATCCGCGTCAACGCCAAGGGCGAGGCGCTCTGTCGCGCGCTCGAACGCACCTTCGAGGTGGCCAAAGGGCACGGCTGGCCGCGCAAGGCCGTCATCTTCACCGAGTCCAAGCGCACCCAGGACTATCTGAAGGCCCTGCTCAGCGCCCGGGGGCACGCCGGCAGGATCTCGCTTCTCTCTGGCGATGGCGGCGGTCCCGAAGAGAGGCGCGCGCTCGTCGAGGAGTTTCGCGAGCGCACCGACATCCTCATCTCGACCGAGGCGGGCGCCGAGGGCCTCAACCTCCAGTTCTGCAACCTGCTCATCAACTACGACCTGCCCTGGAATCCCCAGCGCGTCGAACAGCGCATCGGTCGCTGCCACCGCTATGGCCAGACGCGCGATGTCCTCGTGCTCAACTTCGTCAACCGCCAGAACGCGGCCGAAGCCCGGCTCTACGAACTGCTCGAACAAAAGCTGACGCTCTTCGACGGCGTGTTTGGCGCCTCTGACGAAATCCTCGGCGCGCTGGAGAGCGGCGTCGACTTCGAGCGACGCGTCCTCGACATCTACCAGTCGTGCCGCACCGAGTCCGAGGTGAACGCCGCCTTTGACGCCCTGCGCGGTGACCTCGAAGGCCGCATCGGCGCCCGCATGGCCCAGGCCCGCGCCACCCTTCTCGAACACTTTGACGACGACGTTCGCGCCCGCCTGCGCATGGCCGACGCCACCGCCAAGCGCGCCCTCGCCGCCCGCGATGAGAAGCGCCGCGCCCTGGCCCGCTCTGTGCTCGGACGCGCAGAAGTCGGGGACGATCAGATCGACCGCCTGGCCCACGAGGTGCGCAATCGCCCTGTGCCCGCGGTCAGCTACCTCGAGCTCGACGGCTCCCAGCTGCCACCCCGCCTCTCCCACCTCATCGGCCGCGAGGGCTGGTGGTTCGCCTACCGATTCGAATTGAGCGGCGCCAAAATCCCCGAGCGCCTGGCCCACGTGCTCCTGTTGCGCGACGGCCATCAGTATTGCCCGCTCAGCCTCGACGACGGCGACGCCGTGGCCCAGCTCTCCGGCACTGCGGCGATGGGACGTTTCCCAGCGGCGTTGCCCGTGGCCGCGGCTCAGGAACGCGCCCTTGCCGACGCCCTGCACTCGATCCAGCTCGCCGAGCAGTCGCGCCTCTTCTTCGAGGCCGATCAGCTGCGCGAACGCGCCCTGCGCTACGCCGAAGACTGCCTGCTGGCCCCACGCGAGGCCTGTGAACGCGCCCGTCTGCGCTGGTGCGACGCCCGAGAAGCGATTTTCGCGACCGACGATCCGACAGAGCGCGTCAAAGCGCGCCTCAACCTGGAACGCGCCGACCGCGAGCTCAGACGCCGCCAACGCGACCTGCGCGCCGAAGAAGACCGCCGCTACGCCGACCTCGACCGCGCCCTCACCGTGCTTGGCGTCCAGTCCAAAGTCGCCGTGAGCCGCACCCTGATCGCCAGCGCTTATTTCTGGATCGCCTGATTGTTTTATTTGCGCACACCTTTGTTTTTTTTGTGCTTAAAGCGCACGGCATTACAAATCCGCTTCAGCACTGGGCAGTTTTTTGAATTGGAACCGCATAAGCTCGATTTAATTTATTCAAAAACGCGCTTTCTCCCCCAAACGGGCTCCCCCGAATGATTCGCTGATTTTAATTTGGCCAACGTGTATTTTAACGGGGCGGAGGTGCTGGAGGGAGGGGTGGGGCGGGCGGGGTGGGTGGCCGCAAAATAGATGCCAACATTTGTTTGTTCAAAAAAGAACTTTTC
>JAFVYB010000093.1 GCA_017500825.1 Myxococcaceae bacterium | reverse complement strand
TTATCCCTCCCTCCAGCACCTCCGCCCCGTCAAAATACACGTTGGCCAAATTAAAATCAGCGAATCATTCGGGGGAGCCCATTTGGGGGAGAAAGCGCGTTTTTGAATAAATTAAATCGAGCGAATTTGAGTCGAAGTCAAAACAAAAAAGCGCACAGCATCAAACAGAATGCCGTGCGCTTTAAGCACAAAAAATAAAGGTGTGCGCCGGGGCGCAAAAACAAAGGGTGAATTACAGGTCGATGCTGAAGACGAAATTCGCCTTGGGGTTGCGCAGGAGGCGTTCGGTGATCAGCGCCTGGGGCACGACGCTTCCCTTGACATAGCGATCGACGAGGGCCTCCAGCGCGGCTTTGTCGCCCTTGGCCTTGATGGCGCCGACCTGGGCCATGAGTTTGTCGGCGGCGGGTACGAGCTTGTCGAAGTGGATGGTGAAGGCGCCTTTGTCCTTGCCGTTGGCGGCCATGGCCTCGGGGTCGAAGCTGAGCGCGCCTTCGTCCATGAGGAAGCCGACCTGGATGGCGGCCAGCTGGCTGTAGTGCTTGGGGCGGCCGCTGCCGTCGAACATGCCGCGCGAGATGTGGCCAAAGGCCCAGGTGATGGCGTCGACATAGCCCTCGGCGGCTTCGTCGGCGCTGATGAGCGATTCGCGCGCGAGGTAGTCGACGAACCAGAGGGCGGCGGTTTGGGCTTTGAGTTCCTCGGCGGTGGAGGCGAGCGGGCCGCCGAAGCAGTCGGTGTCGACCTTGCCGTCGACTTTGTATTCGTGTGACGGGCCGAGGTTGTGCGCCGCCTCGTGGAGGATGGTCGAGAGCAGGCCCGGGTTGGACGAGTCGGTGTAACGCGCCATGCTGGCCGTGGTGAGCAGCGACTCGGCGCCGGCGCGGCGGTTCGCGAGGCTGTCGCTGTCTGTGTAGAGGTTGCTCATGGCCACGGTGCGGCCACGGCCCTCGTTGGCGACCGGTCCCCAGTTGGGGAGGCTCTGGCCGATGGTGGCGCCCATGGGATCGCGGTCGTCGCCGGCGTTGATCACGATGTCGATGAAGTCGGGCAGCTGGAAGGAGACCTGGCGCGCGGCGTAGGGGGCGCCCGACTTGGCGGCGATGGCGTCTTCGAGTGCCTGGCGGCGCGGGGTGAGCTTGTCCTGCCAGGCGATGGCGTCGGGGTTGATGCGGGCCAGGGTCAGGTGGACGCCAGCCTTGAGGCTGCAGGGATCCCAGTAGACCTCGTCGGGACCGACGCGGACATACCAGCGCGAGTTGCGGCCGTTCATCGCGGCCCAGGCCTCGTCGGCGGGCTTCCAGTCGTTGGTCTCAAAGGAGGTGGCAGCGGCGCGCAGGTAGGTTTGGAGCGCTTGTTCGCCTTCGACGGTCTGGAGCGCGTCGGCGGCGGCGCGCAGGCCCTGGGCTACGGCGCGCGTCAGATCGGGCCAGGCCTCGCTGTAGGGGACGGCGGTGAGCTCGCCTTCGGAAGCGCCCGGGCGGACGACGGTGAAGGGATCGGCGAAGGCGGGGTTGGCCTCCATGCCCTTGCAGAAGGCGCCATCGGCGTCCTGGAGGCTCGCGGGGTAGACGCCGACTTTGAGCTCGGCGCCCGAGGCGATGGCCTTGCAGTCGGGGTCGTTTTCGGTCTGGGGCGCGAGGCATTTGGGGCCCCAGTTGCGGCGGTAGAGGCTCTGGCTCGACGGGTCGTCCTGGGCCACGGCTGCCTGAAGCGCGTCACTGCCGGTCTGAATGGCGTAGATGGCGTCGATGGCGCGGGCGACGGCGAGCATGTGGCGCACAAAAGTCTTTTCGCCCTCGGACAGGCCTCTCAGGTCGCTGCGCACGAGGATGGGCTGGCCCTGATCGAGCTCGGCCACGACGCGGGTGCGGCGGCGCAGTTCGTCGTCGCTGAGGCCTTCGGGAAAGACGGGCGATTTCATCCACGACTGAACGCGCGCGATGGCGCTCTGGAGCTCGGCGGTGGGCTTTCCCTCGGCAAAGAAGCGGCCCGAGTCTGGGTAGAAGAGCAGCTCGGCGATTTCTTCGGGGTTGGGGGTGCCGTCGTTGTTGGCGTCGGCCATCCAGTAGAGCGGCAGGTTGAGGCGGACGGCGGCGCGGTTGAAGTGGGCGCGCGCCTTGGGGCAGTGGCGCTTGGTGGCCGTGGCGGTCGTTTCGCTGGTCGTCGCGGCGGTGTCGCTGGTCGCGGTGGCCGTGCTGGCGGCGCTCTGATGAGCCTGGCAGGCGCCGAGGGCCATGGGCAGGCAGAGGGCGAAGGGGGAGAGTTTGGGACGGAAGGTCATCGGTCGTCGCTCCTGGGCTGGGGTGGATGGATGGGGGCGGAGGGGATGCCGCCTGGCGTGGCGATCACGTCTTTTTGCGGGGAAAGCGGCGGCGCACGTCTTCGAGGCATCGCGCCGAGGCCGGATCGAGCGGGCCAAACTTTTCCGCAGCTTCGAGGTCGGTCAGGGCGCGCACCAAATCGCCCTGGCGAAAGGCCGCGCATCCGCTCGCGATGAGTTCGACGCGCTGCATTTGGGAACGCATGAAGGGATGTCGGCGCAGGCGCTCGCGGCGTTCTTCGGACGATGGCGTGGGCGCTGGGGTCGCCGCCCTCTGGGGAGCTGGCGTCGCCACCGATGTCCTCGGCGCGTCGGAGAGTTTGAGGGTGGGCATGCGCGACAGGTATTGGGCGCGGCGCGCGGGGTCGCACAGGGTGGACTGGGCTTCGTTGAGGCGCGCGAAGAGGCGCTCGGCGCGCAGGGAGAGCGAGGCGGCGGCGCCGGTGAAGCGATCGGGATGAAGGCGTCGGCACAGGTCGTAGTAGCGCTGCTTGACGGCGGTCGGGTCGGCGGTGCGCGGCAGGTTGAGCACGTGGAAGTGGTCGGGAGAGCTCATGCGCGCTTCGAGTTCGCGAAATTCGCGGCGCGTCTCGGCGTCGAGAGTCGCCAGGTCGCGGTCCTCGGCAGGCTGGGGGCAGGGAGGTTCGAGGCGGATGGCGGCGGCGCGCGGATGCGGGCGATCGGGACGCGTGAGGAGGCGGCGCGAGGAGGCGTTGGTGGGCGGTTGCACCACCGTGATGACGCCGCGTTCGTGGAGAGAGGCGAGCAGGCAGCGCACCACTGGCGCCGGCAGATCAGAGCGCTCGATCACCAGCGAGATCGGTCGTCCCAGTCCGAGTGAGCCGACAAGCCCCTTCTCGTCGCGCGTCAGGCCGCTCATACAGTCGGCCCGCGTCAGCCGAATCACCGTGGAATCGTCCCCCAAAATTTTCCCGGTCAAGGTCACCTCGAAGCGCCGCCCACGCGATGGCGCCATGCGCTCAAAACAACAGGGGCCCCGATCGCGCCGGAGCCCCTGCCTAACTGCGATCTGAATGTTGATTCGCGCCCAACACCCCGGCGCGTCCGCCAGGCCTCACTGGCGATAGAGCACCGCGCCCCAGTGGAAGCCGGCGCCCAGGCCGACGAAGCAGACGAGGTCGCCCTGCTTGATGCGGCCCGATTTGACGCACTCGTCGTAGGCGATGGGCAGGGTGGCGGCCGTCGTGTTCCCGTAGCGCTGGATGTTGTTGAAGATGCGGTCGTCGGGCAGGCCGAGCACCTTCTGGATCATCAGGTTGATGCGCAGGTTGGCCTGGTGGGGCAGCACGAGGGCGATGTCGTCGAGTGAGAGTTTGTTGGCGTCGCAGATGGCGGCGATGGCCTGCGGCATCAGGGTGACGGCGCGGCGGAAGACGGACTTGCCGTTCATCACGGGGATGAGCTGAGCGGCGTCGAGCGCCTCGTGCGACATGTAGGGGCGCTGCGCGGCGCCACCGGTCGGCACATAGAGGTCTTCGAAGGAGTCGCCATCGCTGAAGAGCTTGCTGTCGATGATGCCGCGACCTTCTTCAGTGCCGGAGCGCAGGATCACCGCGCCCGCCGCGTCGCCAAAGAGCACAGCGCGATCGCGGAATTGCGAGGACCACTCGTGCTCCTCCTTGGTCGGCGGGACATCGGAGCGACCGAAGAGGAACTCCCACTGGTGCTTGGGCCAGGGGAAGAAGACGCTGTGGACCTCGGCGCCGACGAGCAGGATCGTCTTGGCCATGCCCGACTTGAGGAGCGCGTCGCACGTCTGCAGGCCGAAGAGGAAACCGGTGCACTGCTGGCGGATGTCGAGCGCGGGGACGCTGCGCCTGAGGCCGAGCTTTCGCACGAGCAGACCGCCGCAACCGGGGAAGTAGTAGTCGGGCGTCATGGTCGCGAAGACGACGTAGTCGATGTCGTCCTGTTTGATCCCGGCGTCGGCGATGGCCTTCTGGCTGGCGCGCAATGCCAGATCAGTCGTGGTTGTGCCGTGCTCGACCATGTAGCGCTGTTCGATGCCCGTCCGCTCGCGGATCCAGGCGTCGGAAGTGTCGACCATCTGACACATCTTCTCGTTGGTGATGCAGTGCTCGCCGGTCACGAAGCCGCTGCCGATGATCTGGGAATGAGTCGCCATCGTTGTCTGCCTCTCGGTGTTTCCCTGTGCGCCCCGCGGGATGCCGCCTATGGGCGAGCGCCTCCCAAGGGTGCCCACGTGATGAGTCCGCGCCACTCAGGGCGGCGCGAGAAAACGGGTAGGTCCCCTCTGCCGCCGGAGTCGGCGCAAAGGCGCGCCCCTATCGGTCTGTAAGGCCGCTTTGTCAAGCGCCCCAAAAGCGTCGAAAACATGGCCTAACCTATTGAAATCATTGAAGATTTTTGGGTGGAGCAAGCCGCGAAAGGCCGCGTTGACACTTTTGGCGCGTGAAGCGTAAGGCAGCGCGCCGTGAAAACCGCCCGCAAGAGATCCCCCGTCCGTCTGGTCCTCAACCTCGCCTATGTCGCGCTCGTGGCCTATGTCGCCGTCGTCCTGTTGGCAGGCGCCTGGAAGGGGGCGCGCGCGCATCAGGGAGAGAGGCCGACGCCCGCGCCTCGCGAGCAGGTGGACGCCGCGGCCCGCCAGAGCTGTCTGGCCGATCTGGAATCGCTCTACGCCGAGCTGCGCCTCAGGCTGGAAGCGCTCTTTGTCAGCCTGCCCGCGCGCCAGAGCAGCGTCGAATGGGAGGCCTGGTCGCCGGCGTGGCGGACGCGTCTGCTCGATGTGAGTGCCCGCTGTCGCCTCGATGAAAACGACGTGCCCGAGGCCGCGCCGCTCACCGCCGCCTACGAGGGGTTGATCCGCCTGCATCAGCACTACACGACGCTCTCGGTGCAGTTTTCCAAGGAGATCGGGCCCTACTCGGACCAGCTCAACGCGGCGATGGACAACGCCAGAGAGGCGATTCGCGGCGAAGAGGTTCGGCCAGCGCAGTAGGCTGCCTGGAGGCGCTTGGCGATGCGTCCGGCTCTCAGGAGGGGGGCAAAGCCTTCTGAGGCGCGCACACCACGGCCTCATCTGTCTCTGGCGAAAAACGCGGCCAGCGCCTCGCCCACGGTTGAGACCGGGATGAGTTGAAGCGGCGGCGATTCGAGTCCGCGCACGCAGGCCGCCGGGATGATGGCGCGCTGAAAGCCCATTTTGGCCGCCTCGGTCAGGCGCGGTTCGATCTGGGCCACGGCGCGCACTTCGCCCGCCAAACCCACCTCGCCGAGCACCAGCGTCTGGGCGTCGAGTGGGCGGTCGCGCACGCTGGAGACGAGCGCGGCGATGATGGCCAAGTCGCCGCTCGGTTCGGACAGCTCGATGCCGCCCGCCACGTTGACGAAGAGGTCGCAGCCGACGAGGTCGACGCCTTCCTTCTTCTCCAGAACGGCCGCGAGCAGCGCCACGCGGTTGTGATCGACCCCCATCGTCGTGCGTCGCGCGGTGCCGTAGCCGGTCGGGGCAACGAGGGCCTGGATTTCGACGAGGAGCGGACGCGTTCCCGAAATCGACGCGGTGACGACTGATCCCGCCGCGTCCGTGGGTCGCTCCGAGAGGAAGAGCGCCGAGGGATCGAGGACTGCCGACAACCCGCTCGATTTCATCTCGAAGACGCCGATCTCGTTTGTCGAGCCGAAGCGATTCTTGTGCGCGCGCAGCACCCGGTAGGGATGACCGCGATCGCCCTCGAAGTAGAGGACCGTGTCGACCATGTGTTCGAGGAGGCGGGGCCCGGCGATGGCGCCATCCTTGGTCACGTGGCCGACGATGAAGGTCGGCGTCTCGGTCTGCTTGGCAAAGGCGACGAGGCGGCCGGAGATCTCGCGCACCTGACCTGTGGTGCCCGGCGCGCTGCCGAGTTCGGGCAGGCAGAGCGTCTGGATCGAGTCGATGGCCAGGGCGCGCGGTTTGAGCTCGGTGGCCAGCTTGAGAATTTTGTCGGCGTCGTTTTCGGCCAGGAGCAGCAGGCCGTCGCTGTCGATGCCGAGGCGTTCGGCGCGCATCCGCGTCTGGCGCAGCGACTCCTCGCCCGTCACGTAGAGCGCCGAACCGTGGTGGGCCAGCCGGGCCAGTGCCGCCAGCATCAGCGTGCTCTTGCCGATTCCCGGGTCTCCGCCCAGCAGCACCACCCCGCCAGCGACGACGCCGCCACCGAGCACGCGGTCGAGCTCCGACAGGCCGGTGAGCCACCTGATCTCGCGGTCGGCGCTGATCTCCTTGAGCCGCAGCGGGCGTTCGCTTCCCGGCGCGAAGGCGCGTGTCGAGCGGACCGGTTCGGGCGCGAGCGTTTCCTCGGCCATCTGGTTCCAGGCGCCGCATCCGGGGCAGCGGCCAAACCACTGCGCCGTTCGGTGTCCGCACGCCTGACAGCTGAAGAATTTTTTCGCCTTGGCCACGCCGCGCTCCTTGCTTCTGTTTCGTGAGGTCGAGTCCGGTTCGCGTCGCGTCTCGCGTGGGCAAAGGTGCTGGCGGCGTCGGGCGACCCGGCTTAAGGGCGCGGCCCACTACATCAGCCGCCGCGCGAGGTGAACGGCCCGACAAGGCGCGAGGACAGACGGAGAGGGGACAGATTTGAAGCGCATCGGACTGACGGGGGGCATCGCCTCGGGCAAGAGCACGGTGGCCAGGTGGATTGCCGCGCGCGGCGTCCCTCTTCTCGACGCGGATCAGCTCAGCCGCGACCTCACCCGCCCGGGAATGCCGGCGCTCGAACGCATCGCCGCCGCCTGGCCAGAGGTCGTGCGCGCAGGAGAGCTCGATCGCCCCTCGCTCGCCCGCGTCGTCTTCGCCGACCACAAAGCGCGCGCGCGTCTGGAGGCCATGCTCATTCCCGCCATCGTCGACGCCTTCGAGTCATGGGCCGAGCGTCAGGCGCAGGCGGGGCACGCGGTCTGTGTCTTCGACGCGGCGCTGCTCTTCGAACAGCGGCTGGAGTCGCGCTTTGACGGCGTCCTGCTCGTGGCCGCGCCCCAAGACCTGCAAATCGAACGCCTGATGGCCCGCGACGCCCTCTCACGCGTCGAGGCTCAAAGACGCCTGGCCGCCCAGCTTCCCCTGGCGCTCAAACGCCCGCGCGCCCGCTGGATTTTGGAAAACGACGGCTCGTTCGACGCGTTGCGTGAGCGCTTTGAGGCGCTTTGGCCCGCGATGATCGCGAAAATCGTCCCCGCGACGTGAGTCAGGCGCCGTTCAGTCGCGGAAGTCGTCGACGTTGCCGCCGACGTGGGTGTCCTCGGAGAGGACTAGATAGAGCGCGCTCGCCGAACCGACGCTCCCCGTGTCGAGCACTGTGGCCGTGATCACGACCGGCTCGTTGGCGGGGATGAAGCGGGTCAGGTCGATTTCGCCCGGCCCAAACTGGAACTGCATTGGCCCCACCGTGTCGATTTGCTCGGAACCGATGGACGCGCCCTGCTGGAAGCCGATCGCCACGCGCTGGAGCAAGACGCCATCGGGCCGGGCGATTTCGATGAGCACAAAGTTGTCGACGCTGAAGCCCAGTGTGCCCGCCGCGTCGCCAAAGAGCCGCACGCGTCCGCCCTGGCGGTTGAAGTCGCTGATTTGGCCGCGGCCCACGACATAGGGCACCGGTTCGCCGCTCGCCGTGTTGACGTAGAGGTCGCGTCGCTGCTCGGCCCGGCGCGAGGTCTCTGCTTCGGGGATGGCCTGGAAGAGCTCGAAGGCCTTGGGCGCGCCCGTGAAACGCGGCGCCTCGGGGGCGTGGGCGCAGGCCAGAAGGCAGGAGATCGCGAGCGCGGCCAACAGGATCAGTCGCTTGTGGGTCGGCGTCGTCATGGTTCGGTCCTTGTGGTGGAGGTTTGGAGACGAAAACGCCCGCTCAACGGGAAGCGAGCGGGCGCGCGTGAAAACAATTGCCTCGTCCGAAAAACACCCTGTCGGGACGCTCGACACGGCGGCGGTTCAACACGCCGATGAGAGTCGACTCGCCAGTTCGACGCGCAGCCTGGCCCGTTCCTGACGCGAGCGCTGGTGGACGTATTCCGAGGTGCCCGCGACGAGCTTCTGCAGCTGATCCGTGGCGTCGGCGAGGGCGGCGCGGGCGCGTTCCAAGTCGATGTCGCGGTCGCGATCGGCTGTGTCCGCCAGCACGCGCACGTGATTCTCGGCGATCTCGATGAAGCCGCCGCCGAGCGCGTAGCGATGAGTCTCTCCCGCCACCTCAAACGAGAGGACGCCGGGCGTGATCGTGGCGAGCAGGGGCGCGTGACCGGGACGGATGCCCAAAAGGCCATCGGCACCAGGCGCGATGATCTCGCTGACCTCGCCCTTGAACGCCTTTTTTTCCGGCGTCGTGATTTCCAGTTCGAGACTGGCCATGTGTGTGACTCCTGCGCGTTGGCTGTCGCCCGAACGATGCAGGCGACACGTGGGAAGGGAGGGCGCGGCGCTCAGGCCATCTTGCGCGCCTTCTCCACCGCCTCTTCGATGGTGCCGACCATGAGGAAGGCCTGCTCGGGCAAGTCGTCGTGCTTGCCGTCGAGGATCTCCTTGAAGCCGCGAATCGTGTCGCTCAGCTTGACGTAGCGGCCCGGCGTTCCGGTGAAGACCTCGGCCACGTGGAAGGGCTGAGAGAGGAAGCGCTGCACCTTGCGCGCGCGCCCGACGACCAGCTTGTCCTCCTCGGAGAGCTCGTCCATGCCGAGGATGGCGATGATGTCCTGCAGCTCGCGGTAGCGCTGGAGGATGCCCTGGACCGCGCGCGCCACTGAGTAGTGCTCTTCGCCGACCACGTGCGGGTCGAGGATGCGCGAGGTCGAGTCGAGCGGATCGACGGCCGGATAGATGCCGATCTCGGAGATGGCGCGGTTGAGCACCGTCGTCGCGTCGAGGTGGGCAAAGGCCGTGGCGGGCGCGGGGTCGGTCAAGTCGTCGGCCGGGACGTAAATCGCCTGCACCGAGGTGATGGCGCCGCGGCTCGTCGAAGTGATGCGCTCCTGAAGCTCACCCATCTCGTTGGCCAGCGTGGGCTGATAACCGACGGCGGAGGGGATGCGCCCGAGCAGCGCCGAGACTTCGGAACCGGCCTGGGTGAAGCGGAAGATGTTGTCGATGAAGAGCAGAACGTCCTTGCCCTCCTCGTCGCGGAAGTATTCGGCGGCGGTCAGAGCTGAGAGCGCCACGCGGGCACGGGCACCGGGCGGCTCGTTCATCTGGCCGTAGACGAGGACGGTGGAGCTCTTCTCGGGGATGAGTTTGGGCAGGCCCCTGGCGTCGCGCTTGATGTGGCCGTCGTTGTCCTTCTCGACCTGGATCACGCCGGATTCCTGCATCTCGACGTAGAGGTCGTTGCCCTCGCGGGTGCGCTCGCCGACGCCGGCGAAGACCGAGAAGCCGCCGCGCTCGACGGCGACGTTGCGGATCAGTTCCTGCAGGAGGACCGTCTTGCCCACGCCCGCGCCGCCGAAGAGGCCGATCTTGCCGCCACGCGTGTAGGGCGCGAGCAGATCGATGACCTTGATGCCCGTCTCGAACATCTGCACGCGCACGTCCTGCTCTGTGAACTTGGGCGGCGCTCGGTGAATGGGGCGGTATTCACTGGTCTCGATGGGGCCCTGTTCGTCGACGGGTTCGCCGATCACGTTGAGGATGCGTCCGAGAATGGCCTTGCCCACGGGCATCTGGATCGGCGCGCCGGTGTTCACGACCTTGGCGCCACGTTTGAGGCCGTCCGTCGCGTCCATGGCGATGGTGCGAACGCCGTTTTCGCCCAGGTGCTGCGCGACTTCGAGCATGAGCCCCGTTCCCTCGCCCTTGGCGCCCATCTCGGCGGCGGGAACGCGCAGCGCCGTGTGGAGGTCGGGGAGCTTGCCTGCCGGAAATTCGACGTCGACCACGGGACCCATCACCTGGGTCACGCTGCCGTCCGCGTTGAGTGAAGCTGTCGTCGCCATTGTCTTTGTCCTCGCTTCGGTCCGGGCGCCTGTGACGGGCGCCGCGCGAAAAATTCTGAAAAAGGGTCTGCGTTTGGCTTGTGCCGCGCGAAAGGCGTCGCCCCACCACGGCGCGCGCTCTCACTTCAGCGCTTCGGCCCCCGAGACGATCTCCACCAGCTCGCTCGTGATCGCCGCCTGACGCGTCCGGTTCATCAGGATCGTCAGCTTGTCGATCATCTCCTTGGCGTTGTTGGTGGCCGCGTCCATCGCCGTCATGCGCGCCGCGTTCTCAGAGGCCAGCGACTCCAAAAGCGAGGCCCACATCTGGTTGGTGATGTAGCGCGGCAAAAGGTCGTCGAGGATGGCGTCGGCGCCTGGCTCGTAGATGTAGTCGACGGGCGTGCGGACACTTTCGATGTCGGCGGGCGGCGGCGGGGGCAGGATCGGGAGCAGCTGCTTCTCCACGGCCCGCTGCGACACGGCGGAGACAAACTCGTTGTAGACGAGCAGCACCTGGTCGATCTCGCCGGCAAGGAAGAGCATCGACAGCTCAAGCGCGATCTCCTGCGCCGTGCTGAACTTCAGGTCGCCGAGGAGCCCGGTGTAGCTGCGGCGAATCGACACCTCGCGTCGCCGGAAATAATCGGCGCCTTTGCGGCCGATAATGCGCAGCGTGACCTTCTGCCCCTTGTCTTCCGCCTCTTGGGTCAGCTTGCGCACCCGCTTCTCAATGATGCCGTTGAAGCCGCCGCACAGCCCGCGATCGCTGGTGATGGCCACAATTTCGACCCGCTTCACTTCGCGCTGCTGAAAGAGCGGGTAGCGGGCGAGTTCGACGCGCGCGCCGACACTGTCGAGCACCTCGTGCATCAGGTGTTCATACGGACGCGCCGCCAGCGCAGCCTCCTGCGAACGCCGCAGACGCGCCGCCGCCACCATCTTCATGGCCCGCGTGATCTTCTGCGTGCTCTTGATCGAGCGGATGCGGGTTCGAATCGCCTTGAGCGAAGCCATCGCGCGCTGCCTCCCTTAAAAATCACTCCGCCAGAAACGCCGCCGAAGCCTTGAACTCGGCGAGCACGGCGTCGATCCGCGCGCGCAGGGCGTCACTGAGGACCTTGCCCCGGCCAATCTCTTCCAGAAGGTCGGGATGGCGCGCGGCGACGAAGTCGGACAGCTCGCGCAGACGGCGGCTGATTTGGGCCGTCGGAATCGAACGAATCCAAGGCGCGCCGCCCTCGCCTCCATTCGAGGCCGCGTAGAGCTGGACCACCTGCTGCTCGACGCTCATCGGCGCGTATTGGTCCTGCTTGAGCACCTCCATCAGGCGTTCACCGCGCGCCAGCGTCTCCAGACTCACCTTGTCGAGGTCAGAGCCAAACTGGGCAAAAGCCGCCAGCTCCCGATACTGCGCGAGCTCCAGCTTGAGCGAACTGGCCACCTGCTTCATGGCCTTGATCTGCGCGGCCGAACCGACGCGCGAGACCGAGATGCCGACCGAGATGGCGGGGCGGAAACCCGAATAGAAGAGGTCGGACTCCAGGAAGATCTGGCCGTCGGTGATCGAGATGACGTTGGTCGGGATGTAAGCGGAGACATCGCCCGCCTGCGTCTCGATGATCGGCAGAGCGGTGAGCGACCCGCCGCCTTCGGCGTCCGAGAGTTTGGCCGCGCGTTCGAGCAGGCGGCTGTGCAGATAGAAAACGTCGCCGGGGTAGGCCTCGCGTCCGGGCGGACGGCGCAGGAGCAGCGAGAGCTGGCGATAGGCCACGGCCTGCTTGGAGAGATCGTCGTAGACGATGAGCGCGTGGCGGCCGCTGTCGCGGAAGTATTCGGCCATCGCGCAGCCGGCGTAGGGGGCGAGGTATTGCAGCGGCGCGGGGTCGGAGGCGCTGGCGACGATGACCGTCGTGTAATCCATGGCGCCGTAATGGCGCAGCTTCTCCACGACCTGGGCCACGGTGGACTGCTTCTGGCCGATGGCCACGTAGAAGCAGTGCATGTCGCCGCCCTTCTGGTTGATGATCGTGTCGACGGCGATGGCCGTCTTGCCCGTCTGACGGTCGCCGATGATCAGTTCGCGCTGCCCACGGCCAATCGGGATCATCGCGTCGATGGATTTGAGGCCGGTCTGCAGCGGCTCGTGGACGCTCTTGCGCTTGACGATGCCGGGCGCCTTGACCTCGATGCGGCGGCGCGCGTCGGTGACGATCGGTCCCTTGCCGTCGATAGGCTGGCCAAGCGCGTTGACGACGCGTCCGAGAAGCGCCTCACCCACCGGCACCTCGGCGATGCGGCCCGTGCGGCGAACGACAGCTCCCTCGCGGAGGTGGGCGCAGGGACCCATCACTGCCGCGCCGACGTTGTCCTCTTCGAGGTTGAGCACCAGGGCGCCTGTGCCGTCTTCGAATTCAAGCAGCTCGCCAGCCTGCGCGCTGCCAAGGCCATGGATGCGGGCGATGCCGTCACCAATCGAGAGGACCGTTCCCTGTTCGAACACCTGAACGGATTTTCCAAAGTTCTGAATCTGCTCCTTGATGACGCGGGAAATTTCGTCGGCGCGGATCGTCATTGTCGTCGTGACCTCTTGTTCAAAAAAACGCTCGGGGAACCGCTCCCTCGCTGGAAAGGCGCGCCAAGAGCTTCCACCTCAGGGTGCCCGTCGGACGGCGCGCTCGATTTGATTCACACAACCCCGTGGGCTGGCGCCGCGTCCGTCAGCTCGCCCGAAGCTGGCGCCCGAGGGCGTTCAACTGTCCACGCACACTGCCGTCGATCGTCTTGCCCGCGATCTCGACGGTGAGGCCACCGAGCAGCTCAGGATCGACCGAGGCGTCCATCACGACCTCTCGATTCGTCGCCAGCGACAGGCGCCGCGCAATCTCCTGAAGATCGCTCTGCGGCAAGGGGCAGGCGCTGACGACACGGCTGTGGAGACGCCCTTTGTGGTCGTCGAGCATCCGCGCGTAGCTCTCCGCGATGGCGGGCAGGAGGTTCAATCGGTGCCGCTCGGCCAGGAGTCGGAGCGCGTTGGCGACAGTCGGATCAAAACGCGCCTCGGCGAGCAGTTTCTCGATGAGCGCCAGCTTTTGGTCGCGCCCCACGGTCGGCGAGGTGAGCTCGGAAAAAATTTCCGGCGTTCTCAGGAAAATCTCGCGGGTCAGGGCGAGCTCTTCAGCGACGTTGTCGAGCGCCTTGGACTCGTCGGCCAACTCAAAAATGGCCTTGGCGTAGCGCCGCGCGATGCTCTGTTCGTTCAAGCCTGCCCGCCTCTCGTCTGTGAGGGACCTCGGGAGGGTTTCACCAAGGGACCCCCGCCTCCGCCCGCGAAAAAGGGGGCGGCCTCTAGTCAGGGGCAAGAGGGGTGTCAACGGCAAATGGGTATCGCCGCGCGCCCTTTGGACGACGCCCTGTCGCCTTCGAAAAGCACCGCTGTGCGCGCTTGGCCAGCAGCCACGAACCCATCCCCCGACAGGCGCCGCCAGCATTCGGAAGAGACGCCCTCCCGGAGGCGGTTTTCCCCTCGCGCGGGCCCCGTTCAGTAGAGACAAACAGAGACAGGGGCCTTCGTTGTCGCCCAAAATGAAAAGTGTTTCACCGCGCGCAGCTCAAAAGCTCCCCCCGTTTTCACTCTCAAGGAGTCCAGACATGCACCCCTCCGCCAAACGCGTTTTGCTCATTGAAGACGACTTCAAGCTGGCGTCGCTCGTGCGCGAGTATCTCGAATCTGTTGGCTACAGTGTCCTACACGAGGGCAACGGCGCCCAGGCGCCCGCGCGCATCCTCAGCGAGCAGCCCGACATCGTCCTGCTCGACCTGATGCTCCCCGGCCTCGACGGAAAATCGGTCTGCGAACAGGTCCGCCCCAAATACAAAGGCCCCATTCTGATGATGACGGCCTTGGGCGACGAGCGAAACGAGGTGGGCGGGCTTGATGCCGGCGCCGACGACTACCTCGTCAAGCCTGTGCGACCGCGCGTCCTTTTGGCGCGCATCGAATCGCTCCTGAGGCGGACCGAGGGGAGCACGCCCCAGACTGATCTGCCGACCCGCATCGAGTGCGGCGACCTCGAAATCGACACCACCACGCGCGAGGTCAAGCTGCGGGGCAACTTCATCGATCTGACGACGGCGGAGCTCGAACTCCTCATCTATCTGGCGCGCCGCGCGGGACAGATCGTCGGTCGCGATCAGATTTATCGCGAGGTCCGGGGCATCGAGTGGGACGGCATGGATCGCTCGATCGACCTGCGTGTGACGCGCCTGCGCCGCAAGCTGGGCGATGACGCGCGCGCCCCCCGAATCATCAAATCCGTGCGCGGCGAGGGCTATTTGATGTCGCCCCAGTCCGAACGGACGCCCTGAACACCGCCTCCAGAGCCCCTTTCCCAAGAGCTGTCGGCGCCCATCTGGTGCCGGCGGCTTTTTTTTGCCCAGATTTCCGCACGCCCCTGCCGCCGCGTCGCGCCCCGACAAGGCGCCCTCCCGTGCCCCCGCGCCAGCTGCTAGAGGCCCCGCCCCGCGACACGCCTTCCTCGAACGCAGGAGACAGACATGCGCCGCGCCTTCCTGTCCGTCCTTTCCATTTCCCTCACCCTCGCCACCGCCTGCGGCACGCCGCCACGCATCGATCCCGTTCCCCAAGTCCGAAACGGCGATGCGGCGCTCCAGACCCAATACGAGGCGGCGCTTGAGCGCTGGACGCGTCGGGCCGAGCTTTACGACCGTCTGGACGCGCGCCTCTTCATCGCCGGCACCCTCCTCTCGCCGACCTTCCGCGACGCCCTGTCCGCGCGCGACAGCTCCCTGGGCATCCCCCCCTCGCCCCTGCTCTCCCCCAAGCCGGGCGAGACCTTCCCCCCGACGCTGCTCCTCGGTGCCTACGCCCACGACGCCCAATTCGCCGCCCTCGACAACGCCGACGGCATCTGGCGGCTGACGCTCACCACCCCACAGGGAACGCTGGCCCCTCAGAAAATTCGTCGCCTCTCCCGGCCCGACCAATGGCTCAAAGCGAGCTTTCCCTATTTGGACCGCTTTTGGCGCGTTTACCTCGTCACCTTTCCCGTTTCGGCGCAGTCGGAGAACGCTTTTGCCTGGGATGAGGCTGTTTTCACCCTTCAGGGCGTGGCAGGCCGGATTACCCTGGATTTTCAGACGGTCGATGCCGATGCCGCGTCAGGCAGCGCGTCAGCGCCCTGACATGCGGATATTTCGGATGATTTAAAACGTATTGATGACGCATTGGCCGCGCGTCCGAAATAAAGGTCGTCAAAACAATTAAAACAATTCGTCATTCACAAAACACCCTCTCAAAAAAACAATAGGCAGCCTGCCAGGGATTGAATTTTGAAAAAAAGATGGCAGATGCGCCGCCCCTTTCACCCAGCCCCGACGCGTCACAACAAAACGGACCAATTCCGCGAAAGGGCGCAAGCCCGCCGCCGAGAATGCGTTGTCCGTCCTTTTCAGGCGCCCCGCACCGAATTGAGAGTCACGCCATGACCGACCCCCGCAACGACCGCCGCAAAGACCCGCGCATCCCCACCGACCTCTGGATCGAGGCCGAGGCCGGTGACGAGCTCTACTTCCACCGCGCGGCCAACCTCTCGGCTGGTGGCGCCTTCTTCGACAAGACGATCCCGGTGCCCTTGGGTCAGGTGGTCTCCCTGCGCTTCATCGTGCCCGGGACAACCCATGAGGTGCGCTGCCAGGCCCGAATCGTCTCGGCGGGCGAATACGAGATGGGTGTTCAGTTTCTCGACCTGGGCGAGGCGGATCGGGCGGCCATCGCGGCGCTCATCGAACGCGCCTAGCCTTTGGGGAGGCCTCCCTTGTCGACGGCGGCCTCTGCGCGGGCGCTTGTCCGGCCAGGAGGAGCCGGGGATCGCTCAGTTGAAGAGCGGATCGCAGTCGGGCGCGGTTTCCTTGGCCTCCAGGCTGACCGAGAAGGACTTGTTGTCCGATCCCTTGGAAACCTTCTCGTAGACCGAGCTTCCATTGGCGAGCAGCTTGAGCGCGCCGCTCTCGTCGGTGCCCAAAATTTCGAAGATGAAGAGGTAGTTGGTGCCCGTCTCCAACTCGATCTGAAGCTCGACGCCGCTTTCCAGCTCGGCGCGCGTCACGTCCACGACCAGGGCGTCCTTCTTGTCGCCGCCGTCGTGGATCTCGACCATGTCGTCCTTTTGGAATTCGCTGCCCAGATTGGACTTCTGACAGGTGCTCAGGAGGCGCCCCACATTGCGCCCGGAGCCGTTGTCGAGCGCGATCACCTGGATCTTGCTGACGTTCAGGTCGAGGAGGGCGCGCGGCATGATCAGCTCACCGCCGATAGCGCCGCAGTTCTGATCCTCGCCACAGCCGCAACCGCAGCCAGCCGAAGTGACAGCCAAGCCCATCGAGAACACCAGAGACAAAACGCGTTTCATGAAATCTCCCGGGAGCGCGTCCGAATTGCTGCTTCGCGCTCCAACAACTGCGCCTGGCCAGCAAGGAGGAGGCGGCCGCACAAGGCGCAGTCCCCCAAGCGTTGCCCTCATCGCTTCTGACTATCGAAGCGTGACCGTGACCGGCACCGTGCCAGTCTGATCCGACAGGGCGTAGATGACGCCGCCCGTGACCGCGCCGGCGACCACGACGCCGACGATCGTCCAGACCCACCACTTTTGATACCAGGCGCTCTCGCCGATCTGGGCCCCCGCTGCTTCCTCGGCGGCGAGTTCCGCGGCCGTCGCCATGGGGACGACGAGCGGCGCCTCGCGCTTGCCGGCGATGGCGAGAAGCGATCCGGTCGGGTCCTGCACCTCGATGAAGTATTCGAGCGCGCCCGACGGCAGGCGCTCCGTCTCGTTCAGCTCCAGATCCAGGTCTGGCACGTGGGCTACCCAACGGGTCTTGTCGTCGCTCTCCACAAACAGCGTCGAGCTGAAGCCGCTGACCGCCGTCCGCCGATAGAAGAGCTTGGCCTGCACGCCTTCGGGCGCCGATTCCAGCTTGAGCTCGACCTGAATGGGGACGCCGGGACGCGCTGAACGCGGTCGGGGATGGGTCAGCCGGAGTTGCTTCGAGAGTTCCGCCGCCATCTCATCGCGCGCCTCTTCGAAGATGGTCATCACCTTGGGGCTGGCGTCGTCGCGCAGGCGGTATTGCGGCGAACCCGTGAGCAGCTGCCGGAACGACTGGCGCGCCGCGTCCTCGTCGCCCAGATAGAGGTGGAGCATTCCCTGCAGTTCGTAGAGCTGCGCCCGCTCTGCCTCTGTCCGCCCGGGGCGGGCCAGAGCGTCGTTCACCATCGAGAGAGCCGTCTCAAATTCCGCTTCGGCCATCATCTCCTCGATGCGCGTCATCTCCGTCGAGACCGGCCGTCCATAAGCGCTCTGGGCAAGGGCCACTCCCTGACTCAGGAAGGCGCACAGGGCGAGGTGGATAGAGAGCAGGCAGAGGCTTCTGAGAATGCGGCGGGCACGGGGAAGGGCGTTCATGGCGCGGCCTCTTAACATTTGAAGGCGTGATGGCAACGGCGGCAGGCATTGGGACAGCGGGCCTGTGCATGCCTTGGCGACAAAGGGCGGGGACGGCGGTGTTTCCCTCTCAGAAAGGGCGTTCGATCTCGCCGCGCGTGACGAGCGTGTCGCGCCGCAGGCTGTCGTCGCGATCCGGATAGTCGAGCGTGGTGTGCAGCCCCCGGCTCTCCTTGCGCCGCAGCGCCGAGTCCACGATGAGCAGGGCCACGTCGGCAATGTTGCGCAGCTCGATCACGTCCCGCGTCACGTTGAAGCGCCAATAGTATTCGCGGATCTCCTCGCGGAGCATTTCGATGCGGCGCTGGGCTCGGCGCAGACGTTTGTTGGTGCGCACAATGCCCACATAGTTCCACATCAGGCGCCTGAGCTCTTCCCAGTTGTGCGTGACGAGCACGCTTTCATCCGACGGCACGGCCTCCCCGGCGTCCCAAGGCGGGGCAATGGCGTCGAGCGGTGTGTCCATGAGCTCGGCTGCCTTTTTCGCGGCCCGGTGCCCAAACACCACT
The DNA here is from genome assembly GCA_017500825.1 of Myxococcaceae bacterium. Classification (GTDB taxonomy): domain Bacteria; phylum Myxococcota; class Myxococcia; order Myxococcales; family UBA5297; genus UBA1203. The sequence goes on along the minus strand of JAFVYB010000093.1, from coordinate 2,720 downwards.
CCTTCGAGCAACGAGTTGGAGGCCAGCCGGTTGGCGCCGTGAAACCCGGTGCAGGCGCATTCGCCGATGGCGAGCAGGTTGGGGATGCTCGTCTGGCCGTCGAGGTCCACGTCCACCCCGCCGCATTGGTAATGCGCCGCCGGCACGACCGGGATCGGCTGACTCGTCATGTCGATGCCAAACGCTTTGCAGGTGGCGTGAATGTTGGGGAAGCGCTCGATGAGATAACCGGTGGGCAGATGTGTCATATCCAGCCACACACAGTCGTCCCCCGATCGCTTCAGCTCGCTGTCGATGGCCCTCGCCACCACGTCGCGCGGCGCCAGAGCCCCCATCGGGTGGTAGTGCTCCATAAAGGTTTCGCCGCTCTTGAGCCGGAGAATGCCGCCCTCGCCCCGCAACGCCTCGCTGATGAGAAAACTCTTGGCGTGCGGATGAAAAAGGCACGTCGGATGAAACTGATAAAACTCCATGTTGGCGATGCGCGCGCCCGCCCGATAGGCCATGGCCACCCCGTCGCCCGTCGCCGTGTCCGGGTTGGAGGTGTAGAGGTAGACCTTGCCCGCGCCGCCCGTGGCCAGGACCGTCACCCGCGCAAGGAAGGTGTCGATGTCGCCCGAAGGCCTGAGCACATAGGCGCCGAGACAGCGGTTGGGACGCCCCGCCGATCGCGAGATCTTCTCCAGCGTGATCAGCTCCACCGCCGTGCAGTCGGGAAAGAACTCGATGTTTTCCCGCTCGTCGCAGGCCTGAATGAGCGCGCGCTCGATCTCGCCGCCGGTCAAATCGTCGGCATGCGCCACGCGACGCCTGGTGTGTCCGCCCTCGCGCGTCAGGTCGAGCAGGCCATCGGCGCGCCGCGTGAATTGAACGCCGTAATCGCACAGCTCACGCAGCCGCTCGGGACCCTCGCTGACACACAGCCTGACGCTCGGCTCACGACAAAGATCTGCACCCGCGTTCAGTGTGTCGGCGACATGCGCCTCGATGCTGTCCTCCTTGGCCAGAACCGCCGCGATGCCTCCCTGCGCGTAGCGGGTGGCGCATTCATTGCGCGCGCGCTTGGTGAGAATGGCGACCCGGCCATGTTCGGCGGCCTTCAGCGCGAAAAAGAGCCCGGCGATTCCGCCGCCAAGCACCAAAAAATCGAATTGTTCCGACATGATCTTCAATCCTCTCGACATGCCCCGCCTGAAGAGGGCGCTCGCGCGCGCCTGGAGTCGCTGGGCCTGGTCTGTTGAAAAGCGTTTCAGGGCGCGCCGCTCAAAAATCCCCCGCGCCAAAAGTCCACCGGAAAATCAGAGAAAAAAGAGGCGTTTTTCGAACTGATCTTCCGAGGCGTTGGCCAAGGCGTCGAGCGCGGCGGCGACGGTCTGCGCCGAGGTCTGAGGACTGGCGAGCAGAGCGGCCTCCCTCTCCTGCGGCAGATGCGCCGCCAACCTGGCGAGCGACTGGGCGAGCAGCGCGAGATCATGCTTCCCCCCCTTTGTCGGCACCGAGGGTCCAAAGCGGTCCGGCCCGGGGATTTTGCCGCGCACTGTCACGACCTCCATCCCGTCGGCGCGCACCATCAGGCGGATCTTGGCCAGCGGCTTTTCCGCGTCCATCCATCCCCCCAGCGCCGCGGCCGGTCGCGGCAACACATCAAGGCAACGAGACGCTCCCGCTGCGGCCACCCGCAGGCAGATCGTCTCCTCCACACCGAGGATGAGCGCGATCTGCGCGAGCGGCACCGACATCTCGGCCACCATCAGCGATGCCTCCAAATCGACGGCAATCGGCTGCCCCCGCAGCGCCATCAGCCCCGGACACGCCCCAGTCGCGGGACAGCGCTCCCCCGAGGGCAAAACCAGCGCCCGATCGCGAATCTGGAGCAGCGTCCGCGGCGTGTAAGGCGTCCCTCTGCCAGGCGCGATTTCGGCAAGCCCCGGCGGCGCGGGCACGGGCGGCGGCGCGCGTCGACACCCGGCGACAACCACCAGGACGAGCGAGACCATCAGGAGCGCCCAGGAACGCGGCGACGATCGACGAGGCGCGGGGCGATGGCGAATGAGGCGAGGCATGGCGTGGCTCCTTTGAAAGTGAACTCGACTGAAGTGGACTCGACGTGGCCGCCTGACAGGGGCGCGTTGAACGATGTCGCGCCATGAAAAGGCAGCGTCAGACGTTCTGGCACAGGGGTGTGACATCTATGAGCGTCCAGATTTGGTTTGGCGCGTCAAAGACTTGAATCGTCATCGATGCGTCAAAGTCCCGAATTGCCATCGACAACGACACGTCAAAGTCTTGAATTGATATTAGCACGTCAAAGTCCCGAATTGACATCGCGTGTCGGCGCCCGCTCTGCCCCGAACGGCCGAATTTAATTCGTCATTGTGCGAGCGGGAAAAACCCATGTTTTTTCCCTCTCGCGCTCTCCCTTTTCCTTACGCAACCGTCGGTCCTCGCTCCCACTAAAGTGGGGCCGGCTGCGGGCCGCCGGACAAAGGCCCGCCCTAAGCGCCTCAATGGCCTGTTTTATTTGCTCGATTTAATTTTGAACGCCTCGACCGGCCAGATTCGGCGCATGGGCGGACGAAAAACACGACAAAAACGCAGAGAACATTCAATGCGGTGATTTTATTGATTGTCGTTCCGTCGCCCATGCACCGAATTTGACCTCACGTAAAGTCGATTAAAATAAAACTGAGCAAATACCGGTCATCTGAGGTGCTTAGGGC
>JAFVYB010000092.1 GCA_017500825.1 Myxococcaceae bacterium | reverse complement strand
GGCCTTTTGTCCCGCCCCGAATCCGATCTAACGCGCAAACGCTAAAAATTAAACTGAGCAAATGCCGCTCGTCTGAGGGGCGGGAAAGGAAAAGGGAGAGCGCGAGAGGGAAAAAACATGGGTTTTTCACTCTCGCACAATAACGAACTAAATTCGGTCGTTCGGGGCAGGGATGATGCGACAGAGCCAGGCCATTCTCTTTGAATTATTTGGGTTGACGCCTAGGCTGTGGCGCTGCCATTCATCAGGCGTGGTGAATTCGCCCACGTCGACCTCGCGCGCCGGATGCTTTCCTGGTTCCGTCGCTTGTTGAATATAAAAATGAACAAAATCATCGCGTTTGATCATCGCCTGATTAACCTTTGTCCCATTCGCCTGCGCGTCGAGGCCTGTCACCGCCACAGCCTGGTCCTGAGCATGAGCGAATGTCCTCCTGAATTCTCTGACAGGAAGCGGCGCCTCGTCGTCTGGCTTCACCCCGCGCGCGGACTTGTGCCCTTTGGCCTTCGATGCAATTCTCTCGAATCATTCAAATTACTCCCAAAAACAATTGGCGTCACCGCGCGACTCTATCAAAATCAATTCGTTTTTGAACATGGAGCGACATTTGAACTGACAGGCGCGGGAGTTTCTTTACGCGTTTTACCTTCCGACGACGCGCTCTCGAACGGGTTGGCGCGGGCGCGTCAGGCATTTATCCAAAGACAAATCTCCAATGATTCGCCACACCCTGAACCGCTCGCGAGCGCACTCCAAAAACGCCTCGACACATTGATTTCGCGCCTTTGTTCTGGTGATTTTGAAACAAATGGCGGACTGCTGCGGCCACTGATTGGTTTGGGGCTGGGATCGACGCCTTCGGGGGACGACATGATCGCCGGTGTTTTAGCCGCGCTCTGGACAATACATTCAGCGCACGCCTTGGCCGCCCGCTCGGCAATTTCCCAGGAAATTCACGGGATTTGTCCGAGCCAGACGACGAAAACCTCGCGCGATATGCTTTGGCACGCCGCGAATGGATATTTTCCAGAGGCGCTGGGAAATGTGGCCAAAGGGTTGAGGGATCAAAATTGTGATTCTGAGGAATTCAGACGCCGCGTCGAGAATTTATTCAGCGTGGGGGCGACGAGCGGCCGGGACATGGGGATGGGGATTTTGAAAATGGCGTTGAAGTTTATTTTTTGAAACAGATTTTATTTTCCGCCCAGAGATTCCGCCTGGCCCGATTAAACATAGTTTATTGTTTTGAATATCTTGGGGCAATGGCATCCGGGTGGCATGGCCGACTGTTTCGACCGGCTTGGTTTAATTGATAAAAACGCGTCTTTGAGCCAATTTAACAATCCCAAACAAACTGAAAACACCATTTAAAAAACAAAACTCAAACAAGTTTTTCAATAAATTAAATCGAGCTTGCGTAAACTTCAAGGTGTCTGGCGCCAAAGCGTGAAAACAAACCATCGCCGCGCGCGAAAAACGCATCGCCTAAACGCCGGGCGCCGAAGCGCAAAAACAATCAGGCGCGATAATGCATGAAAATAAAAAACCCGCCCGGAAGGTTCCGGACGGGTTTGGATTTTGTGGAGCTGAACAGGATCGAACTGATGACCTCCTGAATGCCATTCAGGCGCTCTCCCAACTGAGCTACAGCCCCGTATTCGGTTGTCGTTTTTCGTGGCGGCGAAGCGCTGTCCGAAAAACGGGCGGCCTTTTAGTCGCGTCCCCGGGAGTCGTCAAGCTTTTTTTTCGCTGTCGTGCGTTTTTTTGGGGATGAGCGGTGGAAAGGGGGCCTGAGGCGAGCGCCGGGCAGTCTGGAAAGGCGGTTTGAGGGCTCTTCTGGGGGAAACAACGCTCGGGACGGTTTCGACATTGACACCCTGAGGGCAGCGCGTAAGGCGCCCGCCCCTCTCGATGGCCAGGTGAGCATGTTCTTCTTCTTTTTTCCGTTTGCCGCGCTCGCCCTGATTGGCGCGCATTTCTATCTGTATTGGCGACTGGCGCGGCCGCTTCCGAGACGATGGGCGCGCGGCGCGGGTGCCGCGTTCATCGGTCTGATGCTGCTCCTCGTCTCCTTTGGGACGGTGGTTTACCGGCTGGTGCCCGCGGCTTCGACGCGCGTCTTTCAGCAGCTCGGCTACGCGTGGATGACGCTCGGCCTCTACTGCCTGCTCTCGCTCGCGGCGATCGACCTCGTCGCGCTCTGTGTCTTTGGCGCGCGGCGGCTCATGGCGAGGCGCCCGAAGGCCAAGTCGGTCGAGGCAGCAGCGCCATCTGTGGCCGCGTCCGCGTCGGAAGGCGATGTTTCTCAGGCGCCGACACCGGCCCAAGGCGCGGCAACGGTCGAGACGGCCGAGGGCGATGCGCGCGCTTCAGAGAACGCCGTCCTGCCAGGGGCGACTGCCGCCAAGGCAGAGAACGCGGTCTTTGATGAATCGAGGCGCCGTTTTTTGATGGCGAGCGGCCTTTTGGGACTCGGCGTGGCGCTGCCCACCGCTGGCGCCGGCTTTTGGAGTGCCGCGCGCTGTCGCGTGCCGCGCGTGGAGGTCGAGCTCGACAAACTCCCGGCGCGCCTGAGCGGTTTTTCGATCGCGCTCCTCTCCGACATTCACGCGGGCGGCTGGGTCGACAGCGACTTTGTGCGGCGGCTGGTGACGCAGACAAACGCGCTGAAACCGGACGCCATTTTCATCGCCGGCGACCTGGTGGACGGCGACGTGCCCTCGCTGGCCCATATCGTCGCGCCGCTGGCCGAGCTCCAGTCGCGCCTGGGCACCTTCTTTGTCATCGGCAACCACGAAATTTACTCGGGCGTTGAGCCCTGGCAGGCCCACCTCGCCTCGCTCGGCATCCGCGTGCTGCGCAACGAGCGCGTCGATTTGGACGGCATGGATCTGTGCGGCGTGGACGACTGGACGGCGGCAAGGCACGGCATTCGGCCTGGTTACGACCTGGACGCGGCGCTCTCGCGGCGGAACGCGGAGCGCGTGGCCATCCTGCTCACCCATCAGCCCCGCGGATTTCGCCAGGCGGTCGAGCGCGGAATCGACCTGCAGCTGTCGGGACACACGCACGGCGGCCAGCTCTTTCCGCTGCAACCCATCGCGCGGCGCGCCAACGAGGGCTACCTCGCCGGTCTCTATCGCCATGGCGCGGGGCAGCTCTATGTCTCGCGCGGCTGTGGCTATTGGGGCCCCCCGGCGCGGATCGGCGCGCCCGCGGAGATCGCGCATCTCGTCCTGCTTCCCAGTGAGAAGTCGGGGCGCTAGAGGGCGCGGCCTCGTTTTATGGAGGCGCCAGGCGCGGCGCCGGGCGACCAACACGGAGCAGTCCTTTTGTCGAACCTCTTGCCAGCCATCGTCGCGATCCTCTCTTTCGCGCTGCCGGCCCAGAGCGTCGCCGCCAAAGACGAAGAAGGCGCCGGACAGGCGGGCGTGAGCGAGCGGGCAGAGGCAGGGCCAGAGCACTCGCGACGGACCGCCATCGATCAGGTGGCTGTTGCCGTGCTCGAACCCGAGGCGCCAGCGGCCACGACCGAGGCCAGAAGAGACAAGCCGCCGCCGTGGGCGCGCCTGACGGGAGGCGCGAGCGTGACGCTGAATCTGGGCGTGGACACAAACGCGCGGCGCGTCATCGGCGAGACAGCGGTGACCGACACCTTTGCCGGGCTTTCGGCCAGGGCCAAAGGCGGCGTCCACCTCGGGCAGAACCACCTCTTCCACGGGCGCTACGACATCGGGCTGAAGAAGTTCATCAACCTCGACGCCGAGGACCTCATGGTGCAGCGCCTGCGCCTGGGCTACGCGGCGCATCTGTCCGCCTGGCGCTTTGACACCGAAGCCGAGGCCAAACTGCGCAGCTCACGCAACGGCCTGCGCGACTACCTCGATGTCAGCGCTCTGTTCTCGGCACGGCGGCAGATAGGGCGCGACGTGTCGCTGCGCGGCGAGATGGGCGCGCGTCGGTTCAGCTATCCGCACGCGGACGACTACGGCTTCTGGGCCGGCGAGCTCTCGCTTTGGGGGACCTGGCAACCGCACCGGCGTGTGCAGCTCACTTTGGGCGTGCGCGGCGCGCTGCCGGATTACGACGGCGAGGCGCGACTCTCTGACGCGAGCCACGGCGACGAGCGACGGCGCGATCACCTCCTGAGCGTGCGCCTGCAGGCGGCCTATCGCGGGCCAGTGGTGGTTCAGGCCGGCTATCTGTGGATCGGCAACTGGTCGAACAGCTTTGGCGAGAGTTTCCAGCGCCACCGGCTCTTCGCGGCGATGACCGCGCGCCTGCCCTGGTCGATCTTCGTCGGGCTGCACCTGGCCTGGCAGTCGGTCCACTATCCGGACGGCCTCTTCCTCTCGGACGACCTGATCGACCTGTTGCTCTACGACGACGAATCGCTGAGCAACTCGACGCTGAAGTTGTCCCGCCCCATCGGCAGGCACCTGGAGATCGAGCTCAAATACAGCCTCTCCTACGGCGAACTGCCGCGGCGCGACGACGACACCTCGCTCAGCTACCTCAGGCAGGTGGCCACGATTGGCGTCGTCGGGCGGATCTGAGGGCGTGGAGGGCGCCCAGAAGCATCTGCCGGACGGCCTCCCGCGACGGACCGAAAAGGCCCCGCAGCTGTGTCAGGCCCGGCGCACCGCGGCGCGCCAGCGGTCGAGTCTCAGTTCGCGCTCATCGGCGTCCATCTGGGGATCGAAGCGCGCGCCCTGCGCCCATGCCTCGCGGATAGCCGCCTTGTCCTGCCAGATACCGGTGGCCAGGCCCGCCAGAAAGGCCGCGCCAAACGCCGTCGTCTCGATGAGCTTTGGCCGAACCACCGGCACGCCGAGGATGTCGGCGAGAAACTGCATGAGCAGGCCGTTGGCAGAGGCGCCGCCGTCGACCATCAGGCAGGGCAGAGGCGTTTTGGCGTCCGATTCCATGGCCGTCACGAGGTCGTGAACCTGAAAATCGACGCCTTCGAGCACCGCCCGCGCCAGGTGTCCCCTGGTCGTGTCGCGCGTGATGCCGGTGAACAGGCCGCGCGCGCCGCTGCGCCAATGAGGCGCCCCAAGTCCGGTCAGCGCCGGAACAAAGACGACCTCGCCTGAATCGTCGACCGTGCGCGCCAAGTCCTCGCTCTGAGCCGCGCTGTCGATGAGGCCGAGCCCGTCGCGCAGCCACTGGACCGCGGCGCCGGCGATGAAGGCGCTGCCCTCGAAGGCGTAAGTGACCTCGTCGCCGATCTTCCAGGCCACGGTCGTCAACAGTCCGGATTTGGAGCTGAGCGGGGTCGCGCCGATATTCATCAGGAGGAAGGCACCTGTGCCGAAGGTGCACTTGGCCTCGCCGCGCGAAAAACAGGCCTGGCCAAAGAGCGCCGCCTGCTGGTCGCCCGCGATGCCGGCGATGGGGATGCCGTCGGGCAGGAAGTCGAGGCCGCGCGTCACGCCGCAGACTTCGGAGGAGGCGCGCACTTCGGGCAGCACGGCGGCAGGGATGTCGAAGAGCTCGCAGAGCGCGTCGTCCCAGTTGGCGCGGCGGATGTTGAAGAGGAGCGTCCGCGAGGCGTTGGAGACGTCGGTCACGTGCGCGGCGCCGCCGGTCAGTCGCCAGGCGAGGAAGGTGTCGATGGTGCCGAAGCACAACTCGCCCGCCTCGGCCTCGGCGCGGGCATTGGGGACGTTGTCGAGGAGCCAGGCGAGCTTGGTGGCCGCAAAATAGGGATCGATGACGAGGCCTGTCCGCGCGCGCACCATTCGCGACTTGCCCGCGCTCCTGAGCCGCTCGCAGGCGTCCGCGGTCCGCCGACACTGCCAGACGATGGCGTTGTGAACCGGCCTGCCGTCCGCGCGGCGCCACAGCCCCGTTGTCTCGCGCTGGTTGGTGATGCCGATCGCCGCCAGTTCGCCCGCCGTGACGCCCGCCGCCGCCAGCGTGCGCGGCACGAGCGAGGCCACCGTGGCCCAGATGTCTTCGAGGTCGTGTTCGACCCAGCCCGGCCTGGGGAAGATCTGACGGAACTCCTGTGAGAGGCGCGCGCGCACGCCAAGAGAGCGGTCGAGCAAAAGGCAGGTCGTGCCCGTGGTGCCCTGGTCAATGGCGAGGATGAACTGTCGCTTCCGCATGTTGGCCAGCCTTTCGCGGGCGCCGAGCGAGGCGCCAAAAATGAGCGCGGCCTTCTGTCAGAGAGTGAACGCGGCGGGTATCGAAAAGACGCCACCCCTCAAGGCCGACTGTGCGCGGCGCCGAACGGCCCGACCCGGGCGGGAAGAAAGCGGCGCGAACACACTTTCGCCAGGCAAGGCGCGACGCCTCTCGGCCCCAAAACCAGCGACCGCGCAGACCACCGCAGCAAGGCAGCCCGCGCGATGGCCCCCGAACCGAGGACGCCCCCTGGCCTGCCCCTTTCGGACCACCCGGCCGAGCGCGTTTAAAGCGCTCCCAAAGGCGTGTCCTCCGCTCTCTGACGCCCTGCCCGACACCCCGGCGCGCGAGAGTGAAATCGTTTGAGATCAGGCCCCGCCTGTGTCAGTAGCGCCGCCCCTTTTGGGCCCCCTCCGACGGCCTCCCCTGGTCGCTCTCAGGCCTCGTCGGCCACCGCCCCTCGCGCCTCCCCAGCGGAGTGCCATCGCGCGGCGCAGCACGGCCCGGATCCGCCTGGCTCGTCTCGCCTCATCCCGTTTCCTTCAGGGGCCCAGCGCAACGAAAGGTCGACCGCATGTTCAAGAACCACCCCAAGGGCCTGCCCGTCCTCTTCTTCACCGAGATGTGGGAGCGCTTCGGCTTCTACCTGATGCTCGGCATCTTCACGCTCTACATGATCGACGCGACGGCGAGCGGCGGCCTCGGCCTCTCCCCCAAGGACGCGGCCGACATCTACGGCACCTACATCGCCCTCGTTTACCTCACCCCATTCATCGGCGGCCTCATCGCCGACCGCATCCTCGGCTACCGCAAGACCATCTTCATCGGCGGCATCCTCATGGGGCTCGGCTACCTGGGCCTGGGCATCCCGCGCGAGGGCGCCGAGATCACGTTCTGGCTCTCGCTCCTCTTCGTGATCCTCGGCAACGGCTTCTTCAAGCCCAACATCTCGACGCTCGTCGGCAACCTCTACAACGACCCGCGCTACGTCGAGCACAAGGACTCGGGCTTCAACATCTTCTACATGGGCATCAACATCGGCGCCTTTGTCTGCAACTTCGTCGCGGCCTTCCTGCGCAACTCGTTCGGCTGGAACGCGGCCTTCATCGCCGCCGGCGTGGGCATGTTCATCGGCGTCGTCTGGTTCGCCTGCGGCCAGAAGCACACCGTGTCCGCAGACGTGCTCAAGCCCGCCAAGCCAGAGGACGAACCGGTCTGGAAGATCCTCGCCAAGGTGCTCGGGCCCGCCGCCGCCTTCGCCCTCATCGGCTGGTTCGGCATCCAGATCGCGTTCGGCGGCGAGACGACGATCTTTGGTTCGCGCTCGTCGGACGCCTTCCTCTTCGCCTGCATCCCGGTCGTCTGGTTCTACGGATCGCTCTGGTTCAAGGCCAAGGGTGAGGACCGCGAGCGGCTGGGCGCGCTCTTGCCCATCTTCGCCGTCGTCATCGTCTTCTGGGCCATCTTCCACCAGAACGGCTCGGCCCTGACCCTGTGGGCCCGCGACTACACCGAGCGCGCGCTCCCCTCGGCCATCGCCGGCGCCGCCGAAACCCTGCGCCTCGTCGAGGACGCCGCCATTCCCGCCGCAGGAGAAGATGTCGCGAGGAGCTACTTCCACAACGTCCCGCGCGACGAGTGGCCCAAAGACGGCAGCGCCAAGCTCGTCTCGACCGAGATCTTCCAGTCGGTGAACCCGTTCTTCGTCGTCGTCCTCACGCCGCTCGTGGTGGCCGCCTTCGCCTTCCTCGGACGCCGCAGGCGCGAGCCGTCGACCCCGGGCAAGATCGCCCTCGGCCTGTTCATCACCGCCATTTCAACGCTGGTGATGATCTCGGCGACCTTCGTCACCCACAACGGCGCCACCAAGGCCAGCCCGCTCTGGCTCATCGCCACCTACGGCATCATCACGCTGGGCGAGCTCTGCCTCTCGCCGATGGGCCTCTCGCTCGTCTCCAAGGTGAGCCCGGCGCGCCTGACCTCGGTGATGATCGGCGGCTGGTTCCTCTCGACCTCCATCGGCAACAAGCTCTCGGGGATGCTCTCGGGGCTGATGGACGCCTTCGATCACAAGTCGGGCATCTTCTTCATCAACCTCTGCGGCGCCCTGCTCGCGACCGGACTCATCTTCCTCATGCTGCCGCGCCTCAGGCGGGTCATGGAGAAATACACGGTCGCCGCGCCCGCCACGGCCAGCGCCACGAGCGAAGCCGCAGGCGAAAGTGCCCCCGTTCCTGCGCAGGCCGAGCTCGCCGTCGTCGAAGCCTTGAATGCCCCTCTCGACGCCATCGCCGAGGCCAAGGCGGATGCCGCGCCGACCCCCGAGGCTGCCGCCGAACGCCCCGCCAGCGACGCCGCCAAGAGTCCTGCCCCGGCCGATCCCAAAGACAGCGCCGCCTCCTGAGAGCGCAGCCCATCTGAACTTCGCGGTTGACGCGCGCGGCTCAAAGTCGCTCTCTCCGACCGCCTCACCCCACCGCGGGACGTCCTACGACGGCGTCCCGCTTTTCACATCTACCCCTCCCCGGCATCAGCCTTCACTCCAACCCAGTCGCGCGCCGGCCCGCCGGTCGCGACGCCTCCTCCGAGTAAGCCATGGCTCAAGTCGTCCTCGATAAACTGGTCAAGCACTACGACGGCGCGGAGAAGCCGACCGTCACCAACGTCTCGCTCACCGTCAACGACGGCGAGTTTCTCGTCCTCGTCGGCCCCTCGGGCTGCGGCAAATCCACCACGCTGCGCATGATCGCCGGCCTGGAGGACATCACCGGCGGCGAATTGCGCATCGGCGGCAAGCGCATGAACGAGGTCCACCCCAAGGATCGCGACATCGCCATGGTCTTCCAGAGCTACGCGCTCTATCCGCACATGACGATCCGCGAGAACATGGCCTTCGGCCTCAAGATGCGGAAGTTCCCGGCCGACGAGATCGCCAGCCGCGTCAAGGAAGCCGCAGAGATGCTCGATCTGTCGCACCTGCTCGACCGCAAGCCCAAGGCGCTCTCCGGCGGTCAGCGCCAGCGCGTGGCCATGGGCCGGGCAATCGTCCGCCGCGCGCCCGTCTTCCTCTTCGACGAGCCGCTCTCCAACCTCGACGCCAAGCTGCGCGTCCAGATGCGCGCCGAGATCGCCAAGCTGCACAAGAAGCTGGGCACCACGATCATCTACGTGACGCACGATCAGGTCGAGGCCATGACGCTCGCCGACCGCATTGCCGTGCTCCACGCCGGCATCCTCCAGCAGCACGCCACCCCGCTTGAGCTCTACGAGACGCCCGCCAACCGCTTCGTGGCCAGTTTCATCGGCTCGCCCGGCATGAACTTCTGCGACGGCCTGGGCCGCAACGGCAGCGTCGAGGGCTTCGGCACCCACTTCCCGCTGCCCGAGCGCCTCAAAAACTTCGAGGGCAAGTGCGTCATCGGCATCCGCCCCGAGCACCTGCATGAGGAGAAGCCCGGCGAGGGCGCGGTCGAGGTCCTGCTCGACGTCGACCTCATCGAGCCACTCGGCGCCGAGACCTACCTCGGCGGCGTCATCGGCGATGGCACTGGCAAGACCCGCCTGATGGCCCGCGTCGGCGCACACACCGCCGGGCGCGTCGATCAGCGCATCTCGCTCTGGGTCAACCCGGCCAACATCCACCTCTTCGCCTCGGGCGAAAACGGCGCGGCCCTCTGAGGGCGGAAGGAGACAGCGACATGACGACACCTTCCCTCAAGCGCGCCTGCCTCGCCCTGCTCGCGGCCCTCTTCGCCGCGATTGGCCTGCCGGCGCCCCACGCCACGGCCGACGCCAGGGACAAGGCGCCTGACAGCGCGCGCAAAATCCTCGTCTGGCACAGCTACACCGGTGAGGAACAAAAGGTCTTCGAGGCCATCGTCGAGGGCTTCAACCAGAGCCGAAGCGACATCCGCGTCGACACGCTGCGCATCCCCTATGACGTGTTCGCCGACAAGCTCACCTCGGCCATGGGCGTGGACAAGGGCCCCGACCTCTTCGTCTTCGCGCACGACCGCGTCGGCTACTGGGCCGATCAGGGCCGTCTCGAACCGCTGCAGCACCAGGTCACCATCGAGGACATCGAGCGCTACACGCCGGCGGCCATCGACGCGCTGACCTACCCGCAGGGCAGCCGCATGCTCTACGGCCTGCCCATGGCCATGAAGGCCGTGGCGCTCGTCTACGACAAGGCCAAGGTCCCGACGCCGCCCAAGACGCTCGACGAACTCATCGCCATCGCCCGACCGCTCACCGGCGAGGGGCGCTACGGCTTTGTCAGCGAGTGGGCCAGCACCTTTGCCTCGGCCAGCTTCCTGCACGCCTTTGGGGGCGGCACGCTCACGGCCGACGGCAGGCCCGACCTCGCCAACCCCAAAAACGCCGAGGCGCTCAGCTTCCTGCGCCAGATGCTCGCAGGCGACCTGCTGCCGCGCGAGGTCAACGGCGCCATGGTCACGGCCATGTTCAATGACGGCCGCGCCTCGATGATCATCACCGGCCCCTGGGACTTGGGGAACTTCAGGAAGGGCATCGACGTCGGCGTGGCGCCCATTCCGCAGGGACCAGCTGGCTGGGCCAAGCCCTACCTCTCGGTCGAGGCGCTGATGATGAACGCCGCGGCCAAGGACAAGGCGGCCGCCTTTGAGGTCATGCGCTACCTGACGAGCGACGCGTCGGCCCGCATGCGCCTGGAACAAGCCGGACAGCCCGTCGCCAACCGCGCCGCCTGGGAGGGATTCACCGACGAGCGCCTCAACGGTTTCCGCGCGCAGGCCGAGCTCTCTATCCCCATGCCCAGCGCGCCCGCCATGCGCCACGTCTGGACGCCGATGGACGCCACGCTGACCAAGGTCATCGGACAAGGCGTCGAGGTCGAGTCAGCCCTGGGCGAGGCGCAAAAACGCGTCGTTGCCAACGCCGATCAGGCCGACCGTGCCGATCCGCTCGATGTCATCATCCGCGGCGCCGAAAAGGCCTACGAGCGCCTCGAAGAACAGCGCGCCCACCCCGAGACGCTGCTCGCCGACAGCCGCTGGGAAGCCGCCGTCCTCACCTATCTGCCCTCGGGCAAGCACCCGGTGCTGGGGCGCTGGTGCGTCGATGGCGAGAAGGTGCGCGGCTTCAGCGACCGCATCGCCGCCGGAAGCGCGTCGACTCCCGGTGAAGTCCAATCAACCAAAGGCGCCCAGGCGGCGAAGATCCCCGACACCATGCCCCGCGCCGCCAAGTCTGACGCCAGCGGCGATCTCACCTTCTGCGGCGTGGACAAGGCCATCGCCGACCTCGCCGACCTCGCCGTCGCCAGCCCCGATCGCCCGGCCGTGATGTGGAACGCCGACAGGACCGAGGTCACCCTGGCCAAGATGAGCGACGACGGCCACGTGGCCCTGATCCGCAGCGGCGCGCCCATCGAGGAGGACAACACCTGGATCTACGTCCTCGCCCTCTTCTTCGCCGCCATCGCCGCCGTCACCTTCGCCTTCCGCAAGAAGCTCGCGCCCCACTTCGGCGCCTACCTCTACGTGGCCCCGGCCCTGATCTCGGTCGTCATCCTCACCCTGCTCCCCTTTGGCTACGGCATCACCCTGGCCTTCAAGGACGTGACGCCAACGCGCGAGGCCTTCGTCGGCCTGAAGAACTTCGCCGACATCCTGCTGGCGCGCGGTGAAGGCGATCCACACAGCTTCTACTACACCGCCGGCATGACCATCCTCTGGACCGTGGTCAACGTCGCGCTGCACGTGAGCATCGGCCTCTTCCTCGCCCTCCTGCTCCAGGACAACAACCTCAAGGGCAAGAACATCTACCGCGTGCTGCTCATCATCCCCTGGGCCGTCCCCAACTACATCACCGCCCTCATCTGGAAGGCGATGTTCAACGCGCAATACGGCTTCATCAACAACGTGCTGACGCTCCTCGGGTTCGACAGCTTCGCCTCGTTCTCCTGGTTCAACCAGACCTCGACCGCGTTCCTCGCCAACCTGGCCACCAACGTCTGGCTCGGCTTCCCCTTCATGATGGTGACGGCCCTCGGCGCGCTGCAGTCGATCCCGCGCGATCTCTACGAGGCCGCCGACGTCGACGGCGCTGGCCGCTGGATGAAGTTCCGCACCGTGACGCTGCCGCTGCTCAAGCCCGCCCTCTTCCCGGCGATCATCCTGGGCGCGATCTGGACGTTCAACCTCTCGTTCAACGTCATCTACCTCGTCTCTGGCGGCGCCCCCGACGGCGCGACCGACATCCTCGTCACGCAGGTCTACCGCTACGCCTTTGAGCAGTATCGCTACGGTTACGCGGCCGCCTACGCGACCCTCATCTTCCTCATCCTCGTGACCTACACGGTCATGACCAACCGCATCACCAAGGCCACGGAAGGAGCGTTCGAATGAGCACCGCGCCAAATCCGCAGCAGCCAGCCGCCACGCCTCAATCCGCGCCCGCGACGGCTTCATCCTCCCTCGCCGCCGTGCCCGCGCCCGCGCCGAGGCCGCGCCGCAAGCAGAACCAGCTGCCCTTCATGTTCCGCCACGCGTTCCTCATCTGCTTCACGCTGGCGGTCCTCTGGCCCATCCTCTGGGTACTGAAGATCGCCTTTAACGAGGGCCAGGACTTCTCCATCTCGATGAACCCGCTGCCCGACAAGTTCACCCTCCAGAACTTCGTCCACCTGGTGAGCACCACCGACAAGGACGGCAACTGGCTCTTCGGCCGCCAGTTCCTCAACTCGCTGGTGATCTCGGCCTCGGCCTCGCTCATCGGCATCTTTGTCTCGGCGAGCGCCGCCTACGCCTTCAGCCGCTTCAAATTCCCCGGCCGCCGCGCGGGCATGATGGCCTTCCTCATCACCCAGATGTTCCCGGGCACGATGATGATGATCCCGCTCTACCTGCTCCTCAACTACCTGGGCCTGCTCGACAGCATGCTGGGCCTCATCCTCGTCTACTCGACCTCGACCATCCCCTTCTGCACCTGGAACCTGAAGGGCTACTTCGACACCATCCCGCACGAGCTCGAAGAGGCGGCGATCATCGACGGCGCGAGCCAGGCGCGCATCTTCTGGCAGATCATCATGCCCCTCTCGGCCCCTGCCCTGGCGGTCACGGCGCTCATCGCCTTCATGAGCTCCTGGAACGAATACATCATGGCCGCCAAATTCATGGATTCCGAGCTGAGCTACACCCTGCCAGTCGTCGTGAACTCCTACATCAGCTCCAAGAGCGTTCAGTGGGGCTACTTCGCGGCCGGCGCCGTCCTCGTCTCAACCCCCATCGTCCTGCTCTTCCTCGCCTTGCAGAAGTTCATGGTCGGCGGGCTCACAGCCGGCGGCGTCAAAGGGTAATCACGATGTAAAAGACGCGCTTCCACATTGTTTTTTGTGCTTCAGCGCACGGCAGTTTGTTTCCTGCTGTGCGCTTTTTTGTTCTCGTTTTGTTCCTTATTGTTTTTGTTGTTTTATAAACGCTCATAATCTCGATTTAATTTATTGATTTGATTTTTATTGGAGCTCCGCTTGTCTGCTCAGAAAGCGCGGATCGTGAGTGCGTCCGATCCAGCGCCTCTGCCCTGAAAGCACGAGGGGAAAAGACCCATGGTCGTTTTCCCCTCGTGGCTCCCCTTTTTCCTTCAAAACCCGCAAAAAACGCACGCAATGCAATGCGCTGCGACAAAAGACGCAAAAGTATATACGAAAAGTTTAAATAAATTAAAAGCGCGCCTTGGAATATCCGCCGCCCATGCGCCGAATCTGAGCTAACGTCAATCAGACCAAAATAAAACTTGGCAG
>JAFVYB010000003.1 GCA_017500825.1 Myxococcaceae bacterium | reverse complement strand
GCGGGCCTTTGTCCGTCGGCCCGCAGCCGGCCCCACCTTTGGTGGGAGCGAGGACCGACGGTTGCGAAAGGAAAAAGGGGAGCCACGAGGGGGAAAAAACATGGGTTTTTCCCCCTCGTGAATTGAGGGCAGAGGAGCGCGGCCGGAGCGCTCACGATTCGCGCTTTCCGAGCGGTGAAGCGGAGTTTCAAGAAAACTCAATAAATTAAATCGAGCAAACTCAGGTTCAAATTAACATAAGAATAAAATCAAATTTCCCCGCGCTGAAGCGGCTTTGAATTGCCGTGCGCTGAAGCACAAAAAAAGCCCCGAATCGGCGATGGATTCGGGGCGGGCTTTGTGTCGACAGTTTTGTCTTTGTCGCCTTTTGAGGTGCTGATTTATTTGAAATCGACGATATCGACGGCGTCTTTGGCGACATGAATTCGGACGTAATCGCGATATCCCTCGGCGTCGCCGCCTATTTGGAAGGGGAGCTTTTGATCGGAGCGGATTTCCACGTCGTCGCAGAGAAATTCAAAGATATTGTCTGCGCGATAGGTGCCATTCCAGAAGCGCGGCAGGTTGGCGAGAATTTGTGGGACAGAAATCGGCGCCACGCGTAAATGCATCAGGCCGGGGCGCTTTTCGGAAAACGGGAACATGCGGAATTTATAGCCAAAATAGGGAATGGTTCCGGCTGCCACGATTGTGGACGGGCCTTTGTAGAGAATGGCGCCGGGAGCCATGGGCGGATCAATGATGTCACCCGCGGCGTTGAGGCGATAGGCGACGCCGCGATTTCTAATCTCGATATCTGGATTGCTGCTCAGAAGGTATTTTGGAATCAATTTGCAGGTAATGGCGGTGAAATAACCGGCGCCTCCGGCAAAAATGTTGGCCAATGGGCCTTTGGCCAGAGCGCCTTTGGTTTCGACGTAATGGTTGAGAACGCCCGCGTCGAGGCCGACGCCAATAAAGGGAGCGCGTTTGCCCTCGGCGCTGACGAGGTGGATGCGTTTAACGCCTGAGCACTCACCTGAACGCGTGCGCAGGATATCGTCGAGCACGCCGTTGCCGCCATTGGCGTTGCAAAGGCTGGCCAGCGCGTTGCCCGTGCCGAGCTTGAGGATGCCCATTTTGGGAATGCGCGGCGATTTGCCCTCCTGACGCTCGCGCTCGATGACGGCCATGATCTCGTTGAAGAAGCCGACGAATGTCCCGTCGCCGCCGCCGGTGAAGACGGTCTCGTAGCCTTCGCTCACCACCTGCCTGGCCACGGCGCGCGCTTCTTCGAAGGTGTGCGTGAAGAACAGGTCGGACTCGGGGACGACGTGCGCCAGCTTGGCGCGGAGCTTGGCGTTGACCCGCTTGGCGTTGGCGTTGAGCAAAACGGCCAGACGCACGGGGAGTTCCTGTTCGGCGGGGCGCTGGGTGCGGATGGGCTGAACATACATGGCGATAACTCCGTGGAGACAGAGGCGCTGCTTCAGGGCCCTTCGAGGAGGGCGCGCTTTCGAGTCCAAACAACCCTTGAAAGCAAGGGCGAATTTGCCCTTGGCCAGCCGCCCGCCGCCCATCTCTGTGCTCATGCTCGCCCCCCGGCGGAACCACCCGATCGCGACACTTCTCACGGCGCTTCGCACGGCGTTGTTCACGGCGTTTGGAGGGCCGCGCGCGCCTGGGCAAAGAGCCAGTCGGAAAGTCGGTTGAGGTAGGCGATGGCCGCCGGATCGATGGCGTCTTCCCGCGAGAGGCTTTGAACGCGCCGCTCGGCTCGACGGCAGACTGTGCGGGCCAGGTGCAAGGCGGCTTCGAGCGTGTTGGCGCCCGGCATGACGAACGCGCGCAGGGGGCCGGTGAGCACCTCGGCCTTGTCGATGTCGGCTTCGAGCTCATTGAGCGCATCTGCCCCGAGTCGCGTCTGGGCAAAGTCGGCGCCGGGCGTGGCGAGATAGCCGCTGAGAAAGGTCAGTTGACGCTGAATGACGAACAGCCGTTCGCCGAGCGCCGCGCGGGGCGTGTCATCGCCGCCCGAGGTCGCCTGACAGAGAGAACGCGCGACGCCGAGGGCCGCTGTCAGCTCGTCCAGAGTGCCGTAGGCCTCCACCCGGGTGTCGTCCTTGGGGACGCGGTGCCCGTTGGCCAAATCGGTCAAGCCCGCGTCGCCGCGTCGCGTGTAGAGCGTCACGATCAGCGCCTTCCCTTGCGCGCCTTCTTCTTGGCCTGGCGTTCCTTTTTGCGTTTGTCGCGCAGCGCCTTGCTCTCTTTGGCGTCGACGCCGCCGGCGAGCGGATCGTCCATGGCGCCGCCGCCGAGAAGCCCCGCGTGGATGGCCTTGGCGCGTTGGGCGGGCGCCAGCGCTGGCGTGTAACCCTTGGGCAGTCCCATCGCCTGTGCCTGCTGCTGCATCTGCTGCTGGAGCATGGCGCGCTGCATCTGCTGCTGAATCGCGTCCGCGTTGCCGAGGATGTTGGGGATGCCGCCACCGCCCGCGCCCTTGAGCTGCCTGAGGGCGTTGAGGTTCTTGATGCCCGGAAGCATCCCCAAAAGGCCCGGCGCCTGGCCGATCTGCCCCATCAGGTCGCGCATCATCAGGTAGCGGGAGACGACTTCCTTGATCAGCTCGGCTGGTTGGCCGCAGCCGCGGGCGATGCGTGCCGCGCGCGAGTCGTCGATCAAGTCGGCGCGCCCGCGCTCAAAGGGCGTCATCGAGTCGTGCATGGCCTCGATTTTGATGAGCTCGCGATCGTCGACGTTGAGGTCGCCGAGGTCGCCAAAGAGGGGGAACTTGTCGAGCAGGTCCTTGAGCGGCCCCATGCGCTTGATCATGCGGATCTGGTTGACGAAGTCGCCGAAGGTGAACTTGCCGGAGAGCAGCTTTTGCGCGTCCTCCTCGGCCGTCTTCTCGTCGACGACCTGCTCAAAATCCTTCATCAGGCCGACGATGTCGCCGAAGCCCAGGATGCGGCTGGCGAGACCTTCGGGGCGGAACTCTTCGAGCTTGTCGACGCTCTCGCCCATGCCGAGGAATTTGATCGGCTTGCCGGTCACTTCCTTGATCGAGAGGGCCGCGCCGCCGCGCGCGTCGCCGTCGAGCTTGGTGAGGACAAAGCCGGAGAGGTTGAGCCGCCTGTCGAACTCGGCCGCCGTGCGCACAGCGTCCTGACCGATCATGGCGTCGGCCACGAGCAGCACGTTTTCCGGTTTGCAGCGCGCCTGGATGGCTTCGAGCTCGGCCATCATCTGCTCGTCGATCGCCAGCCGACCGGCGGTGTCGAAGAGCACCACGTCGCACTTCTGGACCTGCGCCGCCTCGATCGCCGCGTGGCACATGTCGGGCGGCGGCACCTCGGGCTGGTGGAAGACGGGCACGCCGAGCTGGGCGCCGAGTCGCTTGAGCTGGTCGACCGCGGCGGGACGGTAGACGTCGGCGGCCACGAGCATGGGCTTTTTGCCCTCTTTGAGGAGCTTGTTCGCCAGCTTGGCCGTCGTCGTCGTTTTGCCCGAGCCCTGCAGGCCCACCATCATGATGCCCGTGGGGCGCGTCTTGACCTGCGTGAAGGCGATCGAGGTGTCGACCGGTCCCATCAGGCCTTCGAGCTCGTCGTGGCAGATCTTGATGAAGTGATCGTGGGGCGTGACCTTGATCGACTTGCCCTGAGCGTCGACCGCCTTCAGCTCGACGACCTCGCCGACGGCCTTTTCCTTCACGCGGGCCACGAAGCGGCGGACGACCTCAAGCGAGACATCGGCTTCGAGCAGTGAGACGCGAATGTCGCGCAGGGCCTCGTCGATGACATCGGGGGTGATTTCGGCCTTGCCGGCCAGCCGGTTGCGGGCGGCGCGAAAGCCTTTGGTCAATGTGTCGAGCATGGGCGGAAAATCCTTTGGCGATGGTGTGGCGAAACGGCGGGCGATCCCGGCCTTCGGCCTCGCGCGGGCGTCGCAACCTGTGGAAATCCTTTGAGATTTCCGTCTCGGCGGGCACCGGGGGCGCTGAGCGGCGCGGCCCTATAGCAGAGCCGACGCGCGCTTCAATCTGGCCTTGAGAGGGAATTGCGCCGGGGGAAACCGGCGGGGAAACGGCGTTCGACAGGTTCAAAGGCCTGCATTTTGAGCGCCAAAGCGACGCGCCAGTTCCTCGCGCAGGCTGGGAGTCGGGCTGTCGCCGCCGAGCCAGACGAGCCAAATCCTGTCGACGAGGGCGTTGGCTCGCTCGAATCGCTCGCGGCTGTCGGCCAGGCGCATGTTGAGCGCCTCGCCCTGGGAAAAGATGAGCGCGAGGTCGCCCTGACGCGGATCGCGCCTGCGAAAGGCGGCATTCACGCGTTCGACCTCGGCCGCCGGAACAAGGGGCTTCGTTGCCTTGACCATGGCGTCGGCGATTTGATCGCGGCTCAAATCGCGCAAAAATCGAATTTGAATTAATTTATCACCAGGCAATTTCGATAAAAGATCGAAGAATTTATCGTCGTCCTTTAATTTATTAAATAATTTCTC
Source organism: Myxococcaceae bacterium (assembly GCA_017500825.1). GTDB lineage: Bacteria > Myxococcota > Myxococcia > Myxococcales > UBA5297 > UBA1203. The sequence continues at coordinate 59,100 of JAFVYB010000003.1, read as the reverse complement.
AGAAGAATGATCTGGATATGTTTTTAAAATATATTCTTGAACTGTCTCAAGAGATGTTTTGGCGTCGACGCAGAAGGCGTTTGAATAGACTTCATAAAATAAAACCTTATGTCCTCCAGCGCCGAGGCAGTGAAATCTTTGACCATCGACGACAAATGTTTCATCAAAGGCGGCGCCATTGGTTGGATCTTTGAGCGCGGCATTTGTTTGAACGCGCGAAATCGACCGGGGCGGTTTGGCCAGGCCATTTTCGACCGCGAACGCGGCCACCAGCGCGGCGGTGACAAACAACGCGGCTTGCTTTCGAATGCCCATCCCCTCGCCCCTCTCCCCAATCGACGACGGCCGGGGGCAAATCTGGCGCGCGTATTGAATCGCGGCAAAGCCCAAATGGGGGGTGTGGCGGCCTTGCGGCAAAGGCTGTCACAGGGGCGAGGTAAGATGGCGGGGGAGGGGATCGCGCCATCTGGGCCGCGTGAAGCGGCGGAAAGACAGCGGGATGGTCCACCTCGGCGGGGATGGAAGACGGCGCGCGGGCGAGGCGATGCCTCGGGGAGACAGCGATGACACGGGGCGGCGCTTCAGCTCTGGGCCCGGCCTCGGCGATCGGCCTTTTTGTGCGGGCGGCCAATGGGGATGACGGTGAAGTGGACGCGGTTGCGCTCGGCCTCGACGGCGCGGCGTTCCTGTCGCTTCTTGCTTAGCCAGTAGGCCATCTCCAGCGGTTCCCATTCGTAGGGTTGGCCGTTCACGCGCACGCGGCCCTGGGCCACGGCCAGCGTCACCTCGCGCAGCGGCATTTTGTGCAGGTCGCGCACCATGGCCTCGAAGCGGCCCTGGTGGACGGGGTCGAGGTATTGGAAGTGCGTCCGGGCGGCGTAGGACATGTGATACCAGGCCGGTCGGAAGGCCACGGCGGGCAGCTTGAGACCCTTGGCCATGCGCGCGAAGAGCTCGCCCATCTCGCGCATGAGGCCGAGGCCGGGCACCTCCTGACCGGGCAGGGCGGGGCGCTTGTCGCTGAAGGCGGCCTTGGGATTACGCAGCGTCATCCAGTGAATGTAGAGGACCTCGTTTGGCCCCAGGCGCTTCTTCTCGACGACGGCTTCGATCAGCACGTGTTCCTCGTCGGCGAAGCGGCCAAAGAGGCGGAAGCGCTCGCCCGGGCTGGCCTCGTCGATTTCGGTGCGGAAGGCGCTGAAGCCGAGGCGGGCGAGGTGTCGCAACAGGCCCACGCGCTCGAAGATGAGTTCGAGGTTTTCGGCGGTGAAGGCGCCGAGGAGGCGCAGTTGCGAGGGACCGCTGGCCAGGCTGTCGTCGAGGTCTTCCATCGACAGCTCGAACTCGTCGCTCTCGCCGATGCCGAGATCGCGCCAGATCTCCGAATAGTGCGCGCGCATTGGGTCGAAGCGCTTGGGGATGGCTTCTTTGGAGCGATGCCTGAGCGCGAGCACAGTGCCGGCCAGGACCTTCCAGGCGTCCTTGTGGTAGCCGCCGGCGGGCAGGAACACGGAGGGGCGGCCTTCGAGCCTCTCGGCGATCATCAGATCGCGACGGCGCGCGCCCTTCAGCGTCAGGCCAAGTCGCCCCATGCGGTCGCCTGCCAGGACATCGCCCCCGGCGAGGACAAAGGTCAGTTCGGCGTCGGGCATGCGGTCGAGAAGGGCGCTCAGCGCTTTGAGGTATTTTTCGTCGGGGCAGGCGGCGGGCAGAACCGTCTCGTCGACGCCGTCGAGCGGCTTCCAGAACGATCCGGAGAGCGAACCCAGCCAGACGTTTTCCTGACCGGCGAAGCAGGCGGCGGTGCCGTCCGGCGGGTGGGCGTCGAGATCGAGGATGGCGACGCGGCCCTTGAACCCCTCGGCGCGCAGGACCGCGGTGGCCACGGCCATGTCGTTGACGGCGCACAGGCCTCCGCCCTTGTCGGGGAAGGCGTGGTGGAAGCCGCCGATGAGGTTGACGGCGGGCGAACGCGTCTTGAGGGCGGCGCGGGCGGCGTCGAGCGTGGCGCCACAGGCGATGCGGATGGTGTTGACCGTCTCGTCGACCGGGATGTCCGAGGCGTCGACGGCGAAGATCATGGCCAGGGTTTCGCCGCTGCTGAGCGATTCGAGATAGCGGGCGGTGTGGACGCGGGCCAGGTCGGCGTAGGGGACGCGGCAGGGCGTGAGGAGCTCGTCGCGGGCGATGGCGCCACTGGCGATGAGATACCAGACCACATAGTCGGCGCGGCGCGGCTCGGTGCCCGTGGCCGTCTCCACCGAGGCCAGCGGCCAGCGGAAGATGGCGTCGTAGAAGAGCGTCACGGGGAAGTTCCGCGAGAGGCCCATTCGTTCGGCGGCGCTCTTGAGGAGGTCCTTGCCGCGGAAGAGGTCGGTAAGGCGCGGGAGGGAGAGGTTCATGTCGGCGTGGGGGTGGCGATGGGAAACGGCGTCGCGGGTGGGGCGCTCTTCGCGGGCGGCGTCTGTCGGCGCGCGGGCGGGCCTCAAAAAAGAAATCGGCGTGTTTGAGCGTCGGCGCGGAGGGGAGAGGCGGACGGTTCAGCGGGCGATCGACATGTCCTCGCAGGTCAGCCCTTCGACGGGCGCGCAGTTCTGGCCGATGAGGCAGCCGCCGCTGTCGCCAAAGTCGACGCAGCGGATGGTGGGGCAGTCGTTGAGCGCCGGATCGCAGCTCTTGCGCGTCGTGCCGCAGCGCCGCGTGACCGGGTCGCAGTCGTCCTGGGCGCAGTCGTCGTCCTGAACGCAGGCGCAGAAGCTCTCGCTGGAGCCCTCTTTGCGGATGCAGGCGCCGTAGCAGAAGCCCGACTCGGGGTCGCAGCGGGCGCTGTTGGGGCAGTCCGCGTCCGAGGCGCAGGGGATGTCGCTCCTGTTCTCGGGCTTTTTGCAGTCGGCCTCGTCGCTGCACAGGGTGCTCATCCAGACGACGATCACGTCGTTGCAGGCGAAGCCGTTGGGGCAGCCCTGGCCGTCGCCGCAGTCCACGCCGCAGAAACGGGTCTGGTTGTAGGTGCTGTAGAGGCAGAAGTTGGCGCCCTCGCCGCAGGTGGTCTGGCCGACGACGCCCGAGACGCATGGGTCGCAATAGGGACGCGTCGACACGTCGTAGTCGCTCTCGCAGCGCGCCAGTTCGCCTTCCCCAGTCGCCGCGCAGCGCTCGCCAAAGGCGCAGTAGTCGTCGTCGATGCAGCGGTCGGCGGCGCATCGGCCCACCTGGCAGCTCATGCGTTCGGCCTCGTCCGTGGCCTCGCAGGCGCAGTCGATCTCGATGGTGGCGCCGGTGGCTTCGTCGGTCATCTGGCAGAGGCAGGAGACGCCAAACCCGCAGTCGCCGTGGCTGCGGCATCCCTCGCGGCAGGTGTTGGTCGCGCTGTCGCAGATCTCGCCAAAGTCGCAGTGCAGGTCGCTCGCGCAGCGCCCGATCGAGAGGCAGGTGTTCGTCGACGGGTCGCAGAAGAAGCCCTCGGGGCAGTCGGTCGAGTCGAAGCAGCCGACGATGGCCTGGCAGTAACCTTGGCTGTTGCAGCGCTCGCCCTCGGCGCAGGCGTCGTCGGTGCGGCAGAGGCAGGCGCCCGATTCGACATCGCAGCGGTGGGCGCTCGACGGGCCGCAGTCTGAATCGCGCTGGCAGCCGGTGACGATCGTCTCGCCCGAGGTGCAGGCGGTCAGGGGCAGGGAGAGGCCAAGGGCAACGAGGCAGGCGGACAACAGGGCGATCGCGGGGGCGTTCGGCGCGGGCATGGCGGTCCTTTGGCGGGTCATTCGGCGCCCGGCGTCCCGGAATCCTGCGGCGCGACAGAGACCCTTCGCAGTGGGACATCGAAGCTGCCGCTGGCCCAGCAGCTGAGCGAGGCGGTGCTGAAGTGGCTGTAGCTCCAGAAGTCGAAGTCGAAGCGCGGGGCGCGCGAGGCCTGGAACGAGACGAAGACGCTGGCAGTGGCCGGGTCGAGGCGCTGGGTGGTGGCGCTCGGCAGGGCGAGGGAGGTGGCGTCGCCGGGCAGGATGGCCTCCAGAGATTCGAGAGAGCCGTCGCCGTGGAGGATGGTGACGTAGAGCCGCAACAGGTCGGAGGCCGCGCCGTCGGTGAAGCGCCAGCGGATCGTCCCGTCGAAGGGCAGGAGCTCGAATCCGCCCGTGCCGCCGTTGTTCGACGCGTCGCCCGCGCTGGCGTTGTCCTCGCCTGAGTCGCCCTCGATGTCAGGGACGATGGGAACGAGCCGTCCGAGGATGGGGCCGAGCGTGAGACCGCCCGCGCTGTCGCCATAGGCGCGGTGGAAACAGTAATTGCTGAAGCGGCCGTCGGCCGAGACGCTGCGGTTGAGGAAGAGGAAGTTGTCGGCGCCCAGGCGCGGCAGGCCGTTCAGGGTGAGCACAGGGCCAGGACCCATGGCCGGGCCAAAGTCGATGTAGCCGTCGTTGCCGAGAGTGAGCCAGGCGTGGAGCGCGTGGCTGAGGACGCGTCCCTGCGCCTCTGTGTCGTTGGGATCGATGGGTTCGGGCGCGGGCAGAACGGTGACGGCGATCGACTGGTCGAGGTGCATATCGAGCCTGAGGTCGAGGTCGACGGCGGGCGTCGCGTCGCTGACGGAAACGCCGCGCAACAGGCCCATCAGGTGGGGCGTCAGCGTTCCGGTCTCGGTGTCGTAGGCGCCGAAGAGGGCGTAGAGGCTCTGGCGCCCGAACGAGCCGTAGATGGTGAAGGGGCCGCCGTCGCTGGTGACGCGCCATCGCTCGCCGCGCGCGTCGCGCAGTGCCGGGGAGACCGAGCCGCCAAAGGGCGGGGTCGAGTAGTAGCTGGCGGGCACGGTCCAGACTTCGGCCATGGCGATCTCGTTGGGGCCGAGGTCGCGCGAGAGCTTGAAGCCGGTGACGCTGCCGCTGAGGACGGGCGCGATCGCGCTGCCGCTGTAGTCGGGGGTGACCGTGGAGCCGCCGGCCGCCGTGGAGCCGCTGGGCAGGGAAGTGGGCGGTGATTCGCTCGAACCGCTCGTGCCGCTAAACGCGCCGCCGCTGCCGCTGCCCGTCGAGGCGTCGATCGAGATTTGGGTCAGGAAGACCGAGAGGTTGGCCGCGCGCTGGCCGTCGACGATGAGCGTCTGGAAGCCCTCTTTTTCGAAGGTCACGCGCAGGGGGCGGTTGAAGCCGGGCGAGTGCAGCGAGAGTTGGCCGTCGGCGTTGGTCTTGCCGCTGGCGAGGGTGGTGGCGCCGCCGTCGGTGGAGACGCTGACGCGGACATCGGCGACGCGTTCGCTGGAGGTGAGGAAGGTGGTGACGTTGAGCGTGCCGGCGATGGTCGCGCCCGTGCTGCCGCCGAGGCTCTGGGCCGTGTCGCGGTAGGTGTAGCCCGCGCTCAAGGTGTCGCTCGACTCGCCCAGCTGGACGGTGACATCGACCGCGCCGGGGCTGCCCGCCGGAACGCGTCCGCTCATCAAAAAGGGGTTCTCCACGCTCACATCGCGCAGGATCGAGGCGCCGAAGAGAGCGACGACGCCCTGGGTGAATCCCGCGCCGTGAAGGGACACCTCGTCGCCGCCGGCGATCGCGCCAAAACTGGGACTGACGGCGTCGATGGCGAGCGCTTCGTCGTAGGTGAAGGCGCGAGCAGCGCTGTCCGCGTTCGTCGAGTCGGCCTCGTCGAAAAGGGCGATGTCGACACAGCCGCGCCCCCTGGGGACGAGGACCCGCGCTTTGCCGTCGCTCAGCCGCTCGATGGCGCCCTCCCCGCTCACCAGCGTGGCGCCAAATCGGACGGCCAGTCGTCGCGCCGCGGAGTCGAATCCCGCGCCCGAGATCTCCACCCAGTCGCCCGCCTGTCCGCGCGCCGGACTCACGCTGTCGAGGCTGAGATCGTAGCGGTAGGTCAGTTCGATGGCGGTGCCGTCATCGAGGATGAGGCCGATGGTCGCCACGCGTCCCGCCTCTGAGGGCGGCATGGTCAGGGCGATTGCTTGTCCGTCGGCGTCGAGGCTCCAGTCGTCGCTGTCGAGTTCGCTGTCGTCGAGGGTGATGGCTCTGACGCGGCCCGGCGCGCTGCCAGAGACGACGATCGCATTGCCCCCCCGGGATGGACCGTGCGTCGGCCAGAGCGCGAACCGCGGCGCGGCAGTGCCGTCGACGTAGAGCAGCCCGCCGTCGAGATGTGCCGTCAGTCCCGCCGCGTCCTGAATCGCGACCGAGACGAGGCCGGCGGCGCTTTGCGCGGGAGCGGTGAAGGCGATGGCCTCGGCGCTCTGGGCTGTGATGGGCACGGCCTGTCCGGCCACGAGAAGCGACTGGGCCCGGTCGAGCGACTGGCCGCGAATCGTCACGCTGACACCGCCCGCGATCGGCACGGCGCGCGGGGCAATGGCGTCGAGCGCGATCGGCGACTCAAAGGTGAAGCCCGCCTCGATGAGGACGTGGCCGTTTTTGTTGAAGGCGCGCAGGGGCACGGTTCCGGGCGCTTGAACCGGCGGCGAAAGGGCGCGGGCGCGCGTGTCGTCGATGACCTCGACCTGGGGAGAAACCGCCTCGCCGAAAATCAGCGTCAGGCCGCCGTCAAACCCACTGCCGACGAGCTCAAGCCACTCTCCCCCCGCCGTCGTTCCCGTGGAGGGCGCGACAGTGTCGAGGCTGAGCGGCGCAAAGTAGGTGAAGCACTTGTCGCAGCGCGCCTCGCCCGCGGGGTTTTGCAGGACGACATCGACCGCGCCCGTCTGACCGTCGATCGCGGGCGGCAGCGTGGCCTCGATTCTGAAGTCGTTGAGCAGCGTCAGATCGCCGGCTTCCTCGGTTCCGAAGAAGAGTCGCGTCTGGGCCGAGGCGTTGTCCGCGCCAGAGGCAAAGCTCCGGAAAAAACCGCTGCCGTCGAGGGCGATCGCCGTCCCTCCGGTCACAGGTCCGCGCGTCGGGCTGAGGCGTTCGAGGATGAGCGGTGTCGTGGGCGCGTCGCTCTGGTCGACAGAGGCGTCCGTGTCGTCGCCGGTCGCCGCGTCGCCTGACTCGTCTGGATTGCCCGATGGGTCCGGGGAGAGGGAGGCGTCGCCGGTGAGGACGAGTCCCGCGCCAGTGTCTCCGCCGTCTTGTTCACCGGTCGATTCGCGGGCGCCGTCGCAGGCAGTGAGCGTCAGGGTTGCGGCCAGGGCGAGTGCGGTCGCGAAGGCGTGTCGTTTCATCGCCGTGTCTCCCGTGTCTGTCTCGTCGTCGGACGCGGTGGCGTCATTCGGCGCAGGCCGTGCGTTGGAGCGCGAGGGTGTAGGTCAGCTGGACGCGCGGCAGCGGGGACTGGACGCGGAAGAGCCGCTCGTTTGCTTCGGACGGGGTCCAAAAATGAGGCGATTCGCCCGCCGCGATCTCCTCGACATCGAGCGCGCCCTCTCCCCCTGTCACTTTGGCCTCAAGGCTCAGCGCGCAGTCCTCCGGCGCCTGGACGCGGAAAAAGTCGCTGTCGTCGCCGCAGATCGTCAGGCCCTCGAAGGCGGTGGCGCTGGCGTCGAGAAGGATGGCCGTCGCGGGTGAGTCGTTGGGCTCGAAGCGGTCAAAGTCGCAGGGCGTGCCGGTGGAGAGGGCGATCGTCAGGCCGTAGTCGACGCGCGTGCCGCTCTGGGCGGTGAGGTGGGTGACGCGGATGGCGTGGCGTCCGTCGAGCACCGCGACGCCGCTGGCCGAAAAGCCGCCCGAACCCAGTCGTCGCGATTCGGGATCGACGAGATCGAGCCGCAGATGGCCGTCGAGGAGAACGTCGGCGTCGAGAGTGGCGGTGATGTCGTCGCCGCGCGTCAGGTCGACGAGGAGGTGGTCCACGTCCTGGCCGCAGATCGTCAGGCTGGAGAATGCGCCTTCGCCGAGCACGCGTCCCTGGGCCTCGGCCGACTCGACGGTGTCGTTGGGTTCGAAGCGGTCCGGCTCGCACTGGCGCGGCAGGCACTTGCCCGAGGCGATGTCGCAGCGCTCGCTCAAGGCGCACGACTCGTCGCTCGTGCAGGGGGGCTTCCTGGGCAGGCAGACGCCGAGATCCGGGTCACAGGTCTGATCGATGGCGCAGTCGCGGTCGCTTATGCAGCGCGTCACGCCGCCGTCGTCGAGCACGCAGGAGAGGGCGTCGAGATCGCAGGTCATGCCGTCGGCGCAGTCGGCGTCGGTGGCGCAGTCGGCGCAGCGATCGACGAGGCAGGTTTGGGTGGGCAGGCAGAGCAGTGCCGCGCTCTCCCCGGTGCAGCGCGTGACGCAGGTTCTCGTCGGCAGGTTGCACAACTCGCTTTCGGCGCAGTCGCCGTCTTCGACGCAGCCCAGATCGACCTCGCAGACGCCATTGATCGCGTCGCATCGCTGGCCGCTCGCCAGGCACGCGCCCTGGACGCAGAGGGTGACCTCGAGCGCCGCGCGGCACAGGCCCTGGACGCAAAACTCTCCAGCAGCGCACTCGTCGTTGAAGGTGCAGTCGTCGCCAAATCCCTCGCGGAAGACGCAGCGCGCCGTGTCGCCGTCGCAGCGCTCCTTGAGTCGGCATTGCCCGTCGCTTGCGCATGGTTCGCACTGGCCATTCGCGCCGCAGACGAGTCCGCGATGGTCCGCGCCCAGCGATTCGCAGTCTTCCCGTCGTTTACAGGCGGCTGTGCCCGTGGCCGCGTCGGCGTCGGCGGCGTTCGGCGCGCTTTCGGTGCAGGCGCCAAGATGCGTGAGCGCGATCAAGAGGCAGAGCGCGACGATCGGCAGAGAGGGGCGTGTGGTCGCGGTCATTCGCAGCCCTCGCAGAGGTCGATGAGCGAGAAATCGCCGCCGGGCCAGGTCACGGAGAGCACTTCCCAGCGCGCGTCTTCGAGACTGAGCGCGCGGCGCGCTTCGCGGACGAGGACGCCGAACCGGTAGAGGCGCAACGTGGCTGTCGTCGCCGGGGCGCGCTCGTGATGCGCCGAAAAGTAGTGGACGAGGGCGCGGTAGGTGCCGGCGGTCGGGTCGGGAAGGGAAATGATCTCCGGGCCGTAGCCGCTGAGCGCGTCGCGAATGAGCGTCGGGTCGTCGCCCGCCTCGCCCAAAACGCCCCAGTCCGGCGAGAGCTGGCCCTCGGCGAAGTGGCAGTCGAGCGGGCCAAAGAAGTCGCCGCCCTCGGGCGTCAGATGCAGGTCGAGGTCGCTGTCGAGGTTGTCCCAGAAGAGTTCGAAGCGCAGGGCTTCGGCGGTCTGGGCCAGAGCGGTGGCGCGGACGGTTTGAGAGGCGCAGCCCGCAGCGTCGGTGACCGTGAGCGCGAGGTCGTAGGCGCCGGCCGCGTCGATGGTGAGCGCGGTCTGTGCGGCGGTGGCGTCTTCGATGGCGGTCCGCGAGTCGTCCGGCGCGCGCTCCAGCGTCCAGGCGTGGGTGAGCGGCGTCTGCCCCTCGGGATCGGTCGAGCCGGTGCCGTCGAGACTGAGGATGGAGCCGGGCGCCAGGGCCGGAAAGGGCGCGATGTGGGCGATGGGCGCGCGGTTGATCGACGCGTTGAGGGCGAGGTCGACGCGCGGCTGTTCGGGATCGCTCGTCGTGAGGACGAGTGTGGCCGCAGCCGGGGACGGGGCGCCAAAGGCGGGCTGGTAGCGCAGTGGCAGCGAAATCGACTCGCCCGGCGGAATGGCGACCGGCGTGCGCGTGGACCCGACAAACGAAAAATCCGCGCCATCGCCCGTCTGAACGAGCTCGACGCCCGTCAGCGAAAGCGGAGCGGTCCCAGTCGAACGAATGTCGATCCGCCCCAGTCGCTCGACGCCCTCGCAGACGCCCGCGAAGTCGAGCGAGGCGCTCACTTCGGCGCGGCCCTGGGTGGACGAATGCCCCTGGAGCGCGAGGGAAACGGACGGTCGATCCGGGTCGTCCGTCGTCAGGCGCAAGGTGGCGTCGAGCGTGCCGAGCGCTGGCGGCGTGTAGGCGAGGACGATTGAGGCGTGTTCGCCCGAGGCGATCGAGCTCGGCGCTTCGAGGATGGCCACGGGCGCGTCCGCGGGATCGACGCGCGTCTCGAAGATGGAGAGCGGGCCGCCGCCGAGGTTGTCGAGTCGAATCGTTGCCTCCGCCGTTGTCAGGACCGGCACTTCGCCAAAGTCGAGGGCGGCGCCGTGGAGGACGAGTTGGGGCGTGAGCGCGACCGTGCCGCCTCCACCGCAGCCCAGGGCCAGCGCGAGGAGGGTCGTGAGGCAGGCGAGGCGGGCGTGAGAAGCGAAGGGGGGGCGGCAGACTGGCATGGCGTGTGTCGATGGAAGCGCGGAAGGCGCGGTGAACGCGGGCGCGATCGTGAGAGGCGGCGGCGACGGCTTTGGCGCGGACAGTCGCGGCAGGGCGCTTGGGACATGTCAGCGCGGCGAGAGGGCCGACTCGTGGACGTGGTAGCTGGCGATGACGCGCGCGCGCAGGCCGGGCAGGGCGTCGCCGTGGAAGAGAATGGCGTTGGCGCGCTCCTCGAAGGTCCAGCCGTTTTCCGCGTCGGCGGGCGGCACGCAGCGGATGCCGAGGGTCGATGGCGCCTGTCCCGCGCAGTCGTCGTGGCGCTCCTGGCAGGTGCCGATGTGCGCTTCCTCGCTGTCGCAGCGGTAGGCGATCTCGATCGACAGTGTGGCGGGGTCGGCCTTGTTCGAGAGCGTGAACTTGCGCCTGAGGCCGGCCGCGTCGAGGGCGATGGCCTCCAGGTGGGTCTCGAAATTGTCGTCGCAGATGGGCGCCGCGATGCCGTCCATGGCGTCGACGAGGGCGCGGAAGCGGACGCCGGGGGCGCGGGCACAAGTCGAGGTGGGCACTTCGCCGCACAGCGTGGCCACGCGCACCGAGTCCTCGTTGCCGACGCCGAGCGAGGTCTCGAAGAAGCGCTGGAAAAACCGCAATTCGCCCACGCTCTGCTCGTCCTCGTCCGAGACGAAGATGAGGTGGAGGTGGGCGCTCGGGCGCATGAACTCGGGCTCATGGGCCGATTCGCACGCCTGTCGACAGGCGTTGTCCGCGCACGCCGCCTGACATTCAGCCTGTCGCTCGAAGGCCTCCGCCGCGCGGATTTGCTCGCGCTCGATCGCCAGACGCGCCGCCTCAAAGGCCTCCTCGTGCCCCGTGCCGTCCGTCCCGACTTGGACGTTGCGCTGAAAGGCGGCGACCGGATCGGCCAGGCGTGGCGTGACAATGGCAGGCGCGCCATGGAACTGACCGCCATCGGCGAGAGCGTCGGAGGTGGCGACGGCGATGCGGTAGTCGACGAGCCCACGATCGAGCAGCGTCATGAACCGCCTGAGTCCGGCCGCCAGACGCGCCTGGTGCGGCGCCATCGAGCCCGAGTTGTCGACGACCCAAAGGAGGTCGAGCTTGGACGCGGCCTCCTGCTCAAAGACATCCTGGCGGAAGCCGTCGACATCGAGCTGGACGAGCCGCTTTTCCTCACAGGCGCCCGTCACGGCGACGAGCGAGAGGCACAGGGCGGCACGGGCAACGGCAGGCAGGCGAAGCGGCATCTCGGGCAGTCCTCGTCGGCAGGCGGCATGGGCTCGCAGTTTGGGGGACTGGGGCCCATCGCGCGTCGAGCCTATTCCTCTTCGGTGTCCGCGGAGGGCAGCGCGCCCTCGCCGAGCGGCTCACACGAGGTGATCTTGCCGCCGTCCCACATCAACAGCTTGTTGCTCATGTTGTGGCGCACCAGCTCAAAGGCGTCGCCCTTCATCCCCTTGGGCTTCTTGTCCGTGGAGAGGCACTGGACCTGCTTTTTGGGAACGGCGCGCGCGTATTGCAGCGGGTTCTGATCGCAGCGCGGGATCGAGGTCAGCTCAGAGGGCGGGCGCGTCAGCGGGTGGACCTTGAGGCCGTCCTTGCCGTTGAAGACGATCATCTCCGGCAGGTTTTTGAACCGCAGAAAGAGGTCGGGCCGCTTGTCGCCGTCGAAGTCGGCGGTGGCCATGAACGGAATCATCAGGTGCGGCGCGAGCTTTTCGTTCTGGAAGCGCATCAGCGTGGCCTCGTTCGCCTTGGGCGAGTCGATCTTGCCGAGACACTTCATGCGCAGGGGCATGGAGAAGTTCACAGCCTGGTCAATGGCCTCGCGCAGCGCCGGGCTGACCTCGATGACGAGCACGTCTTCGTCGTTGATCTCGCCGCGCGGCGGGAAGTGTGCGCCTTCGGCCACGCGCAGCTCGATCCATTTGTAGGGCAGGCGCATTTCGACGCGCAGGCCGTCCAGGTCCAGGATCGCGTTCTCCGGCTTGAAGGTCCTGGGGTCGATTTCGAGGCGGATTTCCTTGTTGTCGACGAGCTCCGCCTTTTTGACGCCGCGGCGGCGCTTGGATTTGGCCAGGGCGCTCTTGAGCAGATCGGTCTCGCTCTCGGTGATCTGGCTGCTGTCGGGGACGAGATAGGCGTAGGTCGGCCGGACCTTGGCGATGCGCGCGCGTCTCTGGGCAGCCTCGCTGTCGGGGGCCGTGGACAGGGTGAGTCCGAGGGCGCAGGCGAGGGCGAGGAGGGTGGATTTGGGATGGCGTGACATGCGTTCCTCTCGAAGTGGAAGGTGGCCGAGGGCGGCAAAGTGCACAGGGATGGGCCAGGGGGCCGCCAGCGGGGGCGCCGCCTTATACGATCGCGGCCATGGGTCAAACGGCCTTGAGCCGATGGCGCGGCGCGATGTTCGGGCGTCGCCGCGGGCGCGGGAAAGGCGCTGTCAAGAGCTTGAGACACCGCCGTTCGAGCGTGTATCCGGCCCCGCCTTTTGACTGGGAGATGCGGCCTGGCCGGACAGCGCCGGGACTGACGCGGACGACAACCATGCAGAGAACACTCAAGGAATTTCTCGCCAGGACACCCTTCTTTGGCGGCCTCGATGAAGGCTCCCTCGATCGGCTGAGCGCGATGCTCAAGCGGCACACCTTCCGCGAGGGCGCGACCATCTTCGTCGAGGGCGACCGCGGCGCGTCGATGTATCTCATCCAGTCCGGCGAGATCCTGATGGTGCGCTCCGGTCGGGAGGGCCAGCAGGTGCGCCTTGTGCGGCTGCGCCCGGGCGATTTTTTCGGCGAGACGACGCTGATCGAGATGCAACCCCGCCCGGCGACAGCTCAGGCGGAGACCGATGTCGTCCTGCTCGAACTGACGAACATGGACCTCTACCGATTCTATCAGGCGGACGTGCGCGGCTACGTGATGGTGCTGCAGAACATCAACCGGGAGCTGTGCCGACGCCTGCGCGCCGCCGACGGTCGCGTGACGACGCTCGCCTCGGCCTCGGACGACCGCGACGTGACGCAGATCGCCTACGTCAAGCCGCTGCGCTGAGCCGCGCTCGATGAGTGAGAGGGCGGGTCAAAGCGCTCGGGCCAGAGTCGTTCCAGAGTCGGGCGCTGCGCCGTGTGGCCACCCCCGTCGGTGTGCGCTGCCGTTGAGCGGCGTCTTGTCGTCGATGTCGCGCCCTCTCTGTCTGGACAGCGCCAGGACAGAGCACGCGCGCAAAAAAAACGGGCGCCTCCCGCACTGGAGAAGCGCCCGCCGAGTTTGGGTAGCAGTGAGTCCTACCTGATGTTGACCGTGCCGAACTTGTCCGCCGTCGAGCTGGCGTTGAGCAGCGAATCCTCTCCGGACACGCCGCAGTAGTTCCATGAGGTGCCGTTGTCGCGCGAGTAGCGGAAGACGAAGCGCAGATTGGCCGCCTCAGAGGTGGGCAGCGCCGCCATGTATTCGTGGTTGTTGCAGCTGTTGTCGGAGCAGCTGAACGCCTCGTTCCGGGTGGCCGGGATGCGGGTGAAGCGGTGGATCTCCAGAGGCAGGATGACCTCGCCGGTCGTTGTGAGAAGCTCGGCCTTCACGCCGTTCGGCTCCTCCCGGCCCTGGCCGGTGACGTTCGGCACGTAGACCTGCGCGTAGACGATGACCTCGTCGCCCACGGAAAAATCGGTCTGGTTGTTGTCCCAGCCGGTGACCCACTGGATGCCGCACCAGACGACCGCCTCGTCCTCGGTGAGCGCCAGACAGCCGCTGCCGACGTTGTGCTTGTAGCCAAACACGCAGTTGCACTGGGCATAGCCGCCGTTGTTCGTGCAGGTGGCAGGGGGATCGCAGGTGCGCCAGGTGCACTGGTTCTGATCCACGCAGGCGCCGAGGTCGTCGCAGATGTTGGCGAACGAGGGGCAGTCGCTGTCGGCCGCGCAGACGATCTCGTCCACGTTCACGCAGTGGCCGGTGGCCTCGTCGCACTGCGCGCCGTTGGTGCAGGTGACGCCGGCGCAGAGGCTGGTCTCCGCGTCGGCGACGCAGGTGTGTGTGCCGGTGTCGCACTTAGGGGTGCTGCCGGAGCAGTCGCCGTCGCTCTCGCAAGCGCCAGCCTTGAGCTCGCAGGTGCCGGTGGCCTCGACGCACTGCTCGTAGCTCTCACAGGAGACGCCGTGGCAGCGGGCGACGCAGTTATGTGCGCTGGTGTCGCACTTGGGGGTGCTGCCGGAGCAGTCGCCGTCAACGTCGCACCTGCCGGGATTGAGGAGGCAATTTCCCTCGGAGCAATACTCGTGGCTCTCGCAGGTGACGCCGTTGCAGGGGTCGTTGTTCAGGTCTTCGACGCAGACGTGTGAGCTGCTGCAGTTTGGCCTCTCGGAAGGGCAGTCGCTGTCATTCGCGCAGCGCCCCTCGGCGAGTTCGCAGGCGCCGGTCGATTCGTCACACTGCTCGTAGCTCTCGCAGGAGACGCCGTGGCAGCGGGCGACGCAGGCGTGTGCGGCGATGTCGCATTTTGGCTGATATTCGGTGCAGTCGTTGTCGCTCTCGCAGGCGCCTGGCGAAAGCACGCACTCGTCGTTGAGGCATGACTTGTAGCTCGGGCAGACCTCGCCACCGCAGAGGTCGCTCTCTTCAGCGGCGACGCAGGTGTTGGTCTCGCCATCGCAGACAGGCGTTTCGGCCAGGCAGTCGTCGTTGGAATCGCAGCGCCCAGGCAAAAGTTGGCACGCTCCGCTCACGCACTGCTCGTGCGCCTCACATTGAACGCCGTCGCACGCGTCCACAGGCGGCAGGGGCGTCGAACAGACACAGTCGCCAAACTCGCCATTCGAGCACAGGCGCGTGCCGGTCGCTCCCGAGTCGCAGGTGCATTGCTCGTAGGCGCCCTCGGCGCAGCCGTCGTTTTCAGTCGATTCGTCGCAGGCCAGGGCGAACAACAGCGCGAGACCCATCAACAGCCCAAAACGTCTCATCTCAAATGCCTCCAGAGAGCTTCCGTCTGGTTGACATCGGCGGAAGGAAAGAAGGAAGAGCCGCCGCCGCGAATTCCGCCGTTGGGGCGGGGTCAGGGCGGCTCACTCTCCACCGTCGCCAGCGCGGCGTGAAAAGCGGCGCCTGCCTAGCAGCAACATGGCGGGCAAGAAAGGGAGAGCGGTCGCGCCGAGACTCTGTCGGGACCGTCGAATCGTCCCCAGCGCCCGCGTCGGAGACGGGATATGCGTAAATATATAAGATGAATGCATAATCCGTGCCGCCAGCAGTGGTCCCCTGAGTCCCGTGGCACGCCCCGCCTCGCACCCCACACACATCCTTGCGCAGGACCTCGCCAGTGGCGCCCGGAGCCCAACCGCTTCACCGCCGCCCAGAGGCCCGTCGGAAGAGACCCCACGCATGGCCAGAGAGAGCAAGAGCGAGTTGTCGTCCCCCCAGGGGAAGGGCTCCAAGCCACCCGAAGCCAGATCGATCAAACAGCGCCTCTACAAGCGCCTGCCGCCCGACCGAAAAGCGGCCGCCGTCAACCTGCTGCTCATCGTGGGCCTCGGCGTGATCGCCTCTTGGCTCCTCGCGCCCGAACTCTTTTCCACGCGCCAGCCCTACGACCACGACGCGTCCTCGATTGGCCGGATTTCGCAAAAGGTCATCAAGGCCAACCGCGACTACGACATCCCCGATGACGAGACGACAGCGCGCAAGCGCCTGGAAGCGCGCGATGCCGTGTTGCCCGTCTATGACGAGGACCTCTCCGTCTCGAAGGCGGCGCTCGATCGGGTGAATGGCGCCTTTGAGCTGATGCGCGCGGCGCTGGCCAAGGTGGACTCACAGGCGCAGCAGGCAGAGGCGGCGCGCGAGGCAGAGCGGTCACGCCAGGCGGAGAGCAAAGGCCGCGAGGCGCAGGCGGACGAGGCTTCTGGCAAGGTGGGCGCCGTTCTCAAGCCGCTTCCCGAGGTCCCCAATCGGGAGGCGCTCTACAGAGAGACGCTCTTCGGACTGCGCGAGAGCTGGCGTCAGCAGCTGCAGCTGCACATCGACGACGAATACTTCGAGGCGCTCGTAGGCGATCGCTTCTCACGCGAGAGCCAGGAGGTCGTTCTGGAGCTGATCAGGCGCGCCTACACCCAGGGTGTGACCGAGAACCGCGAGGCGCTCGCCATCGCCGCCAAAAACGGCATCACGATGCGCAAGCGCGATGGGGCGACGCATCTGCGCGAGATTCTGGTCCGCGATGTCAGCGCCATCCGCGAGTTCAGCGAGATCCCCCAGGAGGCCGAGCGCTGGATGAGCGAAAGCGGGCGCGATCTCTCGAAGATGTCGCCTCTTCTGCGCCAGGGGCTGCTCAACATCGCCACGCGCCAGGTACGCATCAACGTCATCTACAACGCCCAGGAGACGGAAGGCCGCCGCCGCCATGCCGGCGATTCGGTCAAGCCGGTCGTGATCCAGCTGAAGAAGGGCGAAAAGATCATCGGCGACGGCGAGAAGTTCGAGTCGAGGCACATCAACATTTTCGCCTCAATCAATCAGCAGGCCGGGGGGCAGGACCTGGCCGCCACGCGCTTCGGTTCGGCGCTCTTCGCCATCGCCCTGATCATCGTCGTTCACTGCTTCGCGCTGCGCTCGCTGAGGCGCTACCGTCCGACGGTCCGCGACAAGCTCTTCCTCGCCCTGACGCTCGTCACGATGCTCTTCGTGGCGCGGATGGTGTTCGCGATTGGCGACGGCATGCAGGACCACTTCGCCGACATCAGCCCAGAGGCGCTCTACTACCTGGCGCCCTTCGCGGCTGGCGCGATGCTGGTCCGCTTCATCCTCACGGCCGAGGCAGCGCTCGTCTTTTCGATCGTCTTCGCCGGCCTGGCCGGGATCGCCTCGGGCAGCTCGCTTTCGCTCTCGCTCTACGCCCTGGTCGGCTCGCTCGTCGCCTGCAACCGCGTGGCGCGCGCCAACGATCGCGTCGCCCTGTTCAAGGCCGGCCTGTGGACGGGCGCTGTCAACGCCGGCTTCGTCGTCATCCTCTCGCTGCTCAGCTCGAAGATGGGCGTTCAGGAGGCGGTGGTCTCGGCGAGCGTGGCCCTCATCGGCGGCGCGGTGCTCGTCCCCATGCTCGTGATCGGCCTCACCCCGCTGATTGAAGCGCTCTTTGGCTACACGACGGACATCAAGCTTCTGGAGCTGGCGAACCTCAACCACCCGGCGCTCAAGGAGCTGATTCTCCAGGCGCCCGGCACCTACCACCACTCGATCATCATCGGCTCGCTCGTCGAAGCGGCCGCCGAGGCGATCGGCGCCATCCCCCTGCTGGCGCGCGTCTGCGCCTATTACCACGACATCGGCAAGGGCCGAAATCCGCTCTACTTCGCGGAGAACCAGCGCGGCGACAACAAGCACAACAAGCTGGCGCCGCAGATGAGCGCGCTGATCATCAAGCGCCACGTCACCGACGGACTGGAGCTCGCGCGCCACTACAAGCTGCCGGCCCCCGTCGCCGCCGCCATCCCCCAGCATCACGGCACGCGCGTCATCAGCTACTTCTACAGCAAGGCCGTGGCCGACCAGGAGGGCAAGGCCGATCCGCAACCCGTCGATCAGAGCCTCTACTGCTACCCGGGCCCCAAACCGCAGTCGCGCGAGACGGCGCTGGTGATGATCGCCGACGTGGTCGAGGCCTCGTCGCGGGCCATGCAAAATCCGACGCCAGCCAAGCTCCAGGCACTCGTGCAGTCGGTCATCAACGGCGTCTTTTCCGACGGCCAGCTCGACGAGTGCGACCTGACGCTGCGCGACCTGAACGAGATCGGGAAGGCATTCTTCCAGGTGCTCGGCGGCATCTACCACTCGCGGCCCGAGTATCCGGCGCAGGCGCTCTCCTGCACGCGGACGCAGCTCACCGAGAGCAAGGACGTGAAGGAGCTGGCGGCGAGCAAAGAGGAGACCCCGCGCGAGGCGGCGCTGATCACGCCCGCGGAGGTCAAAGCCGTCGATGCCAAGTCCCCCGAAACCTCGCGGTCCCAGACCGCTTCAGGAAGCGACGCCCACGGCGGCGAACGCCAGGGCGGCAAATCGATCGGCTGACCAGCCTCGTTCGCTCTCGCCCTTTCACGCTCGTCCCATTTCCGCGCGGGCGGCCATCGCCGATATCCGCGCCAGAGGCTCCCCATGACAGACGACAACGCCCCCATTCGCGCCCTCATCCGCGTGCGCATGAGCGCCCACGACGCCCATTACGGCGGCGGCCTGGTGGACGGCGCGCGCATGCTCAACCTCTTTGGCGATGTGGCGACCGAGCTCCTCATCCGTCACGACGGCGACGAGGGCCTGTTTCGCGCCTACGACAGCGTCGAGTTTCTGGCGCCGGTGCAGGCGGGCGACTTCATCGAGGCGGTCGGCGAGATCACAAGCGTCGGCAACACCTCGCGCCGCATGACCTTCGAGGCGCGCAAGGTGATTTCCCCTGTCGCCGGCAGCGATTCGGCGGCCGATGTCCTCGACACGCCCGTCGTCGTCTGTCGCGCCAGCGGCACGTGCGTGGTGCCCAAAGACAAGCAGCGTCGATAAGGCGACACGGCCGCGCGCTGACACGCCCTCTCTGGCGGTCGCCTTCAGCCCGTCCGGCCTCCATGCCGAAGCAAACAAAAACCCCGGGAAACGCCAATGGCTCAGCGTCTCTCGGGGTTTGTCGCGTCTGGCGTTGGGAGCGGTTGGTCGGGCGCCGTTTGTCCGGATCCGCGCATCTGGGTGTGGCGCGGTTTGAGCGAATGGCCTGGCGCGCGGTGGCCTCGGCTGTTCGGCTCGCCCGACAATTTAAATCGGCGTGTTTGAGCGTCGATGGAGGCGGGGACGGCGTTCGCGGACAGGCGGTTTGAACCATTCCCGTCCGCAAAGCCGCGCGACTCAGGCGTTCATGTCCTGCCAGCGCTTGGCCAACTGACCGAAGATCGCCAGGGCGACGACCGCCGCCGCGCCAATCGCCGCGAAAGGCAGCCAGACGCACATGTGCGGCGAATAGGTGTCCCAGAGGAGCTGGGTGGCCTGGACCGCGTCGAGTCCGGTGACTTCCTGAAGCCTGGCAAAGGCCTCTTGCCGGGGAACGCCGACGGCCGACTCCAGCGTGTCGAGCGAACCGTCCCAGCCGGCGCCCTGTCCCTTCTCGCTGGCCAGATACTTGAGCGAGAGCGTCGCCTTCTCGCCGTAGTGACCGTAGAGGTAGCCGGCCATCTTCGAGCCGACGAAACCGCCGATGCCCACGGGGATGTTGACGTAGCCGAGGTAGAGCCCCTTCTTGCCCGGCGGCGCGATGAGCCCCAGGTATTCGTTCTTCTTGGGACCGGTCAGCATTTCGCCCGCCGAGAAGAGGACGATGCCGAGGAGCAGCACCCAGCCGTTGGCCGTCAGTCCGGCCACGAGGATGCCGCCCGTGGCGATCACCATGCCGATCAGCATGCTCTCCAGCGCGCGCAGCCGTCGCACGAGCCACGAGACCGGAATCACGGCGACGACGATCAGCATCGCGTTGAGGTTGAGCATGATCTGCTGCGGCACCTGAAGCCCGCGATCCGTCCTCACCGACCAGAAGTCACCGGCGGGGAGCAGCGCGGCGATGCGGCTGCTGTCGACCCAGTCGGCGATGAAGTTCGGGTGCAGATCCCACAGCTGATACATCATCAGCCAGAAGCAGCTCATGATGAGCAGGAAGGCCACCAGGCGCGGCTCAACGATGTTGACGAGCGTGCGCTTGAGCACCTGCAGCGGCGTCTCGGCCTTGTCCGCGCCCGAGGGGACATCGCGGAAGGTGAGGAGCATCAGGAAGTTGAGGCAGGTGAAGCCGGCCGAGGCGAGGAAGAGGTTGCGCCAGTCCTCCACCGTGTGCGCCGTGCCGAGGATGGCGGTGGCGACAAAGGGGCCGGTGGCGCCGCCGACGTTGACCACCCAGTAGAAGATGCCCCAGCCGACCGAGCTGTTGCCCTTGTGCAGGTTCTGGGCGAGCGAGCCTTGGATGCTCGGCTTGAAGAAGGCGGTGCCCGTGGCCAGCACGCAGATGCCGAAGAAGAAGCCGACGTAGCTGCGCAGGAAGGCCATCAGCAAGTAGCCGATGGCGTTGAGCGCGATCGAGACGGCCATCGTCTTCTTGTAGCCATAGCGATCGGCGAAGCCGCCGGTGAACATCGGCAGGATCGACTGCAGGATGAACCAGACGCCGTAGATCGTGCCCTTGTCGGCCGCGGTCAGGTGCAGCCCGCCCGGGTCGTCGGCCTGCATGATGTAGATGGGCACGACGGTGCGCACCGCGAAGTAGGCCAGGCGCTCCCACATCTCGATGGTGTTGAGCATCCAGAAGGCGCGGCCAAGAGAACGGGCGCCGCCTTGGGGCTGGGCCGGGTCGTCGGCGGGAGGCAGTGCGGCGGGCGCGCCATCGGTCGCGGGTTTGTTCGCGCTGTCGGGCGCGGGCAGCGTGGGGGCGGAAAGGGCTGTCTCGCCGGCGGTGGTCGTCGGGGCAGTCGTCATTCGTCGAGAACTCCTGAGCAAAGAGGGGTGAACGGTGAGTGAGTGAGGGGGTGAAGCGGTCGGTTGATCGCCGACCGCGTCAGGGCGTGGTGGCGCCGCGCGGCGTGGCGAGGTCGAGCCAGGTGAAATCCTCGGCGCTGTCGTCCGTGTCGTGGCCGTCCGGATGGCGCTTGATGGCGCTGTTTTCCGCGCTCGGCGACATGGCGGCCGCGTGTCCTTCGTAGGCCTCGGTGTCGCCCCAGCCGACGAGATCGACGTAGCCGCCCTCTGCCAGCGAAGGCGCCTCGTCCGCGGAGGTCGTCAGCCAGATGGACCCGCCCGCCGAGTCGTTGAAGCCGCCCGCCACATCGACGGCGATGTCGGCCGTGACGTCGGGGAAGGCGTTGAGCGCGCCCTTGAAGGTGATGAGGAAGTGGCCTCTGGCCGCGATCGAGTGCCCGCTCAGCGAGAAGCCCTTGGCTTGGTTGAGGTTGACGCTCGGGCTCGTCTCGCGCGCGGCGCCATACCAGAGGACGAACGGGCTCAGGTCGATGGCCGCCTGCCCCGCGTTGAACAGCTCGATGAACTCGGCGTCGGCGTTGTTCCCGCGCGTCATGACCTGGTTGATGACGAGGCCGCCGTCCGCCTCCGACTGGAAGCCGACCGTGGCCGTGGCGCCTGTCAGGCCGTCGGCGCTGGCGACGATGTCGACGCGTTCCGACTCGCAGCCGCGCGCGTCAAAGGTGGCGACCGCCGCGTTGAGTCCCGCCGGGATGGTGACCGCCGCGTCCAGGCTGCCGCAGTCGGCGCTGAGACTCACCTCGATGGGCTCGTCGGCGGGGGCGTCGAGGAGGACCGTGACGCTGGCGGGATCGCCCTTCACAACGGGGTTGGGCGCGACGTTGAGCGAGATGGCTGTCGGCGTCTGGGCGCTCGCCACGATGTCGAGCGTGTGGGTGAGCGTCTTCTGGCCCAGCGTGGCGCTGATCTGGACGCCTGACATGGCCTCGCCTCCGGCTTCGAAAGCGACTTCGGCCTCGCGCGTGTCTCTGGCGATCTCGACTGACGACGCCTCCAGGGTGATCCCCTCTCCCGCCGTGAGCTGAACGCGGGTGTCTGTCGGAGCCAGCCGATCGAGCCAGATGGTCAAAGTCGCGCGCGCGCCAGCCAGCACCTGGGTCGGTCCGGAAACGAGCTCCAGGCCGGGCGTTTCGTCGTCGATGTCGTCGTCGCCCTCGTCCGGGGTGGCCGCGTCGGTGTCGTCGTCTGGCCGCGAGGCGTCCGCGTCGGTGTCCGGCAAAAGTCCCGCGTCGTCGTCCGCGCCGTTGCTCGCGTCGAGAGTGCTGGGAAGGTTGGCGTCCGCGTCCAAATCGCCGTCCTGGCCGCTCTCGGAACAGGCGAGGGCGGAGAGGGAGAGCGAAATCGCCATCAGGACAAGGCGGGGCGCGAGGGCGGGGCGTTGCGAGGGGGAAAGCGCGTGGCTGGACATGGAGGTCTCCAGTGGTTGGGCGCGGCCAGGGGCGTTCGAACGCTCGCGTGGGCGTGTCGACGCGCGGGCCGCCGCCAAAAGGGGCGCGGCTCAAAGCCGAAAAACCGGGGGATGGCAATCAAACGGCCTGAAGCGCCGGGACAGGTGACAAGTCGCCGCGGGCTGGTCGCGACGTTGCCTCGAACCGGGCGAACGCGGGCTTCTCCCGGGCGGGTGGATGCGTCTGTCTGAGGCCGTCGCCAGCTTTGGCGCGCGGCTGGCGCGGTGTGTCGGGTGCGAGTGGGCGCGGGCGCAAAGGGGCGTTTGATGCGGCGTCGTGTCGAGGGTGCGGCACAAGTCGAGGTCGGGGATTTCGCGGCCTTTTTGCGGCTGCGCGAGCGCTGGGACGAACTCATCGCCGACAACCCGCTCGACGCGCCCTTCCTGCGCCACGACTTCACGCGCCTGTGGATTGAGAATTTCGCCTCTCCCGAACAGTTCTCCGTCTGGACGGTCCGGCGCGGCGGCCACCTCTCGCTCGCCCTGCCGCTGCTCAAATCGACGAGGCTCTTTCGCGGCCTGCCCGCCCGCGTCTGGCGCGCGCCTGTCAATGTCCACGCCTGCCGCTTCGACCTCATCGCCCCGGCCCGCGATCTGCTCGACCCGCGCGATCTCGAATCGCTTCTCGACGCGCTCATGGCCCGACGCGATGTCGACGTGATCGAGCTCGCCGATGTCCCGTGTGACGGTTCGCTCAGGCTGCTCTTTGAGCTGGCGCGCGCGCGGGGACTGCCGACGTTTGCCTGGCCCTCGATGGAGACGCCCTGGATCGACCTCGGCGCGGGTGAAGAGCGGCTGCCCACGTCGTCCCACTTCCGCGCCAACCTGCGGCGCCGGCGCAAAAAACTCGAAGCCCTGGGGCCGCTCACGCTGCAGCGCTGTGTCGGTGGCAGCGCCCTCGAAGCGCTCCTCGAAGAGGGGTTTCAGATCGAGCGACAGAGCTGGAAGGGCCGGGAGCGGACGGCCATCGCCTGTTCACCGCGCCTGCGCGCCTTCTATTCGGAGTGGGCGCGCTCCAACGCGTTGTCGGGCCAGCTCAGCCTCTACTTTTTGCGCCTGGGCGAGCGGGCCATCGCCTTCCACTACGGCATCGCCTCGGGCCAGACCTACTACCTGCCCAAAGTCGGCTTCGACGAGGCGCTCGGCGACTGTTCGCCCGGCCAGGTGCTGATGGATCTCGTGGTGCGCGACCTCATCCAGCGCGGCACGACGCGCTTCGACTTTCTCGGCCCGTCGATGGCCTGGAAGCGGGACTGGACGCGCCAGACGCGGCCGCATCACTGGCTCTATCTCTTCGCCGACACGCGGCGCGGACGCCTCCTGCGGTGGCTCAAGTCGCTCGATGTCGGCGCGCTTGTCGGACGTGGGCGCGGGCGCGGCGGACGGTGAGTCGTCGGACCTTGGGCGGGTGTCCCCGGGCGCATTGGCCTCGGGTGAGCGGGAAGGGGGAGGTCGCACGCATGGAAGCTCTGAAGACGCCGCCGATCACGCCGTTCGAGTCGACCGCGGCGAGTGCCCGCTACATCCCGGCGCTGCCCTCGCTTTCGCTCTCGATGCTGGCCGACACTTCGCGCGCGCCTCTGGCGTTCCCCTTCAACGCGCCGTCGGTGAACTTCGCCTACTTCGCGCGCAACTCGGTGTGGACGCTGGCGCGCATGTTCGAGCTCTTTCGCGGAGAGGTGCTCGTGCCCGCCTACCATCACGGCGTCGAGGTCGAGGCGCTCATCGACGCGGGCGTGACGCCGCGCTTCTACCCGGTGGGGCCGCGCATGGAGGTGGACCCGGACGACGTGGCGCGACGCGTTCGCTCCAAGACGCGGGCGCTCTACCTCATCCACTTCCTCGGGTTTCCCGGGCCGGTCGACGCCTTCCAGTCGCTGGCCGACAGACACGGGCTCTTTTTCATCGAGGACTGCGCGCTCTCGCTCTTTTCGCGGCGCGGGGATCAGCCGCTCGGCACCTTTGGCGACGCGGCCGTCTTCTCGCTCTACAAGACGCTGCCGATTCCCAATGGCGGCGCCCTGGTGCTCAACCGCGACTCGCCCCGCGGCCTGCCGACACTGCCCGAGCCCCCCGCGGCTTCGACGCTTTCGCACCTCGCCGCTTCCTGGCTGCAGGGGCTGGAGTTTCGCCATGGCGCGTTGGGAAAGGCCGTGCGCGGCGCTCTGAGAACGCTCGGTCGCGGCGCCGTGAAGCAGTCTGGCGTCGAACGCGTGGCGACCGGCACCCAGCATTTCGCGCGGGAACACGCCCGACTGGGAATGAGCGCCATCTCGCGCCGCGTCGCCGCCTCGCAGGACGTTCCCGGCATCATCGAGCGCCGCCGCCGCAACTACTTCTTCCTCCAGAGCCGTCTGCGCGACCTGGGCCCGGCGCTGATTCCCGAGCTCACCGCTGGCGTCTGCCCGCTCTTTTTTCCACTCGCGGTCGAGGACAAGGCGCGAACTCAACGCCAACTGCGCCTGCGCGGCGTCGAGACGGTGGATTTCTGGCGTTACGGCCACCCGGCCTGCCTGCCCGGCGAATTTCCCGACGTCGAACAGCTGCGCCGACGCGTCCTCGAAATCCCCATCCATCAGGACCTGACGCCGGAACAGATGAGCTTCGTGGCGCGCGCCATTCACGAGGTGCTCAGGCGCTGAGACGGGCCGAACGCCGATGCTTCGCGCGGTCCTGAAAAAGAGAGGGGAAGTGAATGCGCCGAGTGGACGAGCTGAAGACCTCGCGGTTTTCGCGGCAGCTGTGGATCGACGAAGTCACAGGCCCGCTCGCCTTCGCCCGCCTGCGCGCCGAGTGGAACGGCCTGCATCGCCGCAGCCGCCAGGCGCCCTTCCTCGCCTGGGAATGGCTCTATCCGTGGTGGCGTCGCGTGCGTCCCTGGGCCGAACCGCGCGTCTTCACCATTCGCGACGGCACCGGACACCTGCGCGCCATCCTGCCGCTGTGCGAGACGACGTGCCGTGGCGCGCGGCGCTGGGGATTTCTCGGCGACGGGGAGGTCGGCAGCGACGGTTTGGACCTCATCTGCCTGCCTGAGGAACGCGTCGAACTGGCCGGACGCTGCGCTGATTTTCTCGCCACTCACGCCGGACGCTTCGACGTGCTGGAGCTGTTGGATGTGCCCGAGGGCGCGCCGCTCATCGACGCCCTTGTCCGTCGCTTCAGCGCCGAGGACGCCTGGGTCGAAGTGACGCCGCGCTATCGCTGTCCGCGCATCGATCTGAAGGGCACCTGGGAGGAGTTCCTCAAGACCTTTGGCCGCGCCGACAATCTGCGGCGGCGACGGCGGCACTTGGAGCGCCAGGAGGCGTTTTTCATCGAGCGTGCCGATCAGCCCGCCGCGCTCAGGGGGGCGCTGGAGACCTTTTTTGAACTGCACGCGCGCCGCTGGCAGGCCGACGGTGGTTCGCAGGGCATTCGTGGACGGGAGGTGCGCGCTTTTCACCGCGACGCCGTGGCCCTGCTCGCCGAATCAGGCCTCGTGCGCCTCTACACGCTCCATCTCGACGGGGTCGCGCTGGCCTCGCTCTACGCCATCGACTGGGACGGGCGCGCCTACTTCTACCAGTCGGGATTCGACCCGGCCTTCGCCAAGCTCAGCGCCGGACTCGTGCTCATGGGGGAGAGCGTGGCCGAGAGCTTCGCCCGCTCACTGACCTCGTATGAATTTTTGCGCGGGGAAGAGCCCTACAAGTTTGAGTGGGCCAACGCCGAGTCGCGGACCGTGGGGCTGTCGATCGTGCGCCACAGTTCGGCAGGGGCTCGATTTCGATTTCAGGAAC
This sequence comes from Myxococcaceae bacterium, assembly GCA_017500825.1. Lineage (GTDB taxonomy): Bacteria > Myxococcota > Myxococcia > Myxococcales > UBA5297 > UBA1203. The sequence goes on along the minus strand of JAFVYB010000003.1, from coordinate 33,139 downwards.
AGGCGGTCGATCGCCTCAAGGCCATGGCGCGCGGGCAGATGGGCGATGCCGGTTGGCGGACGCTCTCGCGCTGGCGTCGCGAAGCCCGGCGACGGCTCGAACAGATCTCCTCCGGATTTTGGGAGAACGGAGGCGACTGAACAGCGAGCGCGCGGCGACCACCCAACAGCGGCTGAACGGCTGGTGAGGCGGTCCTGTGGAAATTGAAAGGCGCGCGCGTGGCGTCCGGGCGTGTCACAGGGGCGTGGTAGAGTGTCAGCCGGGGGGGGGCCTGAAGCGCAGATGTCACACCCCAGTGGTAGAGTGGCGCCGGGGGCGGTGCAGGCGGGCGCGTCATGTGGGGCAGTGTGGGGCGTTCCGGGACGGCGATGCGCGTTCGCGAAGGGGCTGTCCGCGAGGCGTTCATTTTGGTGGGCGTTTGTTCCAGTCGCGTTCGCGAAAAGAGCGCGGATAAAAAAAGAGCGCCCGGACCAGCCGAGCGCTCTCCCAAAAGGCATTCCCCTTCATGGGCAAAACGAGGTCGTCAGTTAACCTCGGGCCTCATGCCTTTTGTGGCGCGGGCACGATTGGCACCCGACGCGTTTTTCGCGCTCTCCCCGGTGGATTTGTTGTCGGCGGTTGCTTCCGCCTGAGGCTGGGCAACGGGATGGGCGCGCTTTTTGATGGCCTTAAGCGCCGTCTTTCCAAGTCGGTAGGCGAGCACCTTGTTGATACTGCCCGAGGCGATTTGACCGACGAGCGGCACAGCGCGGGTGAAGGTGCGGCCCGAGTAGGCCAGCGCCAAACCGGCGGAGAAGGCGAGCATCGCCTTGCAGATCTCGCGCGGTGAGTAGTTCCAGATGGCGTCGGCGTTGATCTTGATGAGGTCGGCGATTGGTCCCTGGCCGGGCGTCGACTCGTAGGTGTGCGAGGCGGCGAGCAGGCAGGCCAACTGGCGTTCGCGCGGGTCGTGGATGTCGAACCCGTTGAGTCTGAGCAGCGCCAGGATCATCTCCACCTCGTATTTGAGGCACATCGTCATGTCCGTCAGGGCGCCGCCGGTGAGGGCGATCACGGAACCGACGCCGGGGAACATCGCGGGCAACGTCGTCAGGCCGCCGATGATGGCGACGCGGTTGGCGTAGTGGCTGATGACCTTTTGCTCGGCGCTGTCGCGGATGAGCTCCTCGCTCGTGTCGCCCGGCAAGCTCTGACGAATCACCTCGGTGATCGACTTGGTCAGTGCTTCGATTTGGTCGGGCGAAGCGATAATGCGTTCGACCGCTCTGCAGATATTCACCTGCGACGAGGTGGTTCTGCAGGCGTCTGCATTGTCCTGTCCCGGTGTGGTGTTCGCGCGGTTGGCGCTCATGGCTGGCTCCTTTTGCCCCTACGGATCATGCCGATGGACTGCCCGGCGCGAAGGGGCTGGGGGGCAAAAAAGGCGGCGCGGCTAGCACAGGCGCATGTCGAGGGGAATAGGACTCTCGGCGGTGTTTTTCAGAGGATGAAGGCGCATCGCTTGGCTGTCTGAACCGTCAAAATCGCCGCGCAACTCATCGTCCACCTTTGGTAGGGGACGCCCGCTTTTCCGACTCACACCGACACCCCTCGAAAGGACTTTTGGTCATGGCAAGCGTCAACAAAGTCATCATCGTGGGCAATCTCGGGCGCGATCCCGAGGTGCGCTACACGACCACCGGCCAGGCCGTCGCCAACTTCAGTGTGGCCACGAGCGATCGCTGGACAGACAAAAACACGGGACAGCCCCAGGAGCGGACCGAGTGGCACCGCATTGTCGTCTGGGGAAAGCAGGCGGCCAACTGCGGGCAGTATCTCAAGAAGGGGAGCCCCGTTTACATCGAGGGGCGGCTCCAGACGCGCGACTGGACAGACCCCAAGGACAACACCAAGCGCTACGTCACCGAGATCGTCGCCAATCAGGTTCAGTTCCTCAGCGGCCGCGCCGGTGGTGGCGATCCGCGCCCGATGCCTGACAGCGGCGACTTCGGTCCCCCCCCGCCCGACTTTGGCGGTGATGGTGGCGGCACGGGCGGAAACAATCCCGGCGATGACATTCCCTTCTGAGTCGCGCACGGCGCCAATGCGTGAACAACAGAGTGAAAGGCCACCCAGGACGCGGCGCGGGTGGCCTTTTTGATGCTGCGGTCGCCTCAGTTTGACGCGCTCCGCGACAGGACCCGCCGCACAGAAGGGCGCGCGTTACTTCCTCCCCCGGACGCGCGTTCGAGAGGACGCCATGAAAGATTGCGTGGACGTCGCCGCCATCGCCCGGCGGCTGAAGAAGATCGAAGGCCAGATTCGCGGCATTCAGAAGATGATCGAGGACGACAAGAACTGTGAGGACATCCTGATCCAGATCGGCGCGGCCAAGTCGGCCCTGCACAAGACGGGGCAGGTCATCCTCGAAGGGCACCTGCGCCACTGCCTGCTGGACGGCATCAACGAGGGCGACGAAGAGCGCGTGCTCAAGCGGTTCACCGTCGCGCTGGAGCAGTTCTCGCGCATGGTCTGACGCGCGGCGGAAGCCTCACCTTCATTCGCGACATCCGAGAGCCGGGGCGCCACCTCGAACAGGGCGGCGTTCCGGCTTTTGGCGTTTCAGGGGCGCGGCGCTTCTTTTGGCTGTGTCGGCGCCGGGACTGGTTCCGCCGCTGGCTGTTCGGACGACTGCGATTCGCCCGCCGCCGGCTTTGTCGCGGGGGCCTGGGCTTCTGGCGCTGTGGGCGTCGCCTGTTCCGACTTTGGCGTTCCCGTCGCCGCCGGTTGCCGTGTCGGCGCTCTCTTTGTCGTCGCGCGCTCGGCGGGTGATGGCGCGGGCGCGTAGGAGGCTTCCAGTCGTTTCTGGAACCACGCGGCGAACTCGGGGCCCAACTCCTTGGTCTGACGGACGACGCGCAGCAGGGCCGCCTCGTCGACGGCGCTCATGGCCCACGACTCACCGTCGGCGCTCTTCCAGGTCCGGCGCGTGAATTTGAGCCGGTCCACATTCCTGAGCAGAGCCATCTGCGCGTCCTGCAGCCGCTTCATCTCCTCTATCTGCGGATATCGCGCCTTTCTCCGCTGCTCCCGCAGCTGCTCCCGCGACATGCCCGCGGTGTTCCGCGAGGTGTCCGGCGCCTTGGGTCGCTTCTCTTCCAGGTAGTGCCTGAACTGGAGGGCGACATTGCCCGTGATGGTCTGGGCGAGACGGCGGTCCGCTGCCTTCCGCGCTGTCTGCCTCTCCTTGGACCCGGGGGCTTTGGCGGCGACGCTGCAATAGGGAAACCGCTTCTGACTGGCCTGGCCCTTGTTCTCGCTCGACTCGTTCCTGAGCGCGTCAAAGCAGGTCCAGCGCACCCAGGCTGGCGCGCCCGCCATTTCAGGAGAAGTCGGCGCCTTGCCGCGCTGCGACGGGTCTCTCAGCTGCTCGACGAACGAGACGCGCGCGAGCTGGGCGTTCAGGACCGTCTTGTCGAGGGCGGCGATGTGGATGTCGATGGCGACGGGCTTGAAGGTCGCGAAGGTGACACCCGGCGTTGGCTGTGGCGGCGGAGAGGGCTGTTTGGACGGCGTGATCGAATGCACGCCATGCCTGAGGTTGCCGGTGCGCGCTTCGATCGCGTCGGCGATGCTCAGCCTGGCGAGGGGGATGGTGTCGTTGGCCCGCGTTGGCGGCTCGGGCGGCAAAAGGTCGTGCAGGACGAAATGCGAAATCTGGGAGCGCAGCGCTTCGGTGATGAGGTCGGTGTCAGCCTTCTTTTTCTTTCCCTGGCTCGGGACAGGTATCGCGGCGCAGTGGAAGTCGCCCTCCCAGCCGAGGTGTTCCGCGGCGAGATCGTGGCAGTTTTTGGGCTCGTGGGTGCTCGACAGGGCGTGTTCGGCCCGCTGGCGGCGTTTTTCCGCGTCCTTCGCGAATGAGTCGGCGAGCTCCTTCGCGGTCAGTTCGGCGGCCTCGTCAGAGAGCGCCTCGTCGCGCGTCAGGAGGTCGATAAGCGCCTGCTCGTCGATGGCCGCGAGCGCCCAGACCTCGCCGTCAGCGCTCGTCCAGCGTTCGGTGCGCAGAATTTTGTCGGCATTGGCGATGACGAGATCGGAGACGCCGCAGCCGAGCTCAAAGTTGTCGAATGGCAGCGCGCTCAGGCGTTTGTGAGCGGCGCGCCACGCCTCCTCGTCGCCCGCCGCGTCCCCTTCCTCGCGAATGCGGTCGCGCACGCTGTGCCGCGTTTTGAGCCAGTGCTCGATCGACTCGGCCAGCGCGTCGCGTGCCTCCTGTGTCGCGAACATCTCGCGCGTGGCTCGGTCGGGAAGCGTCACGTCGTCGCCAGCGCGGCCCACGCCGCAGAAGGGAAACCGCCTGATTTCAGGTTTGGCGTCCGAACCCCTGGCCGTCTCGCCTTTGGGATTGGCGACGGCTGTCGTCTGGCCGTGACCGTGGTTCAGCGCGTCAAAGCAGTTCCAGTAGACCCACGCGGGCGCGCCCTTCATCGCCTCCGGGAGAATCGGGTCGCCGCGACGATCCGGTGTCCGCAGCTGCTCGAAAATTTGCGTGCGCGCGGCCAGCGATTCGAGGCGCTCCCTGTCCATGGCGAGCAGCGTGAGGTGGTTCTCTCCGCCGAACGCGCCCTGTCCCTCGTTCAAAAACGACTCGACGCCGACGCTCGGGGTGAGCGCGAAGACATGCGCCGTCATCGCCAGCCCCTGCAGCGACATCCGGTAATCGCCATCGAGAAAGGCGCCGACGGGCTTGCCGTTGAGGACCACGCGTCGCGCGCGGAGGCTCTCCAGCCGCTCCCGGGCGAACTCGAACCGCAGGTGCCTCAACCGCCTCGGACCGCGCACGCCATCGCAGCGCGGCAGGTCGCTGTCGCCTTCGCTGAAGAGACAGGGCGCGTTGACGGGCAGGCCCAGCTTGTCGTTCGCCAGCGGTCCGCAATTGTGGCGCTCGTGCCAGGCGGGGAAGGGCGGCATCCCGTCTTTCATTCGCCACCAGCGCTTCTGCACCTCGGCCGTCTCCCAGTGCTTGAGCTCGACGCGATGGTTCCAGTGCACGTGGCGCGGCAGGATCGAGGTGCTGCCGATGAATTCGCGCGCGGGTCTGGGGACGGCGTCGAAGTCGAGCGTCGCGCGGCCTTCGGCGTTGACCTTCCACGGCAGGTATTTGCCCGGCGTGAGGCAACGCTGCGGACGGCCACTGGACTCAAGCGGCGCGTTGAACGCTTCGACGAGCGCGGCGGCGGCGCTGTCTTCGCCCTGTTCCAGCGGACTGGAGGTGGCGTGGATTTTGGCCCGTCGCGAGACGTGACCGACCGCCCGGAAGCGCTTGGGCCAGCGCGTGCAGAAGAGAAAGTGACCGCGCTGATCGGTGAGGCCGACGACGCCCTTGGAGTCGCGGCTTTTGATTTCGGGCAGGCTGCCCTGGACGAGCGAGTTGGCGATGAGCGCGGCGCCGGTCGTGTGGCCGACGAGTCCGCCGACGCTGGGGCTCATTTCTTTCGCGGTGTTTGTCAGCTCGATGGCGCCAGCGAAGACGGCGTTCTGCAGGACCATCAGGCTGGCCTGGCCGAGGATGCCGCCAATGGCGCCGAGGCGTCGCCGATCCTCGCCGGCGAAGGCGATCGAGACGCGGGCGGTGACCTCTGTGTCGTTCAGGGACGCCATGGCCATGGTCCCGACGAGGCCGCCGACGTTGAGGTTGGGCAGGTCAAAGCCGACCTTTTCCTTGGGCTGCGTGGAGGTCCTCTCGCTCGTCAACGCGAGGTGGCCCGAGGCGCGGATGCGTTCGACGTGACTCTTGGCGGCGATGAGGTGGCCCGAGAGGCTGCCTGCCACTGCCTGCCCGCCGCTCCACAGATCGAGCGCGGCGGTGATCTCGATGTCGCTGATGTTCATGGGCGTGGCGTTGCGTCCGAGCTCGTTGAAGAGGTCGCCCGCCAGGCCGCCCGCGGAGAGCCTGTCCGTGCCGCGCGCCTTGATGGCGCCGTCGACGCGCGCGTTTGTGAACGAAGATTGCCCGAGCAGGCCGAAGAGGCCGCCGACACTGGTGGTGCCCGCCGCGACATCGATGGTGGCCGCTGTCGAGAGGTCCTTGCCCTCGATGTGCGCGCCCGCGCCGATGAGTCCGCCAGCGGCCAGGGTGACCTCGCTATGCGGCAGGATCTCGTTGGCGTTGACGCGGATCGCGGACGTGGAAGCGAGGTGGATCTTGTCGAGGTGGGCGCGGTTGGCGTGACCGCTGAGCGCGCCGATCCGCAGCTTCACCTGAGGCCGCAGTGGGTGGGCGCTGTCGATGGTCGAGGGATCGATGCCGTGGGCGCCGAGCTCGATGGCGAGCTTCACGTCGCGGATGATGGCCCCGCCGGTGTTGCGCGAACTGGCCTGGAGGTCGCCGAAGAGGCCGCACTCGATCTCGAAGTCTCCCGCCCTGGTGTCGCAGGTGAGCTTGCCCGCGATGGTGTGGCCCTGGCCGTCGAGGACGCCGTCAAAGGGGTCGCGGCGCGTGCCGATCGGTTGCCAGCGCTCGATGGCGCCGAGGTCGATGTCGCCGGTGAGGGTGATTTTGGTCGCGGCCTTGAGCTGCCGAAACTCGCCCCTGTTCCAGGCGTCGCGGAATCCGAGGAGTTCGTCGGCCGAACCGATGGAGACGTGCTCGCTGATGACGACGGGGTGATGCCCGGGCGTGCTGGCGCAGGCGGCGGCGAAGGCGGTGGCGATGAGCGTCAAGGCCCATGTCGCGCGGTCGCGGCGGCGGCGTCGGGGCTGTGCGGTGGTCATGACGTGTCTCCTCGTGAGGCGGGAATGGCCGGGGCGAAAAGGCGGCGGAGCATGGGCACAGACGGCGGCTTGTCCACTTGGCGGCGCGTCTGTCAGGCGCATGCCTTGGCGCTTGTCCGGCGCGGGGGTTCCGGGGGATGAGGCGCGGCCCAACGCGGACGGGCGCTCCCTCTCAGGCGAGGTCGGCACATCGAGCGGCGCCGCGTTCAACCGAGAAGATGGGAGCGCTCACCATGGGGTTCTTGGATTGGCTGGCCAGGCTGCTCAAGCTGCCCGCGAGGAGGCAACTCGTGGGTAATTCTTCAAGCGATCCGCGGCTGACGCAGTCGCCCGAGGCGCTGTGCGAGGCGATCGACAAGGCAGAGGCGCGCGCGGCTGATTTGGCCCGGGCCTACGCGGCGCAGCTCAACGATCGGCAGAGCTTTCAGGCGCGGCTGATGCGCGAGCAGGAGAGGGCCATCGACATGGCGCGCGGCAAGGTGACCCGCGAGCTGCTCGACATCTCCGACGAGATCGACCGGGCGCTCGGCGCGGCCCAGGGGGACGAAAGCCCTCTGGCCCAGGGCATCCGCCTCATCCACGCCGACCTGCAAAAGCGCCTGCAGTCACTCGGGACAAAGCGCCTGCAACTCGTGGGCACGCGGTTCGATCCCAACCTCGCCGAGGCCGTCGAGGTCGTTCCTGTCGCGCAGGTGGGCGAGGACGAGATGGTGCTCGAAGAGGTTCGGCCCGGGTTCACGCTTGGCGATCAGGTGGTGCGTCCGGCGCGGGTCAGGGTCGGGCGTTACTGCGCGCCGATTGAGCCAGAGGCGCCGGCGGACAAAAGCGCGCCCGAGGAAAATCCGGCGGAGGCGGCGCCGCGGGCCGAAAACGATTCAGCGGCAGACGCGTCGGCAGAACCGGTCGATGCCCAGTCCGTCGAAAGCGCGGCGATCGAAGCGGGCGCGGAAAGCGCGCCTGAGGCGGCCATCGGAGAAAACAGCGCCGCGTCGCCAGAGATGAGCGCGAAAGACGCACTGTCGCCAGTCGCCGCTGTCGAGGACGCGGGGACAAGCGCCGAGACGACGGGGGGGCAGGCCGAAGGCGCCAGCGGTGTCGCAAGTGCGGCCGTGGCGGAGAGCGCGGCGCCCACCGCGTGACGAGCGGTTGACCGGGCGACGGTCGGGCAAAGCGCGCGTCAGTCGAAGTCGAGCTCTTCCAGCCGGGCTTCGAGTTCGCGAATGCGCTTTTCGAGGGCGTTCATCTCGTTGGCGAGGGTGGGCAGCGCCGCGAGCTTCTGGTTCCAGTCGTCGAGCGACCGCTGGACTTGTGAGATCAGCTCCTTGGTCTGGCCGACCTTGTCCTGCTGCTGAGTCGAGTCGCTCTCTGTCGGGCCGGATTTCCCGCCGCGCGCTGTCGCCGTTGTCGGCTGCGTGACGGCTTTGGCGATGGGCTGCTCCCGGGTGATGCGCCTGCCGCGCAAATAGCCGCTGATCTGCGCGCCGCCGCTGCGAATGAGGCCGAGCAACAGCCCGATCGGCATCTGCGATCGCTTCTTCTCCTGTTCGAAGATGATCTGCGTCAGCGTCACCGAGGTCAGGTCTTCCTGCGTCTTGCTGTCGATGATGCGGACCTCTTCGCCCTCGCGGATGGCGTCGGCGATTTCCTCCAGGGTCACGTAGGTGCTCTCCTCTGTGTCGTAGAGCTTGCGGTTCGCGTAGCGCTTGATGACGCGCGGCGGGCGTGTCGGCCTGGAATCGGAGGGGGGGCGCATGGCTGGTCCTCGACGGGAAGGGCCCTCGCTGAAGGGGAGCCCCAAAAAAGGCGGCGGACTCTAGTCAAAGCGGGCGGCCTTCAAAGAGGCCTCTTTGAAAAACGACGGCGAAGCGCCAGACGAACGCGCGCGGCGGACGCATGTCGGGCAAGCGCCGCGCCGAGACCAGAGAGTCTTCGAGGAACAACGGATGAACCTCTCCCGGGTGCTTCATCAGACGTTTCGCTCGCTGAAGCACCGCAATTACCGGTTGTTCGTCGGCGGCCAGCTGATCTCGATGATCGGCACGTGGCTGCAGTCGGTGGCGCAGTCGTGGCTCGTCTACAGCCTGACCGGATCGTCGCTGCTCCTCGGCGCCATCACCTTCGCCCTGCAGTTTCCGCTGGTGCTGATCGCGCCCTTTGGCGGCGTGCTCGCCGATCGCCTCTCGCGCCGTCGCCTGCTCATCCTCACCGCCGCCATTCTCGGCGCGCTCACGCTCGCGCTGGGCGTCCTCACCCTGGCCTCGGCCGTCTCCATCGCCCTGCTCTTCGCCTTTGCCCTGGCGATGGGCGTGACGAGCGGCGTCGACAATCCCACGCGGCAGGCCTTTGTCGTGGAGATGGTGGGCAAGACCGACCTTGCCAACGCGATCGCCATCAACTCGTCGATCGTCAACATGGCGCGCGTCGTGGGACCGGCGTTGGCCGGGTTTCTGGTGGCCTCGGTGGGCGAGGGCTGGTGCTTTCTCCTCAACGGTCTGAGCTACTTCGCCGTTTTCTTCGCCCTCACCCGCATCCGCGTCGACGAATCGCCGCGCCTGGGCTGCCATGAGCGCGACGGTGGATTCAAAGCGCTGCGCCAGATGCGGGACGGCTTCGCCTTTGTCGGTCGCTCGCTGCCGATGCGCGCGCTGCTCCTGCTCGTCGGCCTCATCAGCCTGGTCGGAATGCCCTACGTCGTGCTGATGCCGATCTTCGCCGACCAGATTCTCGGCACCGGCTCGGGCGCGCTCGGCCTGCTTCTCGGCGCCAACGGCGTCGGCGCGCTCATGAGCGCCCTTGTCCTGGCCATGCGTTCCAACCCCTGTGGCCTCGAACGCTGGGTCGCCCGCGCCGCGCTCAGCTTCGGCGTCCTGCTCGCGCTGTTCGCGATCTCCGAGTCGCTGTGGATCTCCCTCCTGCTGCTTCCGGGGATCGGCGCCTCGGCCGTGATGCAGATGGCCTCGACCAACACCCTTCTGCAGACACTCACCACCGACGAGATGCGCGGCCGCGTCATGTCCGCCTACTCGATCATGTTTTTCGGCATGGCGCCGCTCGGATCGCTCTTCGCCGGCAGCGTCGCCGACATCATCGGCGCGCCCAACACCGTGCTCGCTGGCGCCCTGATTTCACTCGCCGGGGCCATCTGCTTTCGCGTCTTTCTCGGTCGCGTCGAACGCGCGATCAGCTGCGAGATGGCCTGGCTGTGCGCGCCAGAGGCGGAGAGCCCGTCGGATTCGCCGCCCTGAACGCCGATACGCCTGTCGCGAATGGACTCAGAGGCCGTCCGGAAGTTCGCGTTCGAGTTCGAAGAGCGCGCCCCGCACGTGTTCGAGGTGTGGCCTGCCGATCAGCACGCGCCGCAAGCGCCTAATGGCGTCGGCCTTGTCGCCCTGGGCGATCGACAGCTCGGCGAGCCGGATCTCGGCGTCGATGTGACGCGGCGAGAATTCGAGGACCTTGAGATAGGCGTCGTGCGCCTGCTTGGCGTCCCCCTCGGCCTCGGCCAGGCGGCCCTTGAGATACCAGGGCAGCGCCGCGCGCGATTCGAAGCTGATGGCCGTGTCGATGAACCACGCGGCCTTCTTGAGGTCACCGCGATCGAGCTCGATCTGCGCGCGATAGGCGAAGGAGATGAGCGATGTCGGATCGCCGCTGATCACCTGATCGAGCGCGCGCGAAGGTCCGGAGACTTCGCCCGAGTGGAAGCCGAGCAGGGCGCCGTAGATGAGATAGAGCCACTTGGTGGAGTTCTCGCTGTCCGGCCTGGGGGTGCCGAGAAGCGGGCGGGCCAGGTCGAGGATGTCGCGCTCGGGCGCGTGGAAGTCGTCGAAGGCGGGCGGCTCGCGGGTGCGGGCGCGCGGGTCGAGCTCGATGATCTTGCTGTGCAGCGACCAGGCGGCGCGCTCTTCGCCACGGCGCAGGAGAAGGACGCCTTCCAACAGGAGCGTCGCCATGCGGTGCGGGTTTTCCTCGTTGGCCTTCTGGAAGGCGGTCAGGGCCTCGGCCTCGTCACCTTTGATGAGCGCGATTCGGCCCAGATACTCCTGGCTCAAGCCTGGCATCAGCGCGCCGCGACACGACTCCAAGTGTTGCGACGCCGCCTGGACATCGCGCCGCTGGATGGCGATGCGCAGTCCGAGGAAGTGCGCCGCCTCGTCCTGGGGATCGAGCCGGATGGCCGCGTCGACCGACTTGCGCGCGGCGGCCAAATTGCCGGCGCTGATGAGGTATTCGGCGTTGAGGCGGTGGAAGAGGAGCTTCTCGGCCGGGGTCAGCGATGAGAAATTGCGCTCGATGCGCTTGAGCGAAGCGGCCACGCCCTGCGGCTTTTTTTCGAAGCGCAGCGTCAGAGCGATTTCCCAGAGCTTGGGCGCGCCATGGTTGCCATAAGCCTTGAGGTAGGCGTTGAGCGCCGCGCGCGCGTCCTTGTGGCGACCGAGCTTGAGATAGACGCGGACGAGTCCCTGCAGCGAATCGCGCTCCTTGGCATCGATGGCCAACCGCGCCTCGTAGGCCTTCACCGCCTGCAACAGCTCGCCGGCGCTCTCTGCGGCCAGCCCTTTGTAATAGAGCGCGCGTTTGAGCCTCGGGTTGCGCTGGACCGCCTGGTCGATCTTCTCCAACGCCACTGGCGCGCTCTTGTTGAGGAAGGCGTAGCCGAGCATCAGCAGCGCGTCGGCCTTTTCCTCGGGCAGCGCCAGACTGACCGCCTGTTCGGCCTCGGCGATGGCCATCTCCTCCTGACCGTCGTGCATCAGCAGGAAGGCGTAGACGCGGTGGGAGAGCGCCGACTTGGGTGCCTCGGTCAGCGCCAGGTTGATGAGGGCGTGAGCGCGTTCGAGATAGGGCTCTGGCGGGCGCACGTGCAGGGTGGCCTCGACGTAGAGCGCCACGGCGTCGACGCGGGAGGGATCGACAAAGAGCGCCTGGGCAAAGGACGCGCGCGCCAATTCGTAGGAGGAGGCGGTGTCGTCCTGGAGGAGCGAGAGCCCGCGCTGGACGTGTTCGTCGGCGCTGCTCCTGTTGGCGGTCTCGAAGGTCTCGGGCGAGGACTGGCGCACGGCGGCGAGCAGTTCGGCGACAGCGGTCGGTGGGGCCTGCTGGGCGTCGCGGCTGAAGGCGGTGTCCGAGAAGAGCCACATCCAGATCAGGGCGCCGAGCACGAGGACGACGGCCAGTCCGAAGAGGATGATCTTCGAGGTCTCGATCCCCGGCGCGCGGCGCATGGCCGAGGGCAGCGGGCGCGTGGGTGCAGGCGAATGGGCGTGTGTCGAAGCGGTGTCGCCATGCGGGGACGGTTTGGGAGCGCCTGCCGAGACAAAGCCAGCCATGGCGGGCGGGACGCTCAGAGGCGAGAGGCTGTCGCGGGCGGCTTCGAAGCTCAGCGGCGCGGTGTCGGCGGGGGCGCTGGCGGCGGTCGAAGGTCGATCGAGCGAGAGTTCAGGCGGCGACGCTTCTTCCTGAGGCGGCGTCCCGCGCATCTGAGGCCGAATCACGCGCTCGACGCGTCCAGGTTCTTCCCTGCCCATCTCCGCGAACGCGGCATCGCCGGGCGCGTCGCCAGCGAGGTCAAGCGGCTCAAAGCGCGACGGTTCCTCGTTCGGCGCGCTCTCGTCGTCCTCGTCCGCCGTGTCCAGATTGAAGGCCGCCAGAAGGTGCTCGCCGATCGTCGACAGATCCTGCGGCGCGTTCGCGTCGAGGATGGGCGTGTTCACCGGCGCGTCGAGTGGAAGCGCTGGCAGCGGATCGATGGTCGCGGCAAAGAGATCGTCGCGCGTCGGCGTGACCTGAAGCGCCTCTGCTTCGATGGGGGAGAGCTCTGGCTCGCCGGGAATCCCCTCGGGGGCGGGCAGGTCGAGCAGGTCGAAGAGCGCGTTGTCCGAGGCGGCGCCCAAGGGATCGAAGTGGTCGGCCGGGTTGGACGCACTCGGCGTCGGCGCAGGGAACGCGTCACCCATCGCGGCGCCAGCGGGCTGTTGGGCAGGGACATCGGCAAAGAGCGACATCAGGTCGTCGACAGGGGCTTCCTGTGCCGCCGCTGGCTGCCGAGTCGAGGGCGCCTCGTCCAAAGGTTCGAGGTCCGCCGCATCCAGCGACTCGATCTCGGGTTCGCTCTGGGCGTCGAAATTCGGCGTTCCCAGGTCGAAGAGCGCCGTCAGCGGATCTGCGGCGTTGCCCGCGGGCTGGGCGGCTGTCGCGCCGGGGCCAGAACAGCGGGGGCAAGAGGGCCAGGTGCCACTGAGGGGCGCCAGACTGGAATCGACCTCGTGGTGCGTTCCGCAAGATTCACAAGTCACACGCATTCGAAACTCCTGAGGGAGGGCGCCGGAGAAGACGCCTGACGCCGGGTGCTGTCGGGAGGGCCTGCGCGCGTCAGGTCACGCCGCGTTCGTCCAGTCCCCGGGCAAAATTGCCGATGCTCAGCCAGGGCGCCTCTTCGCGCAGAAGCGAGAGCATCGCCCGAACGCCTATCGGCTCGCCGCCAGCGCCGCGTCCCCGCGTGAGCGAGAGGTATTGCTCGGGATCGATGCACAGCGAACGCGTCTGGATTTGATCGACGTGAAACTCGACGACGAGGTCGCGCAGCCGCTCCACTTCGCCCAGCCGATCGTTCACGCCCGGCATCGAGAGCAGGTTGAGGGCGATGTAGGCCCCCGCCTCCCGCGCCAGCGCCAGCGAGCGGCGCACGTCATCAAAGGTGTAGCCCTGTGGCGCGTAGTAGGCGCCGTAGAGGTCGGGATCGGCCGAGTTGAGGCTGACGCGGATGGCGTCCAGGCCCTGTTCGAGAAGGAGGCCGAGGCCCTTGGTGAGGCTGCCGTTGGTGTTGATGTTGATCGAACCGCGTTCGGTGATCGCGCGCATGCGCCGGATGGCTTCGGCGAGCAAAGGGGCGCGCGTCAGGGGTTCGCCCTCGCAGCCCTGGCCAAAGCTGACCATGGTGTGGCCGCTGGCGCGCGACAGGTGGAGGGCGCCCAGCTCAGCCAGGTCTTCGACGGTGGGCAGGTTGTCGAGGCGGCTCATCGACGAGGGGGGGCCGCCTGGACGCCGTTCGCTGATGCAGCCCAGACAGCGCGCGTTGCAGGTGTTGGAAGAGGGCAGCCCGCCTTCGTCGCGACCGTAAAAGATGTTTTGCGCGGTGAAGCAGCGCTCGACGAGGGCGCAGTGGGTCAGATGGCGGACGACGCCGTTGCGCGGCAGTTCGGCGATCAGAGCGTCGACGCGCGCCTGCAGTTCGGGGGTCGAGAAGCGGCGCGGGTTCCAGTGGTCGCGCGGGTCGGTGCGCAGGGCGAAGGCGACAGGTCCGGACTCGCCCCAGCCTGCGGCCGTGTAGGCCCATTGCGGCAGGTTGTCGGAGGCCACCTTGAACGCCGCGGGCAGGAAGGTGCGCGTGTAACCAGGGGGCAGGAGCGCGGCCACGGCGTTGGGCGTGAAGCGGCGCCCATCGATCTCAAAGCTGTCGAGGCGCGCGAGGCTGCCGCTCTCGGGATCGAAGCCGATCGGACGGTAGCCGGGCAGGTGGGCGAGGCGACCGCAGTCGGGCAACGGGATGGGATCTTCCTCGGCCAGGAGGAGGTCGTCACCAGAACGCACCGGCGCCAGGAGGGTGGGGTGCTCGATGACGAGTCCCTCGGGGGTGGCCAGGAGAAGTTTTGCTTCCATGCGAAATCTTTCAGCGGGCGCGGCGAGTGTCGCGTGGCTCGTGGCCAGGGCGCGTCCACGTGACATCGGCGAGCGGCGCCCGGCGTTCGTCACTCAGCGCTCAGCGCTTTTCGAGGCTGGCCAGACGCATCACCGCGTTGTCGATCTTGTCGAAGCCATGGCCGGCCCAGAACTCGGCGCCGAGAGGACTCTTCTCGCGTGTCGAGAGCTCAACGCGCTTGGCGCCCATGCTCTGGGAGCGATCAAGCGCAGCCTGAAGCAACGCCTCGGAGACACCGCGCGCGAGCCACTCCGTGTGGACGACAAATTCATCGATGGTCGCGATGCGGCCGCTCAACCGCAGCTGCGGGCGCAGGGAAAGGCTCACGTAGCCGACGGGACGGTCCAGCGCGTCGACAGCGACGAAGAGGTCGATCTCGGGGTGCTTGAAGACCCACAGCATCGTGTTGGTGTCGGCGGCGTTGGGATAGCCGTAGTCGCGCAGGAGCTCGGCGAGCGCGGCGCGGTCACCTCTGCGGGCTGGTCTGATTTTGAAATCGGGGGCCAAGGCGTCTCTCCACGGGCGGGCGGTGAGCGGGGTGGCCGTCGAGCTTAGCCTTGAGGCCTTTCAGGTCGATATTTTGGCAGCGCATTTTCACTTGGTGACGCGTCCCTGCGGCGACTGGCCGAGCGCCGCGTTGCCGGGCGTCTCGCCTTGGATTTCGCGTTCTGGAGCTCACACCTCGGTGGCGCCTTGCCCCGGCTCGTCGCTCCCCGCTTCAACCACGCGTCCACGTCTTGGGTTTTGAGGCGAAGGGGAGACGACTTTCGTCTTGCGCGTGAATGCCGTGGGCCCTAGGGCCGCGCGCCTCGTCGACCTTGGACCCTCTGGAAGGTGACATTCATGAAGCTCAGCCAACTGCCGCTCCTCGTCGCGTTCGCCGCCCTCTTCTGTGCCTGTGGCCCGCGCGACGGCGACCCCACCGCCCCGGCGCTCGACAGCGACGCCTCGACGATTCCTGTCCCCATTGGCGACGGCGGCCTGACCGACGACAGCTGCCTCTCCGCCTGCCCTCCCGAGGTGGGTTGCGGCGAGATCGACGACGGCTGTGGCGGCACCATCACCTGCGGCGCGTGCGGTGACGGCCTGGGCTGCGACGATGGCGTCTGCGTCCCTTGCGAGCCGAGCGCCTCCTGCGAGTCGATGGGCTTGTCGTGCGGCGAAATCGACGATGGCTGCGGCCACCGCCTCGACTGCGGCGCGTGTGGCCAGGACGAGGTCTGCCGCGATGGCGTCTGCGAGCACTGCGTGGCGCTGACCTGCGACGACGTGTCCCTGTGCGGCGAGATCGACGACGGCTGCGAGGGCGTCATCGAGTGCGGCTGCCCCGTGGGCGAGCTCTGCGAAGAGGGCGAATGCGTCACCTGCGCCCCCCTCACGTGCGAGGACCAGGGCGCCACCTGTGGCGAGGTCGACGACGGCTGCGGCGGCACCATCACCTGCGGCACGTGCGAGGGTGAGGGCGAGAGGTGCGTCGCCGGTCGCTGCCAGGCCTGTGTCCCCTTCACGACGCTCCACTGCGCGGCGCTCGGCATCGCGTGTGGCGAGATGAGCGACGGCTGCGGCGGCACCATCGAGTGTGGCTTTTGCGAAGCGCCCAACACCTGCGCCCACAGCGTCTGCGCCTGCGAACCACTCACGTGCGCGGACCAGGGCGCCACCTGCGGCGAGGTCTACGACGGCTGCGGCGCCTTCATCTCCTGCGGCCCGGCCTGCCCCGACGGCGAGAGCGAGACGATCCGCCTGCTCGCCGGCAACCTCACCACCGGCAACCGCTCCACCTACGACCTCGGCCACGGCATCCGCATCTTCCAGGGCCTGCGCCCCCACGTCGCGCTGATCCAGGAGTTCAAATACGGCGACAACAGCGAGCGCGCCCGCCGCGCCATGGTCGAGGAGGCCTTCGGATCGCGCTTCTTCCACCGCGTCGAGGGCATCGCCAACGGCACCACCATCCCCAACGGCGTCGTCAGCTACTTCCCGATCAAGGCCTGGGGAACGCTTCAAGATCAGTATGTCGGCGACACGCGCGATCACGTCTGGGCCCGCCTCGACATCCCCGGCGACCGCGACCTGTGGGTCGTCAGCGTCCACCTCTCGACCACCGCCTACAAGCGCGCCAACAGCGCCGAGGATCTGGTCAGCCAGATCGCCTCGCTCGCCATCCCGCCAAACGACCTCCTCGTCATCGGCGGCGACTTCAACACCAAGAAGCGCACCGACAACGCGCTCACGGCGCTCGCCGACGTGGTCGAAATCGACAGCGACAGCACCTGCCCCGTCGATCAGCAAAACAACGGCGGCACCAACATCAACCGCGAGCACCCCTACGACGCGCTCTACGGCAACGCGGCGCTCAACGCCCTGCAGACGGTGGTGGCGATCGAGGGCGCCACAGGACTCACCTCGCGCGGACTCGTCTTCGACAGCCGCAAGTTCACCCCGCTCTCGGCCGTGGCCCCGGTGCTCCAGGGCGACAGCGGCGGCGAGAACATGCAGCACATGGCCGTGATCAAGGACTACGCGCTGCCCAGGTGAACCGCTGCGCGCCGCGCGTTCGGGCGGGGGAGGCCGTCTGGCGCGTTTCGGGCGTCAGGCGGGCGCGATCGGCGTCGAATTGAACGCTGGCGGCTGCGGCGCCTGCTTCAGTCCGCTCGTTCCAGCTTTGGCAACCGCTCGAAGATCGGCGCGGGCGTCGAGAGGCAGAGCTTGCCCTCGCCACTGACGGTGATCAGCGTCGAATGGGCGCGCGCGGACCGCTTTTGGGTCGTCAGGTTGAAGACCTCGTAGGCGATGCCGAT
The DNA here is from genome assembly GCA_017500825.1 of Myxococcaceae bacterium. Lineage (GTDB taxonomy): Bacteria > Myxococcota > Myxococcia > Myxococcales > UBA5297 > UBA1203. Next base: position 15,886 of record JAFVYB010000003.1, on the reverse strand, counting down.
GCGGTGTTCGGTCTCGGTGAACCAGGCCGTCACGCGGAAGCGGTCGCCGTAAGTGAGCGCGTTGGTGTGGCGGCAGCTGATGTCGCTGACCATGAAGCGGTAGCCGAGCTCGACCATCTGCATCACGTCGAGGCCGCACTGCTTGAGGAGCTCGCAGCGGGCGATCTCCAGATATTTCAAATAGTGGCCGTGCCAGACGACGCGCAGGGCGTCGATGTCGTGGAAGGGGACGGTCAGTTCGACGCTGTGGGCGTGCGACGGGATCTTTTGGGAAGCGGAGCGGGGGGGCGTGGCCATGGTGCGGGAGTCATCCTCGAAGCTGGTCGGCGCGTCGGCGCGAAAAGGGCGGGCCGTTTGCCACACTGCTTCGGTGAATGACAGCGCGCGGCAGGACCTCTTCGGCGCGTGGAAGCATCTCGACGACGCCGCTGAAGTCAGCGGGCGAACGCCGTCTGAACCGCCCTGAATCCATGGCGCGATCCCGCCCCCGCCGCCTCTGTTCCTGGCGACCGGCGCCGATTTGTCCCAGAAGGCGCGCCCTTTGTCGGCGTCCCCGGTTCGCCCGCCAAAGCCCGGTCCCAAATCCAAATCCCAGTTCCCTCCTCCCCTCCCAAGACATCGCCATGGCCACCGCCTCCCCCGCCTTTGCCTCGCCTTCGCCCATCGTCCGCCTCACGCAGGGATTCGATCGCCCCCTCGACAACGCCATCGCCACCGCCCGCACCTGCTACAGCCCGCGCATCGTCGAGACCTCCGAAGTCAGCGCCTCTGACCGCGCCCTGGCCCTGCGCGACCGGCTCGCCGCCGAGACCTACGCCGCCGGGCATCACACCACGCTCCAGCACGCCACGTTTCAGTTCGCCATCGAGCGCGTCTCGCGCCAGCTCGTCTGGTCGCTGCTCCACGCCCACCCCTTCTACAACAGCGAGCAGGCCAGCCAGCGCTACGTCCCTGTCTCAAAGGCCAGCCTCGCCATCCCCGCCCTCGCCCCTGACGACGACGCCATCTTTCGCCGCGCCGCGTCTCGCGCCATGGCTGCCTATGAGTCGCTCTGCGAAGCGCTCCTGACGCCCGCCGAAGACGCCTACTTCGCCATCTTCCCCGCCCGCCAAGCCGCCCGCGACGCGTGGCTGCCGACCATCCGCAAAAAGGCCATGGAGGCGGCGCGCTATGTCCTCCCTGTCGCCACCTTCGCCCACCTCTACCACTCGATCAGCGGCCTCACCCTGCACCGCTACGCCCGCATTGCCGAGCGCTGCGATGTCCCCGCCGAAGCCCGCCTCGTCATCGGCGCCATGGTCGACGCGGTCCAACAGCGCGATCCCGATTTTTTCCGCCATCTCGGCGATCCTTTGCCCCTGGAAGAGACGCCCGAGTTCGCCCTGCTCCAGTCGCTCGCCTTGGGAGAGGCCGACCAGATCCACGACGGCGCTGCCGCCTTTGCCCGCGAGTTCGACGATTCGCTCGGCGGCAAGGTCTCGATCCTCGTCGACTGGAAGGTGAACGCGCCAAAGGCGCTGGCCGACGCGGTCCGAACCACCCTTGGCCTGACGCGCTCGACGCTGAGCGACGAAGCCGCCCTCGAAGCCGTCCTCTCCCCCGCCAAAAACCCGCTCCTCGCCATGCCGCTGCGCCTGGGCACCCTCGACAAGCTGACGCGCGCCCTCTCGCACCCGCACTACACCTTCCGCAAAAAGCTCTCGCACAGCGCCGACTCGCAGGATCAGCGCCACCGCATGACGCCCGGCACCCGCCCCCGCCTCGCCCGCCAATACGCCGTGGGCCGCCCCGACTTCATTCTGCCGGCACTCATCGCCCAGACCCCCTCGGCGCGCGCGTTCTTCGAAGAGGAGATGGCCGCGCTCTTTGGCGCCATCGACCGCCTCCTCGACCGCGGCGTGCCGCCCTCGGCCGCGCTCTACCTGTTGCCCAACGCCTTCCCCATTCGCTTCGAGTCCTCCGGCGAACTCCTCCACCTGCACCACAAGTGGACGACCCGCCTCTGCCTCACCGCCCAGGAAGAGATCTGGCGCGCCACGCGCGACGAAATCGCCGCCGTGTCCGACATCCACCCCGATATCGCGCGCTGGATCGGCCCGCCCTGTCAGCTGCGACAGATGGCCGACATCGATCCCCGCTGCCCCGAAGGCCCGCGCTTTTGCGGCGTCGCGCCTTGGCGCCTCGGCCCCCATGGCTGCCAACGCCTCACCCGCTCGATTTAATTTATTAAATTAATTTGCCGGTTTGGCTTTGCCGGCAGGAGCTTTTTGATTTGATTTTACGACCAGCCTGGAATCCTGGATTTTAATCAACCTGCAATCCGAACAATTGATTCGGCCCGCCAGCTTTATTTTGTCGATTAAAATTTAATTCCGAGCAAACAACCGTCCATGATTTCAAAACGGTTTTTCAGGATTTGTTCAGGCGTTTTGTTGTTTTTTGGGCTCGATTGTTGTCAAAATGCGGCCTGATTTTGAGCGGTTTTATTTTTATTTTTATCACACGACCGCCCAAGTCCGGCGGACATTTATCCGTCGCGCGCGTTTGATTCGCCAACGCCGCTGCTTATCGATAAAGCTCATTCTCGCGGCGGTGTTTTGTCAAAGAAACCCACAAACAAAACATTTTTCAAAAAAACAGCCGGATTCCTCGAAATTCCCTCAAGATCCACGAAAATCCCCGAAATCATGAAGAGAATTCTTTAAAAATTCACAGGCATTCTTCCAAAACACCTTTGAAATTCGCCGGAAATGTCAGTGGCGCCCACGCGCGCCGACGTTGTAAGGGGCCGCGCCTTTTGCCCGTGTTCCAAACACTCCCCCAGGCTTTTGTCTGGGCTTTTCAGTGTCTTCGCGCGGGCAGTTTTGCGTTCGCCCTTTTTTGTCAAATCGCGCGGACAAAACATTTTTCTCCTTCAAGAAAGCGGAATCGACCGATGAATTTCTCCGAACTGATGTTGTCGCCGCCATTGCAACAGGCGCTCAGCGATCACGGCTACGAAACCCCGACGCCGGTTCAGACGCTCGTGCTCGAACAGCGCTGCCAGGGACGCGACCTGCTCGTCTCGGCGCGGACCGGGTCGGGCAAGACGATCGCCTTTGGCCTGGCCTTTGGCGAGTCGCTGCTCGGCGTCGACGGGACGCTGCCGCCAGCCGCTTCGCCACTCGCCCTGGTCATCGCTCCGACGCGCGAGCTCGCCCTTCAGGTTCAGCGCGAGCTGCAATGGCTTTACGCGCCGGCGCTGGGGCAAATCCGCGCCTGTGTGGGCGGCATGGATGTGCGGCGAGAGGCGCGACTGCTTTCGGACGGCGCGCACGTGGTTGTCGGCACCCCGGGGCGCCTGTGCGATCACCTGGCGCGCGGACGCCTCGACCTCTCTGGCCTGACGACCGTCGTCCTCGATGAGGCCGACGAGATGCTCGACATGGGCTTTCGCGAAGAGCTCGAAACCCTGCTCGGCGCCGCCCCCGCGTCCCGTCGCACCCTGCTCTTTTCGGCCACCCTGCCGCGCGCCATCGAGGAGATCGCCGCGCGCTACCAGACCGATCCCCTGCGCGTCGCCGCTGACCCGCCCAAAGAGGCGCACGCCGATATCGATTACCGCGCCTGCCTCATCGCGCCGCGCGAGCGCGACCTCGCCGTCGTCAACCTCCTGCGCCATCACGACGCCAAGGGCGCGATCGTCTTTTGCGCCACGCGGGAAGCGGTCAGCCGCCTGCAGTCCAACCTCTCGGAGCGCGGATTTCTCGCCACCGCCATCAGCGGCGAATTGACCCAGGCCGAGCGCACCCGCGCCCTCAAATTATTGCGCGATGGCCATGCCCGCGTGCTCGTGGCCACCGATGTCGCCGCCCGCGGACTCGACCTGCCGGACCTCAATCTGGTCATCCACGCCGACCCGCCGCGCGACGCCCAGGTGTTGCAGCACCGCAGTGGCCGCACCGGACGCGCCGGCAAAAAGGGCATCAGCGTGCTCCTGGTCCCCTGGCGGCTGCGATCGCAGGCAGAGCGCATGTTCCGCCAGTCGGGCATCCCCATCCGCTGGTTTCCGGTGCCAACGCTCGACGAAATCCGCGCCCTCGATCGGGAGCGGTTGGGGCACGAGGTCATCCGCATGTGTGGCGAGGTGGGGGCCGAAGAGCGCGCCATCGCCCAGCTGCTTCTCGAAGAACTGCGCCCGGAAGATCTGGCCGCCGCGCTCGTCCGCCAGTGCTACGCGCGCCTGCCCGTGGCCGAGGATTTGCCGGAGACGCACGCCATCAGCGCCGAAACCGGGCGTCTGACGAGGCTCAGTCGATTCAAGAAGCCGATCACGGCGCCGCGCGCGCGGCCGGGCTCGCGGGGCATGTCGCGACCCGAGGTCATGGGCGCGGGCGATGGGGGCGGTGACAGGACTGGTGAGGGCGGCAGCCGTGGCGCGCCGCGTCAGACAGGCGGTTTTGAAGGGCGGGAGCGCTTTGACAGGGGCGCGGAGGGGGGCTTTGAGCGACCGCAGCGTCGGGCGTTCGAGCGCCGCGATGAACCGCGTGAAGGCGTCTGGTTTCACCTCAGCGTGGGGCGGCACCAGGGGGCGGATCCGCGCTGGCTCATCCCGCTGATCTGCAAGCGCGGCGGCATTCAGAAGCGCGACATCGGCCGCATCGACGTGCTCGGGCAGGAGACGCGCTTTGTCATCGCCGAAGAAGTGGCGCCCCGATTCGCCTCCATCGCCTGTCGCAACGACGGCACGGGCGCCGACGCCTCGATCCTCATCGAGCCCATGCGCACACCGCCTGTCGAACGCGACGGATTCAGAGGTGGCGCGCGCCATTTTGATCGCCCGCAGAAACCGGGGCGCTTTGAGCGAGGTCCGTCGAGGCCGCCGTTCGCGCGACAGGAGGGCGATCGCGTTCCGCGGTCGGACAGGAATCCGCGACAGGACAAGGGCCCCTGGCAGCCGAGAGAAGAGCGCGAGGCGTCGCGTCCGCCGCGTCCATCCGACCGCTTCGATCCAGTGCGCAAACCGCGCCGCGTGAGTCCCGGCGACTTCAAGGGCAAGGGCGGCAAAGGTCCGGGCGACAGGCGCCGCTGGTGATCGCGCCCGCTGCCGCGCAGCCTCCAACCCCACACACCAAGGAGCTCAACCATGACGAAAGAGACGAATCGGCCGACCTATGGCGTTGTCATCTCTGGCTGCGGCGTTCGCGACGGATCTGAGATCCACGAGGCGACGCTGCTCCTTTTGGCGCTCGAAAAGGCTGGCGTGAACGCGCGCTGCTTTGCCCCGGACAAGGCGCAGGCGTGTGTCGTCGATCACCTGACGGGCGAGAGCGAAGGGAACGGCGATCGGAACGTTCTTGTCGAGTCGGCGCGCATCGCCCGTGGCGCCATTCAGCCGCTCTCGGCGCTCGATCCGACGTCGATCGACGGCCTCGCCTTTCCGGGCGGTTTTGGCGCGGCGCTCAACCTCTCCGACTATGGGCTGGCCGGGGCCGACATGCGGGTGGACGAGGAGGTCCGCGCTGCCATCGAGGCCATGCACCAGGCCCACAAACCACTGGGGTTTGCCTGCATCGCGCCGGTGCTCGCCGCCCGCGTTTTGGGGGCGCGACACCCCAAGTTGACGATTGGCAATGACGCTCAGACCGCCGCCCACCTGGAGGCCATGGGCGCCCGCCATGTCGACGCGCCTGCGGACGGCGTGGTCGTCGACGAGGTCAATCGCGTCGTCACGACACCCGCCTACATGCTGGCCTCGAGTCTTTCGGAGGTCGCGCGGGGCATGGACAACCTCGTCGCGGCGATGCTGGCGCTGGGCAAAGCGCGCTGAACGCCCAGGCTTTCATCCAAATCGCGGCAACCGCACAGATCGCGCCGTCGACGCGCGGTCTCAAAAGCGAGTGTGCAGGCACAAAAAAAGAGGCGCGACCCTTTGGCCACGCCTCTCTCGAATCGATTTTGAAAGCGCCTGTCCGCGCGGGATGGCGGACGATCAGCCCTTGGCGACCTTGCCAGCCTTCAAGCAGCGCATGCAGGTGCGGATGCGCTTGGGCGAACCGTCGACGATGGCGCGCACGCTCTGGAGGTTGGGCAGCCAGCGCTTTTTGCTCTTGTTGTTGGCGTGGCTGACTTTGTTGCCGACGAGGGCGCCCTTTCCGCAGATTTCACACTTGAACGACATGATTCTCACTCCTGACAGCTCGTCTCGTGGGGCGCGTTCGGCACACCCAGACCAAAAAGACCCAAAAAAAGCGGCGGGCCTTTTAGCGGCCGTTTTTTTTTAGTCAAGCGCTATGAAGCGCGCCGCCCGGCTACCCGGGCTCTTTGTTCAAAAGAGGTCTTTTTTCGATGTCTGATTCACTGGCGACACGTCTGGCGTCGCTGACCCGCACGCTTTGCGACATTCCCTCTGTCACCGGCGAGGAAAAGGCGCTGTGCGATCACCTTGAACTGTGGGCGCGTCCGCTCTTCCCCGGTCAGATTCGGCGTCTCGGCAACAGCCTGGTCCTCGGCGCGCTCGACGATGAGAGGCCCATGGTGGCGCTCGTTGGCCATCTCGACACGGTGCCCGGCGCGGACGCCGACTTTCCTTCCCGCCTTGAGGACTCCCCGGACGGCCCGCGCGTCGTCGGCCTGGGCAGCTCGGACATGAAGAGCGGCGACGCGGTGATGATGGCGCTCGCCGAAGACCTCGACCGCGCCGCTCTCGACCTCAACCCGGTCTTCATCTTTTACGATCGCGAGGAGGGGCCCTTCGCGGACAACGGCCTGGGACCTGTCCTCGACGAGATTCCCGAACTCGGCCGCTGCGCGCTGGCCATCGTGCTCGAATCGTCCGACGGCGAATTGCAAATGGCCTGTCAGGGCTCGCTCCACGCCCGGCTGATCTTCGACGGCAGGCGTTGCCACAGCGCGCGTCCTTGGCACGGCGACAACGCGATCTATCGGGCGGTTCCCCTGCTCGGAGATCTGGCGGCGATGCGCCCACGCGCGGTCGAGATCGAGGGTTTCACCTTTTACGAAGTGATGTCGGCCACGCTCGCCAGCGGTGGCAGCGCGCGCAACGTCATCCCCGAGCGGTTCGAGCTCAACCTCAACTTCCGCTTCGCGCCTGGCCGCGCCATCGAGGACGCCATGGACGAGGTGACGCGCTTCGTCGCTGGCCGCGCCCGAGTCGAATGGATCGACCGTTCGCCGGCGGGTCGGGTCTGCGCGCGAAATCCGCTCTATCGGCGCCTCGTCGCGGCGACCTCGGCAAGACAGACGCCCAAGCAGGCCTGGACCGATGTGGCCCGATTCGCGGCCAGAGGTGTCGACGCCATCAACTACGGCCCGGGACTGACGAAGCAGGCGCATCAGGCCGGCGAGTGGGTGCCGCTCAGCGCGATCGTCCACTGTTACGAGCGACTGCTCACCTTTTTTAGACGCGCGTCCTGAAACGCGCGGCGCGGCGGCGGCTGGCTGTCGGCGGCACTGTTTTTTTGAGGTTTTTCGATGGTTCAAATCCCTCGCGAAGCCCCTTGGCGCGCCTTTGAGGCGAGCGAAGCCGAGTGGGACGACTGGCGATGGCAGGCGCGACACGCGATCGATTCGCAGGCCCAGATCGAGCGTTTCGTGCGCCTGACGGACGACGAGCGGCGCGGCATCGCCCACGCGCGGACGGCTTTGCCCTTTCGCGTCACGCCCCACTTTCTCTCGCTCATCGATCCCGAGAATCCGGCCTGCCCTCTGCGCCGCCAGGTCGTTCCCAGCGCGGCCGAGGCGGAGGAGGCGCGGGGAGAACTGCGCGATCCGCTCGGCGAGGACAGCCACAGCCCGGTGCCGGGACTCGTCCACAAATACGAGAGCCACGTCCTTCTTCTCGTGACCGACCGCTGCGCCGCCTATTGCCGCCACTGCACGCGCCGTCGTTTGGCGGGCGGCATCGAACATCGCCGCGAGGGGGAAGGGGCGTTGAACGAGGCCGCGCCGAGCGCCAGAGACCTGCCACGGGCCATCGACTACATCGCGCGCCACCGCGAAATTCGCGACGTGCTCGTCTCGGGCGGCGATCCGCTGATGCTCTCCGACGATCGCCTGGAGACGCTCCTCGCCGCGCTGCGCGCCATCGACCATGTCGAGATCATCCGCATCGGCACGCGCGCTTTGGCCTTCAACCCCATGCGTGTGACCGAGCGACTGGCCGCGATCCTGCGCCGCTTTGCCCCGCTCTATGTCGTCACCCATTTCAACCACGCGCGCGAGCTCTCGCCGCGTTCGGTGGCGGCGTGTGGCCGTCTCGTCGATTCGGGCGTCGTGCTCGACAACCAGACCGTGCTCCTGCGCGGCATCAACTCCGAGGCGGCTGTGCTCAAGGCGCTCTTCGAGAAGCTGCTCGTGGCGCGAGTGCGCCCCTACTACCTGCACCAGCTCGACTTGGCCGAAGGCATCGAGCACTTCCGAACGCCGCTGCGGACCGGGGTGGACATTCTGCGCGCGCTCAGGGGGCGCACCTCTGGACTCGCCATTCCCCATCTCGCCGTCGATCTGCCCGGCGGCCACGGCAAGGTCACGCTGGGCCCGGATTTCATCGAATCGGTGAACGCGTCCGGAACCGTTTTTCGCGACTGGCAGGGCGAAATTTGTCCGCAGCCCTATCCAGAACCGCGCGAACGCGACTGCGGCTGCCCCGGCGAGAGGCCGCGCGAACAACGCCTGGACTGAAACAAACGCCCGCGGGCGCCAACGCTTCGGCGCGCCCCCGCGAATGAGGAGACGACAGATGCTCGACTACAAGGTCGTGGAGCTGAGCCTGGTGACGGACGACAAAATCGAGGCGGCGGTGAACACCTGGGTTCGCCAGGGATGGAACTTCGACGGCGTCCAGTTCGCGATGCGCGATTCGAGCAAGCGCCCTTCGATGGCCTTCGTCTTCTTCACCCGCGAGCTCGATGAAATGGCGGAGGGCGAGGTGACCGAAGGGGCGCCGGACAAAGTCGACACCTGAGGCAGGCCCCGGCTCGCTCCGCGCCCGTCCGTTCGGCAATCGATTCGGCAAACCTTTCAGAAAAGCCGCGACGCGCCACCTCGAATCCCTTGCGCCGCCCGCCGCGAACGTCCAAGAGGCCGCGCCCCTCCTCCGCCCCCAAAAAGGAGTCCGCCATGCGCGCTCGCTGTGCCCAGTGTCAGACGATTTTTCCCGTTGAAGGTGCGGGCACCCAGACCTGCCCCAAGTGTGGCGCCAGACTCGATTTGGCGCTGCCCGCCAGCCCTTCAGTGGAGCAGCCAAGGCAGCAACCAGAGCAGCCCTCGCGCGATCCGTTCGCGCCGCCCGCCTTTGGCCAGGGCGTGAGGTTTGAGCAGCCGCCGCCAGGCGTGAATCCAGAGAACGACCCGGCGTTTTTTCTGCCCCAGACGACCTCGCAAAAGACGCCGACCCCCTGGGAGCGCCGCGCCGAACTCGGCTTTTTCAAGGGCCTCATCGACACCATCGTCTTCTCGCTGAAGAGCCCGACGCGCTTTTTCGAAGACATGCCCACCGACACGGCCAAGGGCGCCATCAGCTTCTATTGGCTGGTGGCCGGGCTCGGGATGATCCTCGCCAGTCTGTGGACGGCGCTCTTCGCGATCATGAGCGGCGGCGCCTCGGAGCAGATGGCCGAGATCAACCAGCTGCAAAGCCTGCTCGATCAAATGTCGCCGACGATGAGCGACGCGCCGGGGGCGCTGGGAATGATGGGGCCGCTGCTGTCGATGACGCTGGCGCTGGCCAGTCCGGAGGGGATGCTCGTCTGGCAGATCATCTGCGCGGTCGTTGGCGCGCCGCTCTACCTGCTCTTCACGGCGGGCCTGATTCACGTCTCGGCGCTCCTCATCGGCAAAGCCCACGGCGGCTTCAGCGCCACCTTGCGCGCCTGCGGCTACGGCTGCGCGCCCCTGCTCTTCAACTTTGTGCCCATGTGCGGCTCGGCCATCGGCGGCATCGCCTACGCCGTCTTCCTCATCATCGGGCTCTCCAAGCTGCACCGCGTCTCCTACGGCAGCGCCGTGCTCGCCTACTGCCTGCCGTTCGTCCTCACCTGCCTGTGCGGCTGCGGCGCGATGGTCTTTTTGGGAGGCATGGGCAGCGTTCTGGCAGCGGGTTAGCCCGAGTTGTTTCACCCGTTCACGCGAAAGGCACCCTTCATGCGCGACCGATGCCCCGGCTGTGGCCATTCCTTCAAAGACGACGAGCTCGCTTCGGGCCAGTGCCCCAACTGCGCCGCCGCGTTCAGCGACGCGTCGTCGAACAGCCCCTCTTCGCGCGCGAACGCCGGCCGCCCCACGCCTTGGGAGCGCCGCGCCGAACTCGGCTTTTTCAAGGGCCTGTTCCAGACGGCGGTCCTCGCTGTGAAGACCCCCACCCGGTTTTTCGACGACATGCCCCGCGACAACGCGGGCGGCGCGCTCCTCTACTTCTGGCTGATGGGTGGCCTTGGCCTCGCCTTCAACGGCGGCACGAGCGTCTCGCTGGGCGGCAACTTCGCCATCGAGCGATACCCACTGATCCTCGCCGCTTTCGCCGCGTTCATCGCCGCGCCCATCTCCTGCCTCGTCGGCGCCGCGCTGGTTCACGCCATGTCGCGACTGTTCGGCGCCCGTCAGCCCTTCCACGCCACGCTGCGCGCCATCGGCTATTCGGCGACGCCCTTGGTTTTCGGCGTCCTTCCCCTCTGCGGCGGGGTGGTCGGCTCCATCCTCTGCCTGGTCCACGCGACGATTGGCGTTTCTCGACTCCAGCGGCTCTCCACCGCGCGCTCGATCGCCGTCCTGCTCCTGACGCCGGTGGTTTTCAGCTGCTTCGCTGGCCTCGCGTTCTTTTCGGGCGTTCACATGTTCGCGCCCAAAGCATGACCGACTGTTCGCCCAACGCCGCATGCCCCCACCGCCCTCGCAGACATCGCCGCCGCCTTCGCCGCCCGAAGGCGCCATCGTCGACACCCGGCTGGCCTCCCCGCCGCGCACCCGCGTCCGCTTCTACCGCCCGCGACGCGTCACTGTGGGCTGGCTCGAAATCTACGGCGGCATCGTGCTCGCGCTCGTCTTCGCGGCCCGCTTCATTCCCTTCGCGCGCTTCTGGCCGGGATGGGGCTGCCGCTTCCGCGAACTGACCGGCTGGCCCTGCCTCTCGTGCGGCATGACGCGCAGTTTCGACTGGTTCGCGCAGGGACGTTTTGTCGACGCGCTCTGCGTCAACCCGCTCGGTTTTCTCCTCGCCTGCTCGGGCGCCTTCCTCGCGCTGTGGCTCGTCCTCGCGCCACTCCGCCCGCCGCGCATCGAGGCCGTCCTCTCGCCGCGCGCGCAATGGATCCTGCGGGCGCTCGCCATCGCCGCCTGCCTTTTGAACTGGGCCTATCTGCTCGCGATGCGGGCGCTCGAAGGGGCCTGAGAGGTTTTCCGATGCGCATTGGTCCCTATGTGTTCGACGCCCTGCCGCTCGTTCTGGCGCCCATGGCCGCCGTGAGCGAACTGCCGTTTCGTCGCATCTGTCTCGAACTGGGCGCCGACCTCGCGCCGACCGAGCTCCTCAGCGCCGAGGGGTTGTGGCGGCTTCAGGCGCGGACGCTGGCCTATCTGCGGCACGACCCGGCCTGTGAACGTCCTTTCGTCGTCCAGATCTTTGGCGCGCGGCCCGAGTCGATGGCCAAAGCGGCCGAAGTGGCTCTCGAACGCGGCGCGGGCATCGTCGACATCAACATGGGCTGCCCTGTCTCCAAGGTGACGAAGAACGGCGCGGGCGCGGCGCTGATGAACGATCCGGAACGCGCGGTCGCCATTGTCGAAGCCGTTCGCCGCGCGCTGCCCGAGTCGATCCCGGTGACAGCCAAAATCCGCTCTGGCTGGGACAGCGCCTCACTCAACGCCGCGTCGTTTGCCGAGCGGATCGAACAGGCGGGCGTCGCGGCCATCGCGGTCCACGGACGCACGCGGGCGCAGGCTTATTCGGGCACAGCCGACTGGGGCGCGATCGCGGCCGTCAAACGCGCGGTCCGTGTCCCGGTGATCGGCAATGGCGACGTTCTCTGCCGCGAGGACGCCCTGCGCATGGTCGCCGAGACAGATTGCGACGCGGTGATGATCGGGCGCGGCGCCATGGGCAACCCGTGGATCTTCCGCGAATGCAAGGGCGGGCCAGCGCCGGACAGGTCCGAACGCGGCGTCATCGTTCGACGACACCTCCTCGAACACGTCGGGCATTTCGGTCGCGAAGAGGTGAAAGCCGTCCACGCCTTCCGCGCGCAACTGGCCTGCTACGCCCGGGGACTCTCCGGCGCCGCCGAGTTTCGCCGCGAGGTCATGCGCATCGACGACGTGGCCTCGCTGCTCGGCGCGATCGACGCCTTTTTCAGCGCCTGAACTTGGGTCGCCCGCGTTTGGGGCGCGCCACAGCTCACGATTCGTCCGTTCGACACTCGTTCCAAAAACGCCGGAGCTCGTCGATTGACTGGCAGCGAAGGGCGGGCGGCAGGCTTCGCAGGAACACCTTGCCGTAGGGCTTGGACGACAGTCGCGGGTCGAGCACAGCGACGATGCCCCGATCGCGTCGCGTGCGGATCAGCCGGCCAAACCCCTGGCGCAGGAGAATCGCCGCCTGGGGCAGCTGGTATTCGGCGAAGGCTGATCGCCCCTGCGAAATGATCCACTCGACGCGCGCGGCCACCACCGGGTCGGACGGCGTGGCGAATGGCAGCTTGTCGATGATCACGAGCGAGAGCGCCTCTCCCGGGATGTCCACGCCCTCCCAAAAACTGTGCGAGGCGAAGAGGACCGACGGCGCGGCCTTGAAGCGGGCGATGAGCGTGCTCTTGGGCGCCTGGGACTGGATCATGACTTCGCCGGGCAGGCGGTGTTCGAGCAGCCGGTGGGCTTCCTGCATGTTGCGCAGGCTGGTGAAGAGCAAAAGCGCGCGCCCGTTCGTGATGTCGCAAAGCGCGGCGATTTCCTCCGCGGCCCGCTCGATGAAGTCAGGCGCCTGCGGCTCGGGCAGATGTCTCGGGGTGTAGAGCGCCGCCTGCGAGGGGTAGTCGAAAGGCGAGTCGAGCATCAGCTCGTCGACAGGTGTGGAGAGCTTCGCCGCCTCTGGCGATTGAGCGCCCGCGCGCCGAATCCGCGGCCCCTGCGCCATCTCCTCTGCCGAGGGCAGTCCCAGCCGCCGCCGCGTGTAGGCGAGCCGCCCCTCCGCCGCCATGGTGGCCGAGGTGAAAATGATGGTGTCGGCCATTGTGTAGAGGCGTGAGCGAAACTCGTTGGCCACGTCGATCGGCGCCGCGCGCAGGAAGGCGCCCCGAGGCCGCTTCTCGACCCAGTAGACGAACAGCGGGTTGTCCACGGCCATGAGGAACTCGAAGGCAGAGGCCATCTCGTTGCAGCGACGGATGAGCGCGTCGCGTTCCAGCGCCTTGAGCGGTTCGAGCGCCCCGGCCAGCGCCTTGAGCGACTCGATCAGCGGCGCGCACGCCTTCTTGAGCTTCCGCGCGTCCTTGCCCTGGGTCAGCCGCCGCGTCGGTTCGCCCGCCGACAGCCCCATGCCGAACTCATTGAAGCTGCGGGTCGAGAGCACATCGAGCTTGCTGATCAGCGGCGCGACGAGCGGCGCGTGGGCGCTTTCATTGACGAGGACCTTCTCGATGTCGCCAGTCAGGCCGCGCACCCGGAAGTTCGACATCGCGACGCCAAAAAAGTCGGTGGCCACGTCCTCCACCGCGTGCGCCTCGTCGAAAACCAGCGCCTGATACTTGGGCAGCACCTGGGCGTTCGACCCCTTCTCGGTCTTCAGCTCCAGATCGGCGAAGAGCAGGTGGTGGTTGACGATGATGAGGTCGCTGTCGAAGGCGGCGCGGCGGGCCAGCGTGACAAAACAGGTGTTCTGGTAGGGGCACTTGCGCCCCAGGCAGCTGTCCACAGGCGACGAGAGCTCACGCGTGATCGGCGCGCTCTCAGGCAGGTCGAGCTCGCTCCATTCGCCGCTCTTGGTCCTGCGCGCCCAGGCGACGACGCGCTCGAACAGCTCGCGGTCCTTCTCCAGCAGCAGCGCCTGCCCGCCGAGCTCGGCCTTCTCCAGCCGATAGAGGCACACGTAGTTGGCGCGCCCCTTCACCGCCACGGCCTTGAACTCGATGCCGGTCGAGTTCTTCAAAAGCGGTAGATCCTTGTCGAGGATTTGGTCCTGCAGCGTCTTGGTGGCGGTCGAGACGATCACGCGTCGCCCCGAGAGCAGTGCCGGGACGAGGTAGGCGAGCGTCTTACCCGTGCCCGTGCCAGCCTCGATGAGGCAGTAGCGCCGCTCGTCCAGGGCGCGCCGGATGAGGCGGGCCATGTCGAGCTGCTGCGGCCGATGTTCGTAGCCGCTGATCGCCTGGGCGAGGAGGCCGCGCGGGCCCAGATACTTGAGGATCGGATCTTGAAAGGGCGCGCTCATGCTCTTCCACGGTTCACGGGCGGATTTGCCCCGGGGACCTTTGTCAAAGGCGCCGCCATCGGCCGCGTTCCCCTCTGAAAAGGGCGGGCTGGGCGACCGAATTCACGCGCGCTTGTCAAGGCGTTTGTCAGGGCCAGACAGGCCTCTGTTTCACTCAGCTTGAGGGGTGGCCGTGCCAGATCTTCCGATCTAGAAGCCGCCGCCCTTTTGCCGGGGCAGGCCAGGCCGCCTGGACCACTTCAGGCCAGGACGACATCGAGCCACCAGCGCTCTGACGCGCATTGACCCATCGATCTCACCGCACCCCGCACGGATCCCGCCAGCCGGGACCGGGACGGACCCTCGCCACGCTCTTCAGAGGAGGACGCGACAGGGCTCGAATCGCTGTTGCGGACCACCCCACCCCCCTTTGGAGAGCACATGCAGCCCAAAAAGAAGACCGCGCTCGCCCTGCGCCGAATGAAGGCCACCCACGAGCGCATCGCCATGATGACCGCCTATGACGCCGCCTTTGCCCGCGCCCTCGACGACGCCGGCATCGACGCCCTGCTCGTCGGCGATTCCGTCGGTATGGCCGTCCGCGGCGAGAGCGACACGCTCAGCGTCACAGTCGAGGAGATGGCCTACCACTGCCGCATGGTGCGCCGCGCTGTCCGCTACGCCCACGTCGTCTGCGACATGCCGTTCATGAGCTACCAGGTCAGCGCCGAGGAGGCCGTCCGCAACGCGGGACTGCTCGTCTCCAAAGGCGGCGCCGAGTCGGTCAAGCTCGAAGGCGGCGCCGAATACGCCGACGAAATCGCGCGCATCGTCCGCGCCGGCATCCCGGTGATGGGCCACATCGGCCTGACCCCACAGTCGGTGAACCTGCTCGGCGGCTACGGCGTCCAGGGCCGCGACAAGGCCACAGCCGACAAACTCCTGAGCGACGCGCGCGCCCTGGAAGCGGCCGGTTGCTACGCCCTCGTTTTAGAGATGGTCCCGCGCGAATTGGCCGCCCGCGTCACCGCTTCTGTCTCCATCCCCACCATCGGCATCGGCGCCGGCGTCAACTGCGATGGCCAGGTGCTCGTCTGCTACGACGCCCTGGGGATGAACCCCGATTTCACCCCGCGCTTCCTCAAGCGCTTCGCCGACCTCCATGGACAAATCGGCCAGGCCGTCCGCGCCTACACCGTCGAGGTCAAAAGCGGCACCTTTCCCGACGACGCCCATTCCTTTGCCGAAACCCCTGTCAAACTCGCCGCGCCCGTTTATTCAAACGCGATTCAAGGCAAATAATCCCGCGTAAGCTCGATTTAATTTATTCAAAAACGAGCGTTCTCCCCCAAACGGGCTCCCCCGAATGATTGGCTGATTTTAATTTGGCGGAACCTACCTCAAGACACTGGCGGCTACGGGCAAAGGAACAATGGCGTCCAAATTGATGCCGGGTATTCGATTTATCACGTCGGACACCGGTATCGCATC
>JAFVYB010000091.1 GCA_017500825.1 Myxococcaceae bacterium | reverse complement strand
TGGCAGTAGCAGTCTGGCAGTTTTCCACTCAGGCGTGACGCGAAAAACAAAAAAGCGCATAACAATAAACAAACTGCCGTGCGCTCAAGAATGAAAAACAAAAGGTGGCGCCAGGGCGCAGGAAATCATGAGGAATCGCGTTTTTTAGTTTTGATATCCCGCCCATTCATCGATTTCGCATTGGCCATAGGGCACATCGCGCGGGCGCGATCCGGGAACGGTGAATTGAAAATGCCACCATTCGCGGAAATAGGCGCGAAATCCCTCTTTTTCCATCTCCGCTTTGAGCAGGAGCCTGTTTTGCAGCGCCTTGCCTTTGGCCGCGCGCGTGCGGCTTTGCGGCGTGAGGGTGTCGAAGTCGGTGCCCATGTCGAGAGCGCGCCCGCTTTTGAGGTCGACGAGGCCGAGGTCGACGGTGGTGCCGTGGTTGTGGCGCGATCGTCGGGCGATGTAGCCGCCGTCGAGGAGCGCGGTCTGTCCTGTCCGCTCGGCCCAGGCCACCATGGCGTCGGTGCCGCGCCGCGGTCGGTAGGCGTCGTAGATGATGAGGCCGAGGCCCTGTTTGCGGAGGCTGTCCTGCACGCGTTTGAGCGCCTGGGCGGGCGCTTCGAGGAGCCAGGCCTTGGGCGCGCCGTAGCCAGCGATGGGGGCGCCGGTGAAGTTGTCGGCGCGGTGGTAGCGGATGTCGAGGACGAGGCCGTCAATGAGCGCTTCGAGGTCGATGAATCCTTTGGGCGGCGTGCGCGGGCGGTCTGGGCAGAGGCGGGCGGCGTTGGCGCTTGTCGTCGCGGTGGGCTTCGCTGTCCGGGGACTGGCCGCTGATGTCACAGGCGTTTGGTAGGATTTGGCCCGAGGGGCCGCGGACGCGGATGTCACAGGGCGGTGGTAGAGTGGCGCCACTGGCGGTGTGGGCGCTGGTCTGGCCTCTGGCGCAGGCGGTGTCGTCGCGGTGGTTTGGGCGTTTGGGCGCGTCGCGGGGGTGTCGGCGCGGGCGTCGAGAATCGTCAGACAGAGACAGGCGAGGCAGAGGCGCTGGGCGATTGGGCGTGGTGAGCGCTGAGTCGATGTCGGGCGGGGCGTGAACATGGGTTTGGGGCTTTGGGCGTGGGCTTTGGTCTGGACGAGGGCGTGAAAAAGCCCCCTGTCGAGGTGCCAGGGGGCGGCGCGCGGCGGCTGTGTCGCTGGGAGCGTTTGGGCGTGGCGCTGGCGTTCATTGTCAGGCGCCGAGGTCGGCGGCGATTTCGCCCGGTCGCTGCGGCAGGGTGTCGAAGACGCGTCGATCGTGGGTCGGGACGAGGATGGGGGCTTTCTCCAGCGCGTCGAGATTGCGCAGCGCGGTGAGCGTCCGCGAGAGGGCCCGCGCGTCGTTGCAGATGATGCGCGAGAGCCTGCCTGGCCCCTCGAAACCGCGGCCAGTCTCCCACTCCAGCAGGGCAGCGTCGCCGATGTGGAGGAAGTCGCCGCTCGGTCCGTTGAGCGCCACGCACAGGTGCCCGGCGCTGTGTCCGGCTGCCTCCAAGAGCGTGATTTCGCCGTCGTCAAAGAGATCGAGGCTGGCCGGGAAGCCGAGGTGGCGCGGTCCGGTCATCTGGGCAACGCGCAGTTTGTCGGCAAAGGCGATGTCGGCCGGTCGATAGGCGGGCGAGAGGGCGGCGTCGCTGAGCGCGTGCAGCTCTTCGGCGGTGGCGATCAGTTCGGCGTTGGGGAAGTCGACGAGGCCGCCGATGTGGTCGAGGTGGCAGTGCGTGGCCACGATGGCCCTGACCTGGCCGCGATCGAAACCGAGCGACTCCAGCTGGCAGGCGATGGCGCGCGCGGCGTTTGTCTCAAGTCCCAGCCAGCGGCGACGCATCGCGCCGAGAATGGCGTTCGGATCGCGGCAGGCCGCCTCGCTCAGTCCGGCGTCGACGAGGACGATGTCGCCATTGTCGCGCACACAGACGGCGACCGTGCAGGAGAGACTCGCCCTGGTCCTGGAAAAGAGCGGCCCGGGCTCGACGAGGCTCTGTGGGACGACGAAATCGGCGGCGGACAAAAAGAAGAGCTCTCGCATGTGTTTCGGACCTCTCTGGCGGCGCTTGGGGGGCGTCGCTTCTGCGGGCGCGCCCATACCCTTTCTTTGGTGGCGGTCGAGCAAAAAGGGCCGGGCGACTCGGGAGAGGCGCGCCAGAGCCCGTTCAAGTGGTTCGAGGGGCAGAAGCGCTCCGGCCTGTCGGCGTTCGGTCGAGCAAAAAGGGCCGGGCGGACTTTCGTCCGCGACGAGACGGCCCAACCCGTCTCCAGAGTGAAAATTTCCCGTCCGCTGTCCCTGAAATGCCGCGTTGCCCTGCTTCGTTTGCCCTGTGTGGCGCGCTCTCTGCCGCGATGGTAGGCGCGCCGTTTTTTTCGCCCCCGGCAAGCACCCTGGCCCTCGCGGGCGAGGCACCCAAAGCGGGGCGCCCATCAGCAAGGCTCACAAGAGGTCTCACCCATGACGACGAGCAGTGCCCTCGACGGCTCGATGGACGAGGTTTTCAAAAGCGTGCGCAGCAAGTTCGAAATGACGCCCAGGGTCGCGATCGCCGGATTTGGCAAGGCGGGCAAATCCTCCCTCTTCAACGCCATCTACGGCGAGGCCCGCGCCGCCGTGAGCATGCGCACCGACGAGACGCGAGAGCTTCAGACAGAGCGCCGCTTTGGCATCGACTTCACCGACACCCCGGGCGTCGGCACCGGCAGGTTTTCGCTCGACCGCGTCGAAGAGATGGCCGTCTTCGACCGTCAGCACGTCGTCATCCACGTCCTCAACGGCACCACCGCGATTTCCGAGGAAGACGAGCGCCTGCACCTTCTCATCGAGCGCTCCAGCGCCCGCCGCGTCACCGTCGTCAACAAGTCCGACCTCCTCGACGAGCGCGAGCGCGCCGAATTCGCCGAGAGCCTGCGCGAGAAGCTCGGCCTGTTTCGCGGCGACTACCTCTTCATCTCGGCCCGGCGCGGCATCAACGTCGACCTCATGGTTCGCCGCGTCGCGGAGCTGTTGCCCGAGGCCATGCAGGACGCCTTCATCGGACAGCAGCGCGCCGACCTCGCGCTCAAGGAACGCCGCGTGCGCGCCCTCGTCTACGCCCAGGCGGCGACCTGCGCGGGCGTGGCCCTCTCTCCACTCCCGGTAGCCGACATGGCCGTCATCTCCCCGCTGCAAATCGGCATGGTGGCGAGCGTCGGCTACCTGCACGGCGTGGCTGTCTCGCGCGAGCGCGTCCTCGAACTCATCGGCGTGCTCGGCGCCGGTTATGGCCTCCGGGAAGCGGCGCGCCAGCTCGTCAAGCTCGTCCCCGGCGTCGGTTCCATCGTCAGCGCGGCAGTGGCCTTCGCCGGCACCGTGGCTCTGGGCGAGGTCGCCAACCTCTGGTTCAAACGCCGCATGCACGTGCCCGCCGAAGAGTTGCAAAAGCTGTTTCGCGGTTCAGCCGAGCGCGCCCGCGTCGAATACGAGCGCCAGACACAGGCGGCGGCGGAACGCGGGGTGGACGTGATGGGCGGCGATTGTGTTCAACCACCCGGCAACGTCGCGCCGGACGCTGTCGATATTTCTCCAGACAATTCAGTCGCCAAAAACTGAATTGATTTGTCGGTTATCCCCGCGGCCTGGCCTGTCAGGCGCCCTTGGGCGGTTTCGACGGCGTTTATCGAATACACCTTATTCAATCGCCCCTGTAATAATGGCGGTTGCGGCCTTTGGAGGGCCAGATTCAAAATAAAGCGCGCGCTTACGCGGGCTTTTCAGGAGAAAATCATGACGACGCGCCATCCATTGATTTCGACGACAAACAGCGCCCGCGCCCTGGCCTTGATGGCGATTTTGGGCGCCTGCGCTGACAAAGGCGGCGAACCAAAGACAACGGCGACTCAAAATAAAAACACCGTCGTGGCTCAAAGCGCGGACAATATCGCCAAAACGCCCGCGCCAAAGCCTGCCCGCGATGGCTGGATCAATATCCCGGCGCAACAAGGCGATTCGCCCCAGGACAAACCCCGCCCCGCCTTTGCCATGGCCCAACATGAGACCACCGTGGCGCAATACAAAGAATGCGTGGCAGCGGGCGAATGTGTCGAGCCCAAAGGCGCGGACGATCAGGCAAACGCGTTGTGCAATTATTTTCGCGGCGATGATTATTCAAAGCACCCGATGAATTGTGTGACCTGGCGCGAAGCCAAACAATTCTGCGAATGGAAGGGCGCGCGTCTGCCGACCGCCGACGAATGGGAGCGGGCCGCGACGCACGATGGCGCCCAGACGCGAAAGACGATCTTTCCCTGGGGCGACCACGCGCCGGATCATTGCCAGAACGCCTGCTTTGAAATCGTCACCCGCAAAGAGTCGTTTTATTGTTACGAGCGCCAAAAGGTCGATTTTTATAATGGCACCGTCGCTGTCGGGATGTATTCGCCGGCGGGTGATTCGCCGCTGGGGCTCAAGCATATGGCCGACAATGTCCGCGAATGGACCGCCACGCCGCAAAGCCCCCTGCACACCAAAGAAGAAAACGCGCTTTATATTATCAAAGGCGGCGCCTGTTATATCGGCGCCGAGTATTTGCCAGTGGCGATTCGGGACGCCTATCCCGCCAACACCAAAGGCAGCAGCGTCGGGTTTCGCTGCGTGAAATAATGGCGTTTCGGCGCGCGGCGGTTTGGGGTTTGATCAGCGCCGACGCGATTTTGATTGGTGCCGCGTTTTGTCGGGGCTTTGGCCGCCTGAATGGAAGTCAAAGCCCTGATAAAACGAGTTTGAATGAATTAAGCCGCGTTTTTGCGCGGCGGGTTGAATTGGTTTTGTTTTGTGGGGGATTTGAAATCGCGTTTTTTTTTTGATAAATTAAATCGAGCTTGCGCGGGATAATCCAAAACAAAAAGCGCACGACAGAAGACGGACTGCCGTGCGCTGAGACGCGAAAGAATAAAGTGGCGCCGGGGCGCGATCAGATGGATTTGTTTTCTTTGTAAAAATTAATCAATCCATTGGTGGAGGAATCGTGCGCGGTGATTTTGTCGGGCGAATTCAGTTCGGGCAGGATTTTTTTGGCCAGTTGTTTGCCGAGTTCGACGCCCCATTGGTCGAAGCTGAAGACATTCCATAAGACGCCTTCGACAAAGATTTTGTGTTCGTAGAGGGCAATCAGGGCGCCGAGGGAATGCGGGGTGAGTTTTTTGAGGAGGATGGAGGTCGTCGGCTTGTTGCCGGCGAATGTTTTGTGTGGGGCGAGGGCGTCGATTTTGTCCTGCGGCAGGCCCTGCGCCCGGAGTTCTTCGCGCGCCTCGGCTTCGGTCTTGCCGCGCATCAAAGCTTCGGTCTGGGCGAAGAAGTTGGCCAGGAGCTTGTCGTGGTGGTCGCCGATGGGGTTGTGGGTGTCGATGGTGGCGATGAAGTCGCAGGGGACGAGGCGCGTGCCCTGGTGGATCAGCTGGTAGAAGGCGTGTTGGCCGTTGGTGCCTGGCTCGCCCCAGATGATGGCGCCGGTGGCGTAGTCGTCGATGGCGCGGCCCTGTTTGTCGACGCTCTTGCCGTTGCTCTCCATGTCGCCCTGCTGGAGGTAGGCGGCGAAGCGGGCGAGGTATTGGTCGTAGGGCAGGATGGCGTGCGACTCGGCGCCGAAGAAGTCGATGTACCAGAGGCTGACGAGGGCCAGGAGCACGGGCAGGTTGTCGTCGAAGGGCGCGGTGCGGAAGTGCTCGTCCATGGCGTGGGCGCCGCCGAGCAGGTCTTCAAAGTTGTCCATGCCGATGAGGCAGGCGATCGACAGGCCGATGGCGCTCCACAGCGAGTAGCGACCGCCGACCCAGTCCCAGAAGACGAACATGTTGGCGGTGTCGATGCCAAAGGCGGCGACTTCGCGGGCGTTGGTCGAGACGGCGACGAAGTGGCGCGGCACGGCGTCTTTGCCCAGCTTGTCGACGAGCCAGGCGCGCGCGGTCTCGGCGTTGGTCATCGTCTCCTGGGTGGTGAAGGTCTTGCTGGCGACGATGAAGAGCGTGGTGGCCGGGTCGAGGCGCTTGAGCGTCTCGGCGATGTGCGTGCTGTCGACGTTGGAGACGAAGTGGGCGCGCAGGCCGTCCTGGGCGTAGGGCCTGAGCGCGTCGCAGACCATGCAGGGGCCGAGGTCGGAGCCGCCGATGCCGATGTTGACGATGTCGCTGATGCGCTCGCCGGTGGCGCCGCGCCAGGTGCCGCTGCGGATGGCCTCGCTGAAGTCGCGCATCTGGGCGAGCACGGCGTTGACCTTGGGCATCACGTCTTCGCCGTCGACGAGGACGGGGCGGTTGGAGCGGTTGCGCAGGGCGGTGTGGAGGACGGCGCGGCCTTCGGTTTCGTTGATCTTGTCGCCGGCGAACATGCGGTCGATGGCTTCGTCGAGGCCCTGCTGGTTGGCGAGCGTGACGAGGCGGTCGATGGTCTCGGCGGTGAGGCGGTTTTTGGAGAAGTCGACGAGCCAGTCTTCGAAGCGGCGCGAGAGTTTGCGGAAGCGGTCGGGGTCGTCGGCGAAGAGCTGGCGCATGCTGAGTGGCTCGATCTCGTCCTTGAAATGGCGCGCGAGCGATTGCCAGGCGGGCGATTGGGTGAGGGCGGTCATGGCGTGTCTCCTCTGGTGTGGGTGGGCGAAGGGGCGCGTGCGCGGCCCCGGAAAAAGCGCGGAAAGTTGGCGCGTCTGGCTCGGGCGTCAGCGGCGGGTGAGGAGTGCCGCGAAAAAGCCGTCGCAGCCGTGGCGATGGGGCAGGGGGGCGAAGAAGCCGTCGCGGACCATGGCGCGGGCGGCCGTTGGCAGGGCCTGGGCGGCGTCGACGAGCTCAAAGTCGGGACGCGCGGCGAGGAAGCGCTCGACCACGGATTCGTTCTCGGCGCGGGCCACGCTGCAGGTCGCGTAGACGAGGCGTCCGCCAGGGCGCGTGAGCTCGCAATGGCTCTGGAGGATGGCCAGCTGGCGCTCGGCGAATTCGTCGAAGGTCGTCTCGCTCAGGCGGTAGCGCGCGTCAGGGGTGCGCCGCAGGACGCCAAGGCCGGAGCAGGGGGCGTCGATGAGCACGCGATCGCATTTGGCGCGCAGTTTGGCGGCGTCGCGCCTGGCGTCGAATTGGGCGGGGATGACGCGCGTCTGGATGGTGTGGACCGCGGCGCGGCGGGCGCGTTGGACGAGTTTTTGGAGGCGGCTGGCCTGAACGTCGAAGGCCAAGAGCGTTCCCTGACCCTGCATCTGGGCAGCGAGAGAGAGCGTTTTGCCGCCGGCGCCGGCGCAGGTGTCGACCACGCGTTCGCCGGGTTTGGCGTCGACGAGAAGGGCGAGGAGCTGGCTGCCCTCGTCCTGGATTTCGAAGAGTCCGTCCTCGAAGGCGCGCGTCGCTGTCAGTCGCGGGTGGCCGTGGGCGGTGAGGCCGTCGGGCGCGACAGGGGTGGGGGAGGTGTCGATGCCTTCGCGGTTGAGCGCCTTTCGCAATTGGTCGCGCGTGGCGCGCAGGGTGTTGGCGCGCAGGGTGAGCGGCGCGCGCTGCTGGCTCGATTCGGCAAATCCGAGGGCGTCTGCCTCGCCCATCTCGTCGATGAGTCGCCTCGCCAGGTGGTCGGGGAAGGATCCGGTCAGGGCCACGCGCCTGTCGCCTGGCAGGTCGGCGGGCACATCGCGCCTGAGGTTGACGAGTCGCCGCGCGAGGGATTCGTCGCAGGCGTGTTCGGCGATCACGCGGGAGACCTCCGCGCCGTTCAGACAGCGCAGGGCGGCGTAGCGGGCGTCGAAGAGCGGCTTGAGCGAGGTGGCGCGCGCGGGATCGAGGCCGAGCGCGAAGTCGAGAAATCGCTCGCGGCGCAACAGGTGGAAGAGGTCTTCGCCGATGGCCCGACGCTCGGCGCTGAAGAGGTTTTTTTCGCGCCTGATCAGGCGTTCGAGGGCGCGGTCGGCCAGCTCGCCGTCGACGCGGACCGCGGCGCACAGTTCGAGCACGGCGGCGCGGACGAGGTGTTGGCGCAGGGGGCGCGCGGATTTGGCGGCGTTCATCGTCAGCCCTCGCCTCCGAGTCTGGTTCCGGCGGGCACGTCGCGGCCCTTGAGGAAGTCGGCCACGCTCAGGCGCTTGCCGCCCTCGATCTGGACTTCGAGAAAGACGATCGCGCCCTGTGAAGTGGCCACGGCCATGCCGCGTTCGTCGGCCCACAGGACGGTTCCGGCGTCGACCTTGTCCGCCTTGCCGCTGAGCGAGGCGTCGACGATGGCGCGATGCACCTTGAGCCGCTTTGGCCCCAGTTCGGTGAAGGCGCCGGGCCAGGGGGTGAAGGCGCGCAATCTCGCTTCGAGCTCGGCCGCCGGCCGCGTGAAATCGAGTCGCCCGTCCTCCTTGCGGATGATCGGCGCGTGCGTGGCGGCGTCGTTGTCCTGAGGCACAGGAACGCGTTCGCCGCGCAGGAAGGGGACGAGTTCGCGTTGGAGGATGCGCGCGCCCTCGACGGCCAGCTTGCCGAGCAGCCCTTCGCCCGTTTCGTCCGGCGCGATCTCAAGGCGCGACTGGGCGATGACCGGCCCGGTGTCGAGCCCCTCCTCCATGCGCATCAGACTGACGCCTGTCTCGCGTTCGCCTCGGGCGATGGCCCACTGCACAGGCGCGGCGCCCCGGTATTTGGGCAACAGCGAGGCGTGGACGTTCACCGACCCAAAGCGCGGCGCGTCGAGCAGTTCCCGCGGCAGGATGCGGCCATAGGCGGCCACGACCGACACATCGGCGTCGAGCGCGCGCACCACCTCGTGCAGATCGCCGCCCTTGAGCCGCTCGGGCTGGAGCACCTGGATGCCGTGTTCGAGGGCCCAGCGCTTGACCGGCGGCGCCTCGACGACGCCCTTGCGCCCCACCGGTCGATCCGGCTGGCTGACGACGAGGACGACCTCGCCCAGTTCGTGGCAGGCGGCGAGTGAGGCGACCGCGAAGGACGGGGTGCCCATAAAGACGATGCGGGGACGGGTGAGCGACACGGCGCGTTCCTTTGAGTGGGAGGTGGCGGGTGAAAAGCGGCGGCGCCCCTACACCATCTGGCGCGATCGTCCAGCGGCCCAGCCGTCCATCGAGCGGCGAGGCTCCTCGAACGTGAGCGCCCGTCGTTTCGCGCTGTCAGTCGAGCCGGAGCGTCAAAATCGTCGCGCCCCAGCCGCCCTGCGTGGCGTCGGCGGTCTCGATGTCGATGACAAACGGGTGGCGCGTGGCGATGGCGCGCACGGTCTTGCGCAGCGTGCCGGTGCCCTTGCCGTGGATGATCCGCACCCGGTCGATGCCCTTCTGGCGGCAGGCGTCGAGGTAGTCGGCGACGAGCGATGGAACCTCGCGCGGGGCAAAGTGATGCAGGTCGAGAACGCCGTCGATCGCGAGCTCAACCGGCGCTTCCCAGTCAAAGTCGCCCTCGTCCTCGTCGTTCGTTCCGCAAATCCAGTCCGTCGCCATCGAGCGCCTCGATTTTCCTGTCGCTTGTCCGCGTGCCGCCGCCCTCTTCGAATGGCCGCGCCGCCTGCCACAAAGCCTTCGCCAGAGGCCATTTTCCGCGCCGCCAAAATGTTGCCGGGGGCGATCAAATGTCTGAGGGAGCGCCGCCATGGACTTTTCGACTGGCCGCCGCGAACGCCTCCCGCGCCCCTGCCCGCGCCTGTCTCTTTCGGTGGTCGTCCTGCCACTCGCCCTGGCCGCTGCCTGCGCGACTTCGCCGGAGAGGAAAGAAACGCCGCGCCGCGCCCACGCGCCCTACCGACTGGCGCCACAGGCTTTTCCAGCGCCCGAGTCAGACGACGACGCTTCGCCCACCGCGATGAACGCGCCGCCCCAACCGCCCGCGCCAGCCGCCGCGCCACCTCCAAAGACAGACGCGCCCCCGTCACTTGAAGCGCTGGATCTGGAAACTGCGCTCGAAGTGTTCGCCTCGACGCAAAACGCGGCGCGCCAGCGTGCCACCGGCGAGCGCCCGGCCATGGCGGCGGAATCGCTCAGGCGCTGGAGCGAGATCTTCGGCGCCGTTGACCGCGCCCTGCGAACGCCCGCGCGCGAGCTCCCGCTGCTCACCTTCGTCCGCGCCCGCGTGGCCCTGGAGAGCGAGCTCGAACTCGACGCGACGCGCTACGCCGCCCTGCCGCCCTGGCTTCCCATCGCGCTTGAGGCCCGCCTTCAGGGATTGACGCGCAAGATCGACGAACACCGCGCGCTTCTTTCCGCGCCCCGGCCGATCACCTTCCGCTGGCCCCTGGAGTCGCCCCTCGTCACCTCGCTCTTCGGTCCCCGCCGCGATCCCTTCACCGGCCAAAAGCGCTTTCACCGAGGCGTCGACCTGCGCGCCCGCACCCGGCAGCGCGTCGAGGCCATCGCTCCAGGCACCGTCACGCGCGCGGCCGAAAACGGCGGCTATGGCCTGAGCGTCGAGATTCTCCACGAAGGCGGCTTCACCAGCACCTACAGCCACCTCTCGCTCATCCTCGTGCGCCAAAACGACCGCGTGGAGGCGGGCGATCCTATCGGCCTGACCGGCAACACCGGCCGCAGCACCGCCGCCCACCTGCACTTCGAGATCTGGAAGGGGAGCGAGCCCGTCGACCCGCTCGACCTGTTGCCCGCGCCCGAGATCCTGCGCTCGGCGCGCCGCTGACCGCTTTGGCTGACCGATTCGACAGGCCGCCTCCGCCGACGGTTCGCCCCGCCCGCGCCGCTTTAGCGTTTTGCGCCGGCCTCACTTTCGCTGGCGGCACAGGCGCCTGAGCTCGTCGCCATACAGTCGGGCGCGCTTCTCCCCGAGCTGCGGCACTGCCCCGAGATCGTCGGCGCCATGGGCCTTGAGCCACATCAGCGCCCGCGTCGGCAGCACCGCGTGCGGCGTGACCTGTCGCCGTTTGCTCTCCTTCTGACGCCAGGCGCGCAGGTTGGCCTCCCGCTTCTTTTCCTCGTCGTCCGGCTCGCGAGGACAGGGGCGCGGGGGAAAGGGCGGCAGGTCGTCGATCCGCTCGGGATTTTTCAGCGCGGCCATCAATTCCTCGCCGTGATGGGCCACGAGCGCCGAACGCAGCCCCGCCCGCTTGAGATCCGCCGTGTCTTCGGGCCGTCGCGTCGCCAGCGCCACCAGCACGCGATCATTGATGAACTGCCCCGCCGGCCGGTCGTAGCGCCGCGCCAGGCGATCGCGCAGGCAATGAAGGACAAACAGCCCGCGCATCTGCGCTCCGGAGAGTTTGTGCGCGCCGTTCATTCGCCAGATGGCGCCCGGGTCAAACCCGCCGTGCCAGCGCTTTTCCTCGATCGCGCAAAGCCCCACGGCGAGCTCTTCCTCCAGATCCGCCTCTGTCACGGCCGCCTTCAGGTGCGCCGAGACCTCCGGCAGGTAGCGCACGTCGTCGATGGCGTAGTCGAGCGCCGCTTTGTCGATGGGCCGCTTGCCCCAGTCGTCCTGCGTGTGCGCCTTGGCCAGTTTGACGCCTGTCACGCGTTCGACCACCGCGCCGTAGCCCGTCTTTTCCCAGCCGAGGAGGAAGGCCGCGTGCTGGCTGTCGAAGATGCCCCTGAGCGCGATGCCAAAGTCGCGCGCCAGCGTGGCCACGTCGTATTCGCCGCCGTGGAGCAGCTTGGGCTTGTCTCGGTCTTCAAGCGGCGCGCGCAGGCGTTCGAGCGCGGAGTGGGGTGCCTGCCACGGCGCCTCGCCCTGAGTCAGGGCCAACGGATCGACGAGATAGAGCGCGCCTTCGACATTGAGCTGAATCAGGCAGACGCGCTCCCGATAGACGAACATCGAGTTGGACTCGGTGTCGATCGCGATCCACGCCGCCTGCTCCATGGCCCTGCCCAGCGCTTCGAGGCGCTCCGCCGTCTCTATCCATTCATAGGGGGTGTCCATGGGCGCGGCGCTCTAGGGCCAAAGATCGCGCCTGTCCAAAACCTGAAAACGCCCCGTTTCCGCGCGCCCTCCAGGAGAACGCCTCCCAAAAATCCCGGCCCAAACCGCCCATTTTCCCCCCTTTGGAGCCTTGCGGCCGCGAAGTTGCTTTTGACTGGCGACTGCTCTAAGGGGCCGCCCCTTTTTTTCCCGCCCGTCACCTTCAGAGAGGCCGCCCATGAGCGCAGTGAAGCAGAGCATCGAGGTCGACGTCCCCATCGAGGACTTCTTCAAGGTCGTCACCGATTACGCGCGCTACGAGGAGTTCCTCTCGACCATGCGCGACATCACGGTGGGCGAGCCCAACGCCGCCGGTGAGCGCGAGGTGACCTACGTCATCGAAGTCGACGTCGGCATCACCAAGAAGCGCGTCAGCTACACCCTGCTGCAGCGCGAAACGCCGCCCACCCACGTCGAATGGCGCCTCGTCCGCGGCGAGATCATGAAGTCGAACAACGGCGGCTGGGATCTCGAAGCCCTCGGCCCAAACCGCACCCGCGCCACCTACACCATCGATGTCGGCTTCGGCCTTCTCGTCCCCAAAGCCATCGCCAACCTCCTCTCGGAAAAGACGCTGCCGCGCACCCTGCAGGAGTTCAAGACGCGCGCCGAGGCCCTGGCCAAGGCCGGGTGAGGCCGTTGCCCGCGCCTCCCCGCACAGGAGAGGGACCGCGGAATTTTTATCAATGGCATCCAGGTTGCATTGAATGTGCCGTGTGGGGCCCGCTGCTCGACACATCCGGGGGACGCCAGAGAGCGTTTCAAAGCATTTCGACAAAGCCCGCCGCCACACGGCGACCAACAGGGGAGGAGGCTCCAATGCTCGACGCCTTCATCATCGAAGAAATCCGAAAGAAAAGACGGGAAGAAAAAGAGCGCCTGGAACGCCCGTCCGTGCAGCTGCCCCTGCCTGTGCTGCCCAAAGTTCCGCAGAGAAAAGAGGACGAAAAGCCCTCGCGCGGCGTGATCATTATTGATTTATAATCGATTTCTTCTTTGTTTTTGGTGCCTCAGCGCACGGCGTCCTTTTTGACGCTGTGCGTTTTTTTTATTTTCCGCGCCCCAGCGCACGCCTTTGTTTTTTGTGCTTCAGCGCACGGCAATCGAAAAGCCGCTTCAGCGCGGGGCAGCTTAAAGACGCTTGAGCACGGGGCCATTCAAAGCCGCTTGAGCGCGGGGCAGCTTAAAGACGCTTGAGCGCTGGGCAGTTTTTTGAATTGGACCCGCATAAGCTCGATTTAATTTATTCAAAAACGCGCTTTCTTCCCCAAACGGGCTCCCCCAAATGATTGGCTGATTTTAATTTGGCCAACGTGTATTTTGACGGGGCGG